>DKCF01000077.1 GCA_002451435.1 Bifidobacterium sp. UBA6881 | reverse complement strand
GAATGGATAAGTGTCCGAGCGGTCTAAGGAGCACGCCTCGAAAGCGTGTGAGGGCGAACCCCTCCGCGAGTTCGAATCTCGCCTTATCCGCCACCAAGGGTTTCGAGGTTTTCCCGAAACCCTTTTTTCATGCCGAAAACCCAGTGTTTCCAAGGGTTTGCGCCATATGGCCCGTTCGACGTTCGATTGCGTGAAATGCCCTGATCGGACTTTCGAAAAGCGGCAAATCGAGCGGTACGTTTTCGGCCCGCCTTGCCGCTCTTACCGCCCGCGGACTCATGGCTTGCCGTTACCGCCCGCGACCACCGCGCGGCGCGACTCAGGACTCCTGTTCATGCACGGAGGCGTTCACCCACTGGTGCTGTTTCACGTCGCAACCGGAGAAGATGCCGATGTCGAGCATGCAGTCGCGGTAATCACGGCCATGCGCGATGGTGATGTAGTTGTCGTCGACCATGCGGTTGTGCGTCGGGTCCAGACCGATCCAACGACCGTCGTGGTAGACCTCCACCCAAGCGTGCGTCGCCCCCTCGCCGCCCAGCAATCCGGCGATGTAGCGCGCGGTGAGGCCGACGTGGCGGCATACGGACAGCATGACATGCGCGTAATCCTGGCACACGCCCTTGCGCTGCGCGAGCGCCTCTTCGGCGGTCGTGCGGATGGTGGTGGACAGCGGCGTGTAGACGAACGCCCTGTACACCTCATCCATCACCTCGCGCGCCTGGTCGATCGGCGTGCTGTCGGACGGCAACGCCGCGATGCGCCTCCTGCACACGTCGATCATGGCGTTGATGGCAGGCCCCGGAATGGTCAGCGCGGAATTGAAGCGATACAGGGGCTTGTATATCTCCGATTTGATATTCGCGTTGTCGACGAAGGCGATGCCCGTCACCGAATAGTTGAACATGGTGTGCGGTTCGGCGATGAAGCCGGTCATCACGACGGAATCGAAGGAATCGATGGTGGTGTCGAGCTCCACATCGGGTTCGATCTTCACCGCCACGTCCACGACCTGCTGCCTCGGGCCGGTGGCGGGGATGCACCGCAACTGGAATCGATGGTCGGTCACCGGAGAGCTGAAGGAAAGCTTCATCTCGTAATCAAACACCAGTTTCTTCACGTCGTTCTCCTCAACGCAGCTTCTCTGTTCCATGCGGTCCGCGTCCGCGTAAGCGAATCCCGCGCCATGCACGATGGCGGGCGGATGCACAAGGCAACTTATACCACCCGCCGTGCATGTCGGCATGCCATCGATCAGATGCGCTTGGCATCCATGTCCATCGCGTTGAGCATGCCGAGGTCCTTCAGGTCCTTCATGCAGATGCGGTCGTTGAAATCGTCGAGCAACGCGCCGAGCGTCTTCGCCAGATCGGCGTAGCCGCGGTCCGGCAACTGCCCCACCAGCCAGCGAAGCCCCTCGGCGAAGCATTGCGGCACCGGCAGCCCGTCCAAAGGCGCGATGTACGCGCCGAGCTTCGCGAACGGCGCCTTGAGCTCCTCGACGGAGTATCCGAAGCGGGTGTACAGGTCGAGCCGTTCCATGTATTTGCCGACGAAGATGAAGGATTTGAGCGTCGGGTCGACGGGCGAGTTCTCCACACCTCCCCAGAAGGCGAGCATGTTGTCGGCGATGTCACGATGCTTGAAGATGTCGGCCTCTTCGGTTCCATGTTCCGAGGCCTCCACGATGGAGCTCATGGCCAGTTCGACCTGCTGCAGCGAGCGGGAACCGAGTTCCGGCCGCAGGATCACCGCGTTGTTGAACGCATAGACGATGGCGCTGCGCACGGAATCGGGGTTTTTCTCGTCATACAGGAAACTGTGGATGAACGCGTCGAAGTCCTCGAAATCCTCCGGCAGGTCCAATGCCTTGGCGAACGGGCGGAACGCGTCCACGTCCGTATCCATGACCCGGTCGTAGAAGGGGAAGAACTGGCTCAGCGTCGTGAACACGCGTTCGGTGTACCGGCCGAGCCAATACAGGTTGTCGGCCTTCGACGCGGTGACCAAAGCCAGCGAGTGCTTGCGGGACTGCTCGAGCAGGTGGATGCTTTCCATGCCGGGCGCGCAATCATGCTCCACGCCGGAATCCTTGGCCAGCACCCAGGTGTCCTTGAATCCGCCGCCCTGCGACGAGTTGACGATCATCTGCCCAGGCACCGACGAATATCTGGTCAGGCCCGAATACCACACATGCGTGTTCTTGCCGGTCACCACGAACGCGCGCAGATCGCATTTGCGCGGACTCATCTCGCCGGTGTCGGGATCGACCACATCGATGTCGCGGAATTGGATGACCTCCTGCGCGATGAACCGGCGCGGCTCCGCCTTGATGCGGTCCGCGAGTTCCTCGCGCTGCGACCGGTCGAGCGAGGATCCGAACACCACGCCGTAGCCGCCGGCCTCGGCCACATCCTTGATGACGAGTTCGCCGAGCCGGTCGAGCACTTCCTTGCGGTCCTTGTCGAACATCGGCATGTAGGTCGGCGCGTTGTGCAGAATCGGCTCCTCGCCGAGATAGTAGCGGATCATGGCGGGAACGAAATAATAGATGGCCTTGTCGTCGGCGGCGCCGTTGCCCGGCGCGTTGACGATCGCCACATTGCCGGCTCGGTACGCGGAGAGGATTCCCGGCACGCCGATCACGGAATCCGGGTTGAACGCGAACGGGTCGAGGTATTCGTCGGAAAGACGGCGGTAGACCACGCCGACGCGGTGCTTCTTGCCGGAATAATCCAGGAAGTAGAGCTTGTTGTCGACCACTTCGAGGTCTTCCGGGAAGGCGAGCGCGGCGCCGGTTTTCTCGGCCAGATACGCGTGTTCGAAGAACGCGGAATTGTACCGTCCCGGCGTCAGCACGACGGCGATGCCTTCGGTGGAGACGAAATCCATGGATTTGCGCAGCAGTCGCGGATAATCGCGGTTGTCGCGCACGCGCACGTCGCGGAACAGGCGCGGCGTGATCCTTCGTTCGATGTCGCGTGCGAACAGCGGATAGCTGGCTCCGGACGGGATGCGCAGATTGTCTTCCAGCACCCACCATCTGCCGTCCTGCCCCTGCACCAGATCCTCTCCGGCGATGTGGGCGAAGATGCCACCGGGCGGCGTCACGCCGTTGACCTGCGGGAAGTACCCGGCGGACGTGTACACGTATTCTTCCGGAACGACGCCGTCTTTGATGGCGCGTTTGTCGGAATAGATGTCGCGCAGGTAGGCGTTCAACGCGTTCACGCGCTGTTTCAGTCCGGCTTCCATCCCATCGAATTCGTCGGATTCGATGATGCGCGGCACGGGGTCGTAGGGGAACAGCCGATCGTGGTATTCGCCGTTCTTGTAGATGCCGAAACGCACCCCGTTGCGGCTCAGCTCCCGATTGATGGACGCCCTGCGGTCCACCAGTTCCGATGCCAGCTTACGTGCGGCGGATTCAATCATCGTTCCACGCTCCTTCTGCCCCAAAAACGCATGCGAATGGCAAGGCTTCGCGCCCTGATAGCAACGAACGTAACTGGCGGGAGTTACCGGAAAGCGGGTTGGATTGTTACGGCATTGTCTCGGCAATGAACATGTCAACGGCCCGTAACATGCCGGTGACAAATAATCCCCGGGGAGCGTCATGGCATGATGCGCATGACGCTCCCCGGGGATCGATCACCGTTTGCCGGCGTAGGCGACGATGCGCGGCGCTATGCGTCGGGCATCATGCCGGTTCGCCGGATCGGCTCACTTCTGCCAGCCGATGTCCTGCGGCAGGGAGCCCGCGAAGCCGGACGGGCCGTAGTTGGCCAGGCCCTTCTTCGTGGCGGTGTAGGCGGGAGCGGTGGACACCGGGATGGTGCCGTAGAGGGCCAATGCAGCCTTCTCGGCCTTGTTGGTGGCCTTGGTCTGCTCGCTGTAGTCGGACAGGGCGCCGGCCTTCTTCACGAGGGAGTCGACTTCCTTGCTGCCGACGTAGGTGAAGTTCGACGGGCCGTCGGAGGTGTACAGCTGCGGGGCGGAGGTGACGAAGCCGAGCGCCGCGGTCGCCTGCCATGCCATCGGCAGCACCTGGTAGTCGCCGCTGGTCACGGTGGACGAGAACTTGCTCTCGGTCTTGTTGACGACCTTGACCTTCACGCCGGCCTTCTTCAGCATGGCTTGGTACGCGGTGGCCAGAGCCTGCTGGGTGGCGTCGTCGCCGAAGTAGGTGAACGAGACCTGCAGGGTCTTGCCGCCCTTGGCGTAGTAGCCGTCCTTGCCCATCTTGTAGCCGTCGGATTCGAGGGTCTTCTTGGCATTGGCGACGTTGTACTTGGCTTCAGCCGGCATGTTGTACTCGTAGCCCTTCTGGTACGGCATCATGAGCTCGGAGCCCGGCTGGGAAGTATCCCACTTCATGCCCTGATACTGCACGCTGTTGTAGGTCTTGACGTCGAACGCCTGGGTCAGGGCCTTGCGCACCTTGATGTCGTCGAGCGGCTTGGACTTGCCGTTGTACTCGATCACACGGGTGGTGGTGCTGTAGCCGTAACGCAGCTGCGTGTTCTTCACGCCACGCACCTGCTTGATGTCGTCCTTGGTGCTGGCGCTGGCCGCGTCGATCTCACCGTTCTGGAAGGCGTTGAGCTCGGCGCTGCTTTCCATCTGCTTGTAGACGACCTTGCTCAGCTTCGGCTTGTCGCCCCACCACTTCTCGTTCGGCACGAACGTGACCTGGGAGTCGCTGAAGGACTGCACCTTGAACGGGCCGGCGGCCCATTCGTTGTGCGGGTTCTTCACCCATCCCTGGGTGAAGGTCTTGGCATCGGCGGCCTTCGGGTTCACCAGGTCGGAGAACACCAGCTGCCACGGGTAGTACGGGGTCTGGTACTTGACGATCACCTGCTTGGCGTTCGAGCCCTCTTCGACGCTGGCGATCTTGTCGAAGCCATCGGTGCTCGGCGGGTTGTAGTCCGGGTTGGAGCCGTTGTTGGCTTCCCAGGTGGCCTTGAACGCGGTCCAGTCGATGTCGCTGCCGTCGTTCCACTTGGCCTTCGGGTTGATGTCGTACTGCACGACCATAGGATCCTTGCTGACCAGCTTCATGTCGGTCAGGTAGTCCTTGTTCACCTTGATCGGCGAGCCGGAGACCTGGTCGGAGACCAGCAGGCTCGGCTGGTACCAGCTCCACAGTTCGGACATGTATCCGGTGTTGCCGTCGGTGCTCAGGTAGTTCCAGTTCGGGCCGATCTCGGAGATGCCGAGCGTCAGCGTGCCGCCATCCTTGACCTTGTCACGGGACAGGTGGTTGTCGTAACGCTGCTTGACGCTGGGCAGCGGTAGGTCGCCGGTGTACGACGACGGAACGCCGTCGGCCGGTTCGGCCTTCAGCGTGCTCGATGAAGAACTGCTGCCCGCGCCGCAGCCGGCGAACAGCATCGAGAACGACGCCATCACGGCCGCAAGCGTCATAAGCTTGCTTTTCTTGTTCATTTTCCCCTCCATTATTCTCAAGATCCGCATCTGCGGATCCAACCCGTGCTTGATTGGCATCAAGCGAAATGGCAGGCAACCGTATGGCTGCCGCCACGGGAAGTCTCTTGCGAGGCGCGCATCGCCGGGCGTTCGCCCAGGCAACGCGCCTGTTGTTCCTTCGTCAGCGTCGGCATCAGCGGGCAACGTCCCGCGAACGGGCAGCCGGCGAAGGTCTCGGTCGCGCTGGGCAGTTCGCCCTGCAGCACGACGCGTTTGCGGGACCGTTCCTTCTGCGGATCGGGAACGGGAACCGCGCTCATCAAAGCCTTGGTGTACGGATGCAGCGGATTGTCGAACACGTCGTCCGTGTCGCCGACCTCCACAAGCCGACCCAGATACATCACCGCGATGCGGCTGGAGATGTGGCGTACCACCGACAGGTTGTGCGCCACGAACAGGTACGCGACGCCGAGCTTGTTCTGCAGATCCTCCAGCAGGTTGATCACGCCGGCCTGGATGGAGACGTCCAGCGCGGAGACCGGCTCGTCAAGCAGCACCAGCTTCGGATTCACCGCCAAGGCGCGTGCGATGGCGATGCGCTGGCGCTGGCCACCGGAGAACTGCGTCGGGAAGCGATCCACCTGATCGGGGTTCAATTCCACCAGCCGCATGAGTTCGCCGATGCGCTGGCGGATCTCCTCATGGCTCTTGTGCTGCACCTTCAACGGTTCGGCGAGCACATCGTAGATCGGCAGACGGGGGTCGAGCGAGCTCATCGGGTCCTGGAACACGTACTGCACCTGCGAACGCAGCTCGCGACGCGTCTCGCGAGGCATGCGCTTCTCCAACGTCTTGCCGAAGATGGTGATGGAGCCGGATTCCGGCTTGGTGAAGTTCATGACCTGCGTCAGCGTGGTGGATTTTCCGGAGCCGGACTCGCCCACCAAAGCGACGGTCTCGCCTTCGCGCACGTCGAGGCTCACGCCGTCCACGGCATGCACCTCGCCGATCTTGCGACGAAGGAACCCGCCCGATGTCACGGGGAAGGTCTTGCACACGTCCTTCAACTCAAGCACCGTCTTGCGCTGCTCGCGCGGAATATGCGCGAACTTGGACGGCATGCGGTCACCCACCTGGTACACGTCGTGGAAGGTGAGTCCTTTGCTGGCGATCTCGTCGGCGCGCAGGCATGCCGCATACTGTCCGTCCAAGCCGGCGACGGGCTTGAGCGCGGGTTCCTGCTGACGGCATGCGTCGGTGGCCATCGGGCAACGCGGTGCGAACGGGCAGCCCTTCGGCAGGTCGGTGAGGTTGACCGGCGAACCGGGAATGGGGACGAGGCGTTTGTCGCTGCCGCGGTCGGAACGCGGAACCGCGCCCAGCAATCCCATCGTGTAGGGCATGGCGGGATGCGCGAAGATGCTGTCGACGTTCGCATGCTCCACCGGGCGGCCGGCGTACATGACGAGGATGTCGTCGGCCATGCCGGCGATGACGCCCAGATCGTGGGTGATGAAGATGACGGCCGCGCCGGTTTCGCGCTGTGCCTTCTTCAGCACTTCGAGTACCTGCGCCTGAATCGTCACGTCCAGCGCGGTGGTCGGCTCGTCGGCGATGATGACGTCCGGGTTGTTGGCGATGGCCATGGCGATCATCACGCGCTGGCGCATGCCGCCGGAGAACTGGTGCGGGAACGCCGTCAGCCGCTTTTCCGGTTCCGGGATGCCCACCAGGTTCATCAGTTCGATGGAACGGTCGTGGATCTGCTCGGCGCTCATGCCGGGGTTGTGGATCGTCAGCGCCTCTTTGATCTGGTCGCCGATGGAGAACACCGGGGTCAGCGCGGACAGCGGGTCCTGGAAGACCATGGCGATGCCCTTGCCGCGGATCTTGCTCATCTCCAGATCGTTCTTGTCGAGCAGCTCCTCGCCGCGGTAGCGCACGGAGCCTTTGACGCTGGCGTTCTTGTCGAGCAATCCCATGATCGCCATGGACGTCACCGACTTGCCGGAGCCGGATTCGCCGACGATGCCGAGCGTCTTGCCGCGGTAGAGGTCGAAGTCGACGCCGCGCACGGCGCGCACCACGCCGGCCTCGGAGGCGAAGCTCACATGCAGGTCGCGCACCTCGAGGACGGGCTGCTCCTCTTGCGATTCGTTGTGATTGGTCATTTCGGGCTCACTCAGCCTTTCCAGCGGAACGGGAATACGGGTCGATGGCATCGCGCAGTCCATCGCCGATCAGCTGCACGGAGAAGGTCAATACGATCAGCACGATGGACGGGAACAGCAGAATCCATGGCGAGGTCATCACCGTGGTCTGTCCGGCGTTCAGCAACGTTCCCAACGAGGTGTCGGGCGCTTTGATGCCCAGGCCCAGGAAGCTCAGGGCGGTTTCGCTGTTGACCGCGCCGATGACGCCGAGCACGGTGTTGATGGTCAGCACGGAGCCCAGATTCGGCACCAGATGGCGCACGATGATGCGGAATGCCGGAACGCCCATGTATTTCGCCGCGTGCACGTACTCGCGTTCGCGCAGGCTCAACGTCAGCGTGCGCAACGTACGCGCATAGCCGATCCAGCCGAACGCGGTCAGGCCGAACACCAGCCACAACCAATCGCTGCCGCCGGTGGCGGAGCTGACGATCAGCGCGATCAGCAGGAATGACGGCACGACCAGCAGCATGTCGAGCAGCCACATGCCGACCTTTTCGAACCAGCCGCCGAAGTAGGCGATCGCGGTGCCCACGATCGCGGCGATCACCGTGGTGCCGATGGAGCTCAGCAGACCGATCGACAGCGAACGTCCGAGGCCGCGTACCACCATGGCGTACAAATCGGAACCACCGACGGTGGTGCCGAACCAGTGGTCCGCGGTCGGGCCGGAGCCCAGCGCGGTGAAATCGGGCTCGTCATAGCTCCACTTGGAAAGTTTGGAACCGAAAAGCGCGAAGAAAATCAATACCAGCAGCATCACCAATCCGACGACGGCGGACTTGCGACGCATGAAACGCCTGACGTACAGGGTCATTCGACCGGTGCGTTTGAAGGAGTCGGCGGCCGCTTTGTTGCCGGAACCGCCCTGCTCCTCCAGGTTCGGCTCCTTGTCCGCCTCGTTTTCGACGGTCTCATCATATTCGAGTGCGCTACTCATGGAAAATCACCTATTCAGCTCAGGCGGATGCGTGGATCGAGCCATGCGGAGAAGATATCGGCAAGCAGTGCGCCGGTCAACGTGCAAACGCCACCGAACGCGGTGACTGCCACGGAACCGTTGATGTCGTTCTGTCCGATGGCCTGCACGAAGTAGGATCCGACACCATTGATGGCGAACACGGTTTCGGTGATCACGGCGCCGGTGAACACGCTGGCGATGGAGAACGCCACATCGACGGCCGTCGGAATCAACGACGTGCGCAATGCGTGACGGCGGATGGCGATGTTGAGCGGCAGGCCCTTGGCGCGGGCGGTGCGCACATAATCGGCGTTCATCGTATCGAGCAGATACGTGCGTTGCGTCAGATGGTAGCTGACCATGCCGGGGATGGTGAGCACGATGGTCGGCAATACCAGATGCTGGGCGAAGTCGAGGAACCACATCAGCGGATTCGACCCGGTATACGAATGCAGACCCGTCACATAGAAGATTCTGCCGCCGGTGGCTTTGTTGAAGCTGATGGCGAGCAATACGATCAGCAGACCGAGCACGGCGGTCGGGATGACCAGGAAGAATGTGGCGACGGTGTTCAACGCGCGGTCCTGCCACTTGTACTGGCGGATGGCGGTGTACACGCCGATGCTGACGCCGAAGACCACGCCGAGGATGGTGGCGAGCGTCACCAGCTGGACGGATGCGCCGATGCGGGACGCGATCGCGGGGCCCACCGGCGACTGGTCCGGGCTCAGTCCCCAATCCCAACGTGTCACGATGTTCTTCAACCAGCGTCCGTAACGGATGATGACCGGCGTCTGGTCGTTGATGTTGGCAAGGTCAAGAGAACGGTTGATCGAGGCGATCGGCGGATGCGGATGCCTGGACATGTAGTTCGAACGCGGATCCATGAACGCGCTTGCCAGGAAATACGTCAGCGACACTGCGATGAACAGCATCACCACGTAGTTGGCGATGCGTTTGAGAATATATTTGATCATGCGACCCCCTTCGAACATCCCCATGCTCGTATTCGCTACGTGACTGTATTAGCCCTTGGGGGTTTCCGAGACAAACTCGTTTCATATTGTGGAACGAGTTTGTCTCATAATGTAGGGGGGTATCGTCCATATACCGGAAATATTCTTTATCGGGCGCTTTTGAGGCCGATTCGAAGAGCCGGATGCATGGGACGGATGCATGGAATGCCTACCACTCTTCCATCGGTTGTCCGTATTCGATCCGCCTCCAGCGGCTCAGACGTGTCAGGCGGCTCACACCTATTTGACGGATCACAGCGTGCGCTTCGCGCGAATCGATTCGGCACGTGCCGCCAACTGGTCATCCGATGGGTATTCGATGTGCTCCAAAGTCAGTCCCTGCGGCGCGATCGGACCCGTGGACCCCTCACGCAGCGGCGTCTCCATTTTCCCCGCGAACCAGTCCAGGGACCGTTTGCCTATGCCGACCTGCACGCAGCCGTTCACCAGGGACCGCACCATGTTGCGGGCGAACGCGTCCGCGACGATGGTGAAGCACGCCAGACCGGATTCCACGGCCGGCGTGCGGTACCGCTCCCCCATTGCCATGTCGTCGGCGATCAGGGGACGCTGCGGCACGCGCCGCCAGTAGGCGGTTTTGACCTCGCGTATCGTGGTGCCTCCCGGATTCGGCGTGGCGAACGATCCGAAGTCGTGCAGTCCGATCGTCATCGCGGCCGCCCGGTTCATGGCGTCGAGATTCAACACGTCGTCGATATGCAGCACGAATCCTCGGGTACGTGGATCGATCTCGCTGGATCGGTCGGCGATGCGGTACACGTAGGTGCGTTCCAGCGCGGAGAAACGCGCGTCGAATCCCTCGGGGGCCTGCGAGACGCGGTGGATGACGATGTCCTTCGGCAGCATGCGTTGCAGGCGACGTTGCAATGCGGTGACCGCGGGAACGTTCATATGGCCGACGCACCGTTCCAGGGTCTTCCCATCGACGTCGAGGTGGCAGACCTGATGCGAGGCGTGCACGCCGGTATCCGTTCTTCCCGCAACCGTAAGACGCAATGGCTCGTCCGCGTCCCCTTCGGGCACGCGGAGCACGGTATGCAGCACACGTTCCACTTCCCCCTGCACGGTGCGCAGGTCGGGCTGCTTCGCCCATCCGTAGAAGTCGGTGCCGTCATATGCCAAATCGATTCGCAGTCTCACGGCACCGAGCTTAGCAAACGGTCGTCTCATCCGCCTCGTTTGCGGCGACCTTGCGGGCCTTGCGTATGATGTGCCCTGACGATGCCCAAATGCGATGAGGGGATTGGAAACCTTTCGATTTCCAATCCCCTCATTCAGCGAGATTCAGCTGGAAAGCCGACTCACTCGGCCTTCTCGGCCGGAGCTTCCTCAGCTGCGGCTTCCGGAGCTTCCTTGGCGGCAACCTTGGTTGCGGCTTCGGCTTCCTTGACCACTGCCTGCTTCGGGCTCACCGGCTCGGTGACGAGCTCGATGATGGCCGCCGGAGCGGCGTCGCCGCGACGCGGAGCGATCTTGACGATGCGGGTGTAGCCACCCTCACGCTGCTCCATCTGCTCGGCGATCTCGGTGAACAGCTTGTGCACAACGGACTTGTTGCGGATGACGCGCATCACGCGACGACGGTTGTGCAGATCACCACGCTTGGCGAGCGTGATCAGACGCTCAGCCAGCGGACGGAGGCGCTTGGCCTTCGGCAGAGTGGTGGTGATACGGCCACGCTGGAACAGGCTGGTGGCCATGTTCGCGAGCATCAGGCGCTCATGAGCCGGGCTGGAGGCCAGACGCGGACCCTTCTTTGGTGTAGGCATTGTTACTCCTTGATGGCCCCGTCGAATTCAGGTGGGCAAAGGCCCGAACGTCCGAACCCGACGAAGCGGTTATGTCAAAAGCGGCGGATCACTCGTCTTCAGGCGAGAAGAACGTGCCACCTTCGAGGTTGTTGGTATCGAAGTTGCCAAGCGGGGAAGCCTTGAGCGCCAGACCGAGGGACTGGAGCTTTTCCTTGACTTCGTCGATGGACTTCATACCGAAATTACGGATGTCGAGCAGATCCTGCTCGGTGTGGTTGACCAATTCGCCGATCGTGTGGATGCCCTCGCGCTTCAGGCAGTTGTAGCTGCGCTGGGTGAGGTTGAGGTCCTCGATCGGAACGGCCATCTCCGGGTTGGTCTCCTCTGCCACCGGGGCAGGGCCGACCTCGACGCCTTCCGCCTGGGTGTTGAGCTCACGGCACAGGCCGAAGAGCTCCACCAGAGTGGAACCTGCGGATGCGACGGCATCGCGCGGGGAGATTGCCGGCTTGGTCTCCACGTCCAGGATGAGCTTGTCGAAGTCAGTGCGCTGTTCCACGCGGGTGGCTTCCACACGATAGCTCACCTTGAGCACCGGGGAGTAGATCGAGTCGACCGGAATGCGGCCAATCTCGGCATTGTCCTGCTTGTTCATCTGGGCTGGCACATAACCGCGGCCACGCTCGACGGTGAACTCGATCTCGAGCTCGCCGTCTTCCGCGAGGTTGGCGATATGCTTGTCCGGGTTGGCGATGGTGACGCCGGCCGGCGGGGTGATATCACCCGCGGTGGCCTCGCCCTTGCCGCTCTTGCGCAGATACATGACAACCGGCTCATCGTATTCGCTGGTGAGCACGATGCCCTTGATGTTCAGCAGGATCTCGGTAACGTCCTCTTCAACGCCCGGCAGAGTGGTGAACTCGTGCGGGACACCGGAGATGCGCACCGAAGTCACAGCCGCTCCAGGGATGGAGCTCAAGAGGGTACGACGCAGCGAGTTGCCAAGCGTGTAGCCGAAACCAGGCTCAAGAGGCTCGATGGTGAAGCGGGAACGCTGAGGGTTGAGAGATTCCTCGGTAAGTGTCGGACGCTGTGCGATAAGCACTGTGGTTATCCTTTCAGCTTCAGGCCGGTGGTGCACTCACCGGCCATAAGCGGCTTTGGATCGATGATTTCTTCTAGTGCTCAGACGCGACGGCGCTTCGGAGGACGAACGCCGTTGTGTGCCTGCGGGGTGACGTCGGTGATGGAACCGACCTCGAGGCCTGCGGACTGCAGGGAGCGGATGGCGGTTTCACGACCGGAACCCGGGCCCTTCACGAACACGTCGACCTTCTTCAGACCGTGTTCCATAGCCTTGCGGGCTGCGGACTCGGCGGCCATGCCAGCGGCGTACGGCGTGGACTTGCGGGAGCCCTTGAAGCCGACATCGCCACCGGACGCCCAGGACACAACTGCGCCGGACGGGTCGGTGATCGAGATGATGGTGTTGTTGAAAGTGGACTTGATGTGCGCCTGCCCAACCGGGACCGACTTGCGGTCGCGGCGACGCGGCTTGCGCGCGGCTTGCTTTTGAGCTGCCATTGACCCTCGTTTCCTAATAACGAATTTGCTTTGATGCCCAGACGATGAGATGCGATCATCTCGTGGCCTGGGCTAACAGCCACCGATTACTTGGTGGCCTTCTTCTTTCCGGCGACCGTGCGCTTCGGACCCTTGCGGGTACGTGCATTGGTCTTGGTGCGCTGACCGCGCACAGGAAGTCCCTTACGGTGACGCTGGCCTTGGTAGCAGTTGATCTGAATCTTACGGCGGATATCCGCATCGATCTCACGACGCAGATCACCCTCGATCTTGTAGTTACCCTCGAGGTAGTCACGCAGCGTGATCAGCTGCTCATCCGTCAGATCCTTGACGCGAATGTCCGGGTTGATACCGGTCGCGGCAAGCGTTTCCTTGGCACGAGTACGACCAACACCAAAGATGTAGGTGAGGGCGATCTCGATGCGCTTCTCATTGGGGATGTCGACTCCGGCAAGACGTGCCATTGCGATTCCTTCTGTTTCCGCAGGTCTTGCACCGAGTCGTCCGGTTTCCCGGCCCGGGCCTGCGAACCCGGGGTTCATCTCGCCGTGGCGAGCTGTGACTCAGCGCCTGTACTGTTATGCCGCTTGGATCTGCTCAGCCCTGACGCTGCTTGTGGCGCGGGTTAGTGCAGATCACCATGACGCGGCCGTGACGACGGATCACGCGGCAGTTCTCGCAGATCCTCTTCACACTAGGGCTGACCTTCATGGTTTTCCTTTGCTTGTGTACCTTTACTTGTAACGGTACGTAATGCGGCCGCGGTTCAGATCGTATGGGCTCATTTCCAGCACAACGCGATCCTGCGGCAGAATGCGGATGTAGTTCTTCCTCATCTTGCCCGAGATGGTTGCCAGCACGATATGCTTGTTCTCGAGTTCGACACGAAACATCGCGTTCGGCAGTGCTTCCACTACCTGTCCTTCGACTTCAATCACACCGTCTTTAGCCATGAGCCTCGTTCCGTTCCTTGGCGATTACTATAGTGTGCCCGAAGACACACCAACTTGCAAGAATACACGAAAACGGGAATTACGACATGCTCGGCGTGTCGTAATTCCCGTTTTCGTGTGTTTTATGCTAATGGATTCAGCCGAGCTCCGCCACGATGGTGGCCTGGATCTCGTCCACCGCGCCGACGCCGTCGAACGTCTTGAGCAGGCCGCGGTCCTTGTAGATGGACAGCAGCGGAGCGGTTTCCTTGGCATAGACGTCAAGACGCTTGGCAATGGCTTCCGGGGTGTCGTCGGAACGGCCCTCGATTTCGGCGCGCTTCTTCATGCGTTCCATCAGCACGTCGTGGTCGGCGTCGAGCGCGACCACCGCGTCGAGCGGGGTGCCGAGATCCTTGAGGATGGCGTCCAGGGCCTCGACCTGGGAGGCGTTGCGCGGGTAGCCGTCGAGGATCCAACCGTTCTTGGCGTCGTCCATGGCCAGACGATCCTTGACGATCTTGTTGGTCAGTTCGTCGGGGACCAGCTCGCCCTTGTTGATGTACGTGAGCGCTTCGACGCCGAGCTCGGTCTTGTTCTTGATGTTGTAGCGGAAGATATCGCCGGTGGAGATCGCCGGAATACCGTAATGCTTGCTCAGCAAAGCGGCCTGGGTTCCTTTGCCGACGCCTTGCGGGCCCATGATCAGCAGTCGCATGTTGTTCTCCGTTTCGTCATGCTCCTTGCGGAGTCTCGGATACTCTTTGGTTACTGTAAACGGCCATATGGCACCGCCCCCGCGACGAGGACGGTGCCATATGGCCAGGCTTTTACTTGCCTTCCTTGTGGTCGGTGCCCTCGAACAGGAAGCCAGCGTACTGGAACTGCTCGGTCTGGGCCTTGGCCTGACGCAGGGTGTCGAGTCCGACGCCCGCGATGATCAGGATGGTGGTGCCGCCGAACGGCAGCTTGGTGTTGAGGTTCAGCGCCATGATGAGCACGGTCGGGATAAGCGCCACGAACAGCAGGTACACGGCACCCACCGTGTTCAGACGGTTCATCACGTAGCTCAGGTAGCGGCTGGTCGCGTTGCCCGCGCGGATGCCCGGGATGAATCCGCCGTACTGCTTCATGTTGTCGGCGGTCTCGTCCGGATTGAAGGTGATCTCCGTGTAGAAGAAGCAGAAGAACACGATCATGAGCGCGTACAGCGCGATGTACCACACGGAGGTGGTGTTGGCGAGGTTCGAATTGATCCACTTGACCCACGACTGGTCGGAATTGCCGAACTGGGCGATCAGTGTCGGCACCGCCAGAATGGAGGACGCGAAAATCGGCGGGATGACACCGCTCATGTTGATCTTCAGCGGCAGGTACGTGGACGAGCCGCCGTACATCTTGCGTCCGATCATACGACGGGTGTACTGCACCGGGATGCGGCGCTGCGACAGCTCGACGTAGATGACGAGAATCATGATGACGAGCAGCACGCCGACGACCGCGGCGAACTTGGCCCAGTCGCCGTCGGTGCCCTTGGTGCCCCAGCCGATCTCCCACAGCTGCGGCAGGAAGCCCGAGCAGATGGACATGAAGATCAGGATGGACATGCCCTGGCCGAGTCCCTTGTCGGTGATGAGTTCGGCCATCCACATGATCAGGCCGGTACCGCCGGTCATGATGAGCACCATGACGACGAGGTTCCACACCGAACCGTCCGGCACGACCTGCGAGCACTGGTAGTTGAACAGGGCTCCGGAGCGTGCGGTCACCAGAATGGTGGTGGACTGCAGCACCGCGAGTCCGATGGTCAGATAACGCGTGTACTGGGTCAGCTTCGCCTCACCGGACTGCCCTTCCTTGTGCAGCGCCTCGAAACGAGGGATGACCACGCGCAGCAGCTGGATGACGATGGAGGCGGTGATGTACGGCATGACGCCCAACGCGAAAATCGACAGCTGCAGCATGGCGCCGCCGGAGAAGAGGTTCACCAGACCGATGAAGTTCTCGGAGGTGCTGTTCATCTTTCCGACGCACTGCTGGACGACCGTGTAGTCGACGCCTGGAGTCGGGATAAACGAACCGATACGATAAATGATGATGATGCCAAAGGTAAAGAGGATCTTGTTCCTCAATTCCTTGGTCTTCAAGGCCTGGATTAACGTCCTCACCTAGGATTCCTTCCATCGACGTGCGCGTCTGCGCACCCATGCAAACAGACTCTAACGCCCGAGTCTAGCGCACATTGCCTACCAATGCGCGTATTTCCCATACTTTTGCGAGTTTTTCCTAATTGTTTCCGATTCTTCATCGAATCTCATATAAGCAATTGAGGCTTCTTCCACGATGTGGAAGAAGCCTCAATGAGTAATTCAGCCTAGCTGAGTCTCATTCCGAAATCAGTCTTCGGAGATGGAGCCACCAGCGGCTTCGATCTTGGCCTTGGCGGAAGCGGAAGCCTTGACACCCTTGAGGGTGAAAGCAACCGTGGTCTCGCCGTCGCCCAGGACCTTGACCGGGTAACCGTCACGGACGGCACCCTTGGCGACCAGATCGGCGACGGTGATCTCGCCGCCCTGCGGGAACAGTTCCGCGAGAGCAGCGACGTTGACGACCTGGAATTCCTTCTTGAACGGGTTCTTGAAGCCGCGGAGCTTCGGAAGGCGCATGTACAGCGGCAGCTGGCCACCTTCGAAGCCCGGACGAACCTGGTAGCGCTTCTTGGTGCCCTTGTCGCCACGGCCCGAGGTCTTACCCTTGGAACCTTCACCACGACCAACGCGAATGCGATCCTTCTTGGCACCCGGAGCCGGCTTCAGGTCATGCATCTGCAGAATGTCTGCCATAATCAGTCAGCCTCCTCAACGGTGACCAGGTGACGCAGGACCTGCAGCTGGCCACGAAGGGCCGGGGTGTCCTCGCGAGTCACGGTCTTGCCGATCTTGTTCAGGCCCAGAGTCTGAGCCGCAGCACGCTGCTTCGGAGTGGAGTTCACCAGACCGTGGTGCAGCTTGATGTTCAGGTTAGTCATCACTCACCGTCCTTCTCGGCAGCCTTGGCCTGTGCTTCTTCACGGGCCTTGCGGGCTTCGGCGATGCCCGCGGCGCGAGCACGCAGCAGCTCGTCCGGAGCCACCTCTTCGAGGGACAGACCGCGACGGGCCGCGATCTCTTCCGGCTCCTCAAGCTTCTTGAGGGCGTCGACGGTAGCGCGCACCACGTTGACGGCGGTGGCGGAGCCCATCGACTTGGTCAGGACGTCGGTGATGCCGGCGCATTCCATGACGGCGCGGACCGCGCCGCCGGCGATAACACCGGTACCCGGGGCAGCCGGGCGAAGCAGCACGGTGCCGGCTGCGTCGTGGCCGATCACCGGGTGGGTGACGGTGCCGCGAACGCGCGGAACGCTGAACATGTGCTTCTTGGCATCCAGCTGGCCCTTGGCGATTGCGGCCGGAACCTCGCGGGACTTGCCGTAACCGACGCCCACGGTGCCCTTGCCGTCGCCGACCACCACGAGGGCGGCGAAGCTGAACGTACGACCACCCTTGTGGGTCTTGGACACGCGGTTGATGGTCACCACGCGGTCGAGCATCTCGTTCTCGTGAGATTCCTCACGGCGGTTGCGACGCTCGCCACGACGACCCTCGCCACGCTGGCCACGACGGGACTTGCGGTCCTCGTTGTTGGACTCAGCGGCAGCCTGAGTGTTCTGAGTTTCTTCAGCCACTTGGGTTTCCTTTTCGTTGTCGCTCACAGTGCCAGACCTCCCTCGCGGGCGCCTTCAGCGACAGCTGCGACGCGGCCATGATACTTGTTGCCGCCACGATCGAACACGACCGCGGTGATGCCTGCGTCCTGAGCCTTCTTGGCAATCAGTTCGCCGACCTTCTTGGCGGCTTCGGTCTTGGTGCCCTCGAAACCAGCGAAATCGCTCATCAGAGTGGATTCGCTCACCAAGGTAACGCCCTTGGTGTCGTCGACGATCTGGGCAACCATGTGACGGTTGGAACGGGTAACCACCAGACGCGGAAGCTCCGGGGTACCGCTGATGCGCTTGCGCAGACGAGCGTGGCGGCGCTTGAGCGCGGCCTTCTTACCCTTACCGAAAATCTGGACGCTCATTACTTACCAGCCTTTCCAGCCTTGCGCAGGATGTGCTCATCCGCGTACTTGATGCCCTTGCCCTTGTACGGTTCCGGAGCACGGAGCTTGCGGATGTTAGCGGCGCACTGGCCGACAGCTTGCTTGTCGATACCCTTGACGATCACCTGGTTCGGGTTCGGCAGTTCGAACTCGATGCCAGCCGGCGGCTCAACGGTGATGGTGTGGGAGTAACCGAGGGAGAACTCGATGCCCTTGCCCTTCATCTGAGCGCGGTAACCGGTGCCGACGATCTCCAGGGTCTTGGAGTAACCGTCGTGCACGCCCTTGACCATGCCGGCCACGATGGAACGGGCCAGACCGTGCTTCGCACGGGTCGGACGCTGATCATCAGCCGGGGTGAAGACGATTTCGTTGCCTTCGACCTGGGCGGTGATGCCTTCCGGAATCTCGTAGGAATCGGTGCCCTTGGCGCCCTTGGCGCTGAAGGACTGTCCGTCAATCTTGACTTCCACGCCAGCAGGAATGGTGACGGGGAGCTTACCAATATGCGATGCCATGTTTCAGCTCTCCTTTCTCACCAAACGAAAGCGACGATCTCGCCGCCGATGCCTCGGTCGAGGCATTCCTTCTGGGTCAGCAGTCCCGAGCTAGTCGAGATGATTGCGATACCAAGGCCACCGAGCGGCATCGGCAGAGCATCGGACTTCGCGTAACGACGCAGGCCCGGCTTGGAGATGCGCTTGATTCCCTGGATGGAACGTTCGCCGTTCGGACCGTACTTGAGGGTGACCTCAAGAGTCTGGCCGACCTTGGCTTCCTTGGCGGTGAAGTCCTTGATGTAGCCTTCACGCTTCAGAATCTCGGCGATGTTCTTCTTGAACTTGGAGTACGGCATATCCACGGTCTCGTGCTTTGCCGCGCTCGCATTACGCAGACGCGTAAGCATGTCTGCGATCGGATCTGTCATTGTCATTTGGGCTAACGCCCTTTCTCGCCATGGTTTCCGCCGCCCTCACGCCTTAATGGCGATCGGGCCGCGGACCTTCAGCGTCGATATTTACCAACTGGACTTCGTAACGCCGGGCAGTTCGCCGCGGTGGGCCTTCTCGCGAAGGCAGATGCGGCACAGGCCGAACTTGCGGTAGACGGAGTGGGGACGACCGCAGACCTGGCAACGCGTGTAAGCGCGCACCTTGAACTTCGGCTTAGCGGCCGCCTTGTTCTTAAGAGCGGTTTTTGCCATATCAGTTCTCCTTGAAGGGGAAGCCGAGGTGCTTCAGGAGCACGCGAGCTTCCTTGTCGTCCTTGGTGCTGGTCACCACGGTGATGTCCATACCACGCTGGTGATCGATCGAATCCGGATCGATCTCGTGGAACATGGACTGCTCGGTGAGGCCAAAGTTGTAGTTGCCCTGACCATCGAACTGGTTGCCGTTGATGCCGCGGAAATCGCGGATACGCGGCAGAGCCATGGTCAGCAGGCGGTCCAGGAACTCCCACATGCGCTCGCCACGCAGGGTGACGTAGGCGCCGATGGCCTGGCCTTCACGCAGGTGGAACTGCGCGACGGACTTCTTGGCCTTGGTGATCTTCGGCTTCTGGCCGGTAATCAGGGTGAGGTCCTTGACGGCGCCTTCGATGAGCTTGGAGTCGCGAGCAGCGGCACCGACGCCCATGGAGACGACGACCTTCTGGACACGAGCGACCTGCATCGGGTTGGAGTAGTGGAATTCCTTCTCCAGTTCCGGCACGATCTGCTCGTTGTACTTCTGCTTCAAGCGCGGAGTTGCCGGCGCTTCGACAGTGGTATCGGTCATGCCAGCTCCTTTCCGGACTTCTTGGCAACACGGACGCGCACGGTCTTCACCTTGCCGTCGCGAGCCTCTTCCTTTTCGACGATGCGCACGCGGGTCGGCTGCTTGGTCTCCGGATCGATGACCATCACGTTGGAGCGATGGATCGGAGCCTCGACGGACACGATGCCGGCCTGCTGGCCCTGCTGAGTGGCGCGCACGTGCTTCTTGACGATCTGCACGCCCTCAACGATCAGGCGATCGTTCTTCAGCACCTGCTTGACGGTGCCTTCCTTGCCGCGGTCCTTGCCGCGGATGACCTTGACCAGGTCGCCGCTCTTGATCTTGGCTGCCATGTCAGATCACCTCCGGGGCGAGGGACACGATCTTCATGAAGCGCTTGTCGCGCAGTTCACGACCGACCGGTCCGAAAATACGAGTGCCCTTCGGTTCACGGCCGGAGCCGAGAATGACGGCGGCGTTCTCGTCGAACTTGATGTAGGAGCCATCAACACGACGGTGCTCCTTGACAGTGCGGACGACGACGGCCTTGACGACGTCGCCCTTCTTGACCGACCCGCCAGGGATGGCGTCCTTGACGGAGGCGACGATCACGTCACCGATGCCGGCATAGCGTCGCTTCGATCCGCCGAGCACTCGGATGGCGAGGAGTTCCTTCGCACCCGTGTTGTCGGCGACATGAAGCCGCGTTTCCTGCTGAATCATTGATTCTCCTTAGCCGAGCTGGTTCTCCCCAAGCACCCCGCCTGCCTGCGAGAAGCAGGCGGGGTGACTCACGGAGCCTTGCCGAACTTATTTACTTAGCGCGCTCGATAATGGTATCGAGACGCCAACGCTTGGTCTTGCTCAGGGGCCGAGTCTCCATAATACTCACGAGGTCGCCAATGTGGGCGTCGTTGTGTTCATCATGGACCTTGACCGTACGAGTAGAACGAACGACCTTGCCGTACAGCGGGTGGGTCGAACGCTGCTCGAGCTCGACGGAAATCGTCTTGTCCATCTTATCGGACACGACGTAACCGCGACGAACCTTGCGGAAGTTACGCTCTTCAGCCATTACTTCTCCTCAGCTTTCGTTTCGGTCGCCTCGGGGGCCTGGCTGATGCCGAGCTCACGTTCGCGCAGGATGGTGTACATCCTGGCGATATCGTGCTTGACCGCCTTGAGGCGGGCGGTGTTTTCGAGCTGACCGGTCGCGGACTGGAAGCGCAGGTTGAACAGCTCTTCCTTGGACTTCTTGAGGAAGCCCTCAATCTCCTCGTTGGTCTTCTCGTTCAGATTCTTCATGGTGTAGTCTGCAGTTCCGACTGCCATCAGATGTCACCGCCTTCACGAGCAATAACACGGCACTTCATAGGGAGCTTGTCGATTGCGCGGCGCAGAGCCTCGCGAGCGACATCCTCGGACACGCCACCGATCTCGAACATAACGCGACCCGGGTGGACGTTGGCGATCCAGAATTCCGGAGTACCCTTACCGGAACCCATTCGGGTGCCCAGCGGCTTCTTGGTCAGCGGACGATCCGGGAAGATCGTGATCCACACGCGGCCACCACGCTTGATGTAGCGGGTCATGGCGATACGAGCGGCCTCGATCTGACGGTTGGTCACATAAGCCGGCGCCAGGGCCTGAATGCCGTAGTCGCCGAATGCGATCTCGTTGCCGCCCTTGGACATGCCACGGCGGACCGGACGGTGCTGCTTACGATACTTGGTTCTCTTTGGGATAAGCATTTCTCAGCTCACTCCTTCGTTTCCGTTGCGGCAGGAGCCTCAGCGGCGGCCGGAGCCTTCGCCGCGGCGTTCTGCTGAGCACCGTTGCGGTCGCGACGCGGACGACGGTTGCCGCGACGGCCCTGACGGTTGTTGCTCTGCTGTGCCTGCTGCTCTTCGAACTCACGCTCGGTCATGTCGCCCTTGTAGATCCAGACCTTCACGCCGATGCGGCCGTAAGTGGTCCTGGCCTCGAAGAAGCCGTAATCGATGAGGGCGCGCAGGGTCTGCAGCGGAACGCGACCCTCGCGGTAGAACTCGGAACGGCTCATTTCGGCGCCACCAAGACGACCGGAGAGCTTGATACGGATACCCTTGGCGCCTGCGCGCATGGCATCCTGCTGGGCCTTACGCATCGCGCGACGGAAGGTCACGCGGTTGGTCAGCTGCTCAGCGATGCCCTGGGCGACGAGCTGGGCGTCCAGTGCGGCGTTCTTCACTTCGAAGATGTTGAGCTGGACCTGCTTGCCGGTGAGCTTCTCGAGCTTGGCGCGAACGCGCTCTGCTTCGGCGCCACGGCGGCCGATCACGATGCCCGGACGGGCGGTGTGGATGTCCACACGAACGCGGTCGCGGGTGCGCTCGATGACGATACGGGACACGCCCGCACGCTCGAGGTCCTTGCTCATGGCCTTGCGGATCTTGTCGTCTTCGAGGACGAAGTCGCGGTAGCGTTCGCCGGCCTTGTTGGAATCGGAGAACCACTTGGAACGATGGTTCTCAGTGATTCCCAGGCGGTAGCCAAACGGATTGATCTTCTGACCCATCTTTAGCGGTTTCCTTCCTTGTTAGCGACGACGACCGTGATGTGGCTCGTACGCTTGTTGATACGAGCGGCGCGGCCCTGTGCACGAGCGCGGAAACGCTTGAGCGTCACGCCTTCGTCCACATAGGTCTCCTTCACGACCAGGTCGTTCTCGCGGAACGGCTCGCCGGCCTTGTCGGCCTTCACACGAGCATTCGCGATGGCGCTCTCCAGGACCTTGCGCACCGGAAGGGATGCGTCCTGCGGAGCGAACTTCAGAATGGTGATGGCTTCGGTCGCCTTCTTGCCGCGGATGAGGTCGACCATACGGCGAGCCTTGCGCGGCGTCACGCGGACGTGACGAGCGATTGCTTTAGCTTCCATGTGTCCTTACTCTCCTTTAGCGGCGTGCCTTCTTGTCGTCCTTCACATGACCCTTGAAGGTCTTGGTCGGGGCGAACTCACCGAGCTTGTGGCCAACCATGGATTCGGTGACGAACACCGGAACATGCTTGCGGCCATCGTGAACGGCGAAGGTGTGTCCGATGAAATCAGGGGTGATCATCGAACGGCGGGACCACGTCTTGATGACGTTGTGCGTGCCCTTCTCGTTCTGCTCGTCGACTTTCTTCTGCAGGTGGGCGTCGACGAAGGGGCCCTTCTTGATGCTACGAGTCATCTACTCGACACTCCCTTACTTACGGTTCTTACCATTCGGGCGACGACGAACAATCATCTTGTTCGAAGCCTTCTTCGGACGGCGGGTACGAACCTCGCCCTTGCCCCACGGAGAAACCGGCGGCTTGCCACCGCGGGTACGACCGCCGTGCGGGTGATCGACAGGGTTCATGGACTCACCACGGGTGATCGGGCGCTTGCCCAGCCAACGTGCGCGGCCGGCCTTGCCGAGCTGGATGTTGGCGTGATCGGAGTTGCCGACCTCACCGACGGTAGCGCGGCAGCGAGCGTCCACGTTGCGGATTTCGCCGGACGGCATACGCAGCTGAGCGTAAGCACCATCCTTGGCGACGAGCTGCACGGCGGCACCTGCGGAACGCGCGATCTTGGCGCCGCCCAGCGGACGGAGCTCGATGGCGTGCACGACGGTACCGGTCGGGATGTTGCGCAGCGGCAGGTTGTTGCCCGGCTTGATGTCGGCCTGGGCGCCGGTCTCGATGACGTCGCCCTGCTTGATGCCTTCCGGAGCGATGATGTAGCGCTTCTCACCGTCTGCGTAGTGCAGCAGCGCGATGCGGGCGGAACGGTTCGGGTCGTACTCGATGTGAGCGACCTTGGCCGGAACGCCGTCCTTGTCCCAACGCTTGAAGTCGATGAGACGGTACTGGCGCTTGTGACCGCCGCCGCGGTGGCGGGAAGTCATACGGCCGTAAGAGTTACGACCGCCAGTCTTGCTGAGCTTGCGAACCAGCGACTTCTCAGGCGTGGAGCGCGTGAGCTCGGAGAAATCCGAGACGGACGCGTTACGGCGGCCTGCAGTCGTCGGCTTATAAACGCGGATAGCCATAATCTAGTTCTTCCTTTAACTTTTCTCGGCTAGCCTTCAGTTACCGAAGATGTCGATCGTCTGGCCCTCGGCGACGGTCACGATGGCGCGCTTCTGGTTGACGCGCTGGCCGAAACCGTTGCGGGTGCGCTGGCGCTTGCCTGCGCGGTTGAGGGTGTTGACGTTCGTCACCTTGACATTGAAGATCTCTTCGATTGCCTGCTTGATCTGAACCTTGTTCGCGTTCGGGGCCACCACGAAGGTGTACTGACCGCGATCGGACAGAGCGTAGCTCTTTTCAGAAACGACAGGCTTGAGGATGACGTCGTGTGCGGGCTTGTGAATAGCGACCATGAAAATCAGGCCTCCTTTGCAGCCGGCTCAGCCTTCGCGGCGAGGAAAGCGTCGAAGCCTTCCTTGGAGAAGACCACGTACTGAGCGGTGACCACGTCGTACGTGTTGAGCTGATCGGCGAAGATCGGGTGAACGGTCGGGATGTTACGAACGGACAGCCATTCGTTCACATTCTCGCGAGAGAGCACCACGGTGGTGAACTTGTTCTCGGTCACCGGGGTAAGAGCGGCAACAGCGGCCTTGGTGGACGGGGCTTCGGAAACGCCGAAGTCCACGACCGCCACGCGACCGGCGTTGGCGCGATCGGAAAGCACGTACTTCAGAGCAGCGGCCTTCATCTTCTTCGGGGTGCGCTGGGAGTAGTCGCGCGGCTGCGGACCGAACACGGTGCCGCCGTGGTACCACTGCGGTGCGCGGATGGAGCCCTGACGAGCACGACCGGTGCCCTTCTGCTTCCACGGCTTGCGGCCGCCGCCGGAGACCATGCCACGGGTCTTGGTGGCGTGGGTGCCCTGACGGGCTGCGGCGAGCTGAGCCACGACGACCTGGTGGATCAGCGGGATGCGGGACTGGACCTCTTCGGCGGAGAAGCCGAAGATGGAAGCCGGAGCTTCGACGGTACCAGTGGCCTTGCCCTGGTTATCGGTGACGTTCAGAGTAACGTTTGCCATGATTTATCAGGCTCCCTTCACTGCCGAACGGACGAGAACGATGCTGCCCTTCGGGCCCGGGATGGCGCCCTTGATGGCGAGCACGCCGTTCTCAACATCCGACGAAACGATGGTGAGGTTGAGCGTGGTGTTGGTCACATGACCCATGCGGCCGGCCATACGCTTGCCCTTGAGGATGCGGCTCGGGGTGGCGCATGCGCCAACAGAGCCAGGACGACGCTCGTTCTTGTGAGAGCCGTGGGTACGACGGTAGGACTTGAAGCCCCAACGCTTGATGGTGCCGGCAAAGCCCTTGCCCTTGGTGGTACCGGTCACGTCGACCAGGGTGCCCTCCGGGAACAGCTCTGCGGTCAGCTCCTGACCCGGCTCGAACTCTTCGGCGTTATCAGTGCGAACTTCGGCGAGGTGACGACGCGGAGTGACGCCGGCCTTGGCGAAGTGGCCGGCGAGCGGCTTGGTCACCTTGGTCGGATCAATCTGGCCGTAGCCAAGCTGGACGGCCTTGTAACCGTCGGATTCCTCGGACTTGACGGCGGTCACCACGTTGGTGGAGACGTCAACGAGGGTCACGGGAACGAAGAAACCGTTCTCGTCCCAGACCTGAGACATGCCGAGCTTCTTACCCAGCAGTGCAGTGCGATTAGACATAATGGTTCCCTCCTCCCTTACAGCTTGATCTCGATGTTCACATCTGCGGGCAGATCAATGTGCATGAGGGAGTCCACGGCCTTCGGGGTCGGGTCCACAATGTCGATGAGACGCTTATGAGTGCGCATCTCGAAATGCTCGCGAGAATCCTTGTACTTGTGAGGAGAACGGATAACGACGAACACGTTCTTCTCGGTCGGGAGCGGAACCGGGCCAACCACAGTTGCGCCCGCGTTCGTCACCGTTTCGACGATCTTCTTCGCCGATTGGTCGATGACCTCATGGTCATAGGACTTAAGCCTGATGCGGATTTTCTGTCCCGCCATTGCCTTCCGCCCTTTCTAGCGATTCGTTAGTTACTGTTTACCAGCCTGCTTCTCAAAGGGCACCGGCGCAGAAGACCCCCGGAGTCTTGACGACCCCGTGGCCATACCACATCAGTGCGCAGCCATGCAGTCTCTCACTTGCGTGATCCACTGTGCCGCGCTCGCTTTTTTAATTCCAATTTGCGAGCCCTAAAATCAGGCAACTTCTTTATTTAAGCATCAGGGGTAGCCTTAGGGATTTCGGGCGTGTCGCTGCTGTGATTCGCCATTCCGACGCGCGAACGACCCACCGCACGCCGCCGATTCAGATTGCCGCGACAACGATCAGCACGAAGGTCAGCATGCTTGCGGCGAATTCGACAAGTCCCGTGTGCAACGGCCTGACCGTATGGCGCATCGAGACGATAGGCACGGCCACCGCGCGGGACAGCAGCGCCGCGCCGAGGGCCACCAATGCCGCATTGCCTTCGAACGCCGCGAGGAGCAACGCGCCCACATGCCACGCCCAAGACGCGGCAAGATACCGTTTGCTCCCCCGCTCGCGAATCATGGTCTTGACGAACAGCACGGATCCGAACTGCACCATGCCGAATGCGCAGCTCAGCAGCAGTCCTTTTCCGCTCATGCCCGGAATATCATCGGCCGCGCCGGCGCAGCCATAATGGAACGTGAGCGCAGCCATCAGGCACGACGCGCACACCGCAGCCGCATTAGCCCACAACGAGCGCTCCTCGCGCCGCCATGCCGCGATGAACGACACCGCGGCCAGCAATGCCATGGCCGGCGCCCAAACCAATATGTCCGGATGCATGAGAACGAACGGCAGTCCGACCACGCACAACACGACGCAATACGCCACCGGTTGCGTCAGCCATCGCCGCGCACCATGCGATTTCATCCATCGGGCCGCGGAGAACTGCACGCAGTAGCACAACAGCCAGCAAACCACCAACCACCAGGATGCGGCCGACCGTCCCTGTTCCCACCACGATGTCACCGCCCCGGCCAGCGCCGGCGACATGGCCATGACCAATGCGCCGGGTTGATGGGGAAACCATCTGCGCGACCATATACGAAGATTCGTTCTCCATGCCTGCGGATTCGAAGTTGATGCCATTTCGTCCACGCTACAGGAACAACGCCGCGATTTCCATCCCTCCATGCCAAAGGCTGATTCCGCGCGATGCGACGGACGGCATGCGCAAGACATGGCGCGACGCATGCCTTTCGCGGATCATTGGGATCGCGACGGCAATGCCGATATGTCAGACCGACGAGCCCAGACGCCCTTCTTCAATTTCAATGGATTCGGCGCCTCATGCCGAAATCCGCGGCCATGGCGTCTCCGCCCCCGCGGACGACAAAGAACCGCACCTGCGATCATCGAATCTGAATGTCTTCAGTCCGACGATCGGGTGCGGTTCAAACAATTCGCGGAATCGTATGCGATTCCATTTCCGGGAACGCGAACATTTCCCTGCATATTTCCTTATATATAAGGAAGGCTCATGCAGGGAACGCCCACGTCCTTAGGGAAAGATCAGACGCGCTCGGAAGCTTCCTCCGTGGCGGCCTCGCCCTGACGCTGCACACGCAGCTTGTGGCCTTCCTCCTGGCTGACGCCGTAGTAGGCCGCGATGGCGATGTCCTTCATGTCCTCGATCTGCGGGATACGCGGGTTCGCCGGCGCGCACTGGTCCTCGTAGGCACGCATGCCGATCTGATCGATGATGGACCAGTAGTAGTCCTCATCGACGCCGCATTCCTTGAAGCTCTTGTTCATGCCGAGCTTGTTGTCGCGGTAGTCCTCGACGGCCTTGGCCAGATTCTCGACGCCCTCGGCCGGGGTCTTGCCCGGGTTGACGCCAAGGTTCTTGGCGATCTCCTGGTAGCGCTCCGGAGCGATGTACTTGTTGTACTTCGGCCAGCTGGTCGGTTCCTCAGGAATGGAGCCGTTGTAACGGATCACATACGGCAGCAGGATGGAGTTGGTGCGGCCGTGGGCCACGTGGCACAGCGCGCCGATGGTGTGGGCCATGCCGTGGCACATGCCGAGGAACGCGGAGCCGAATGCCATGCCGGCCATGGTGGCGGCGTTGTGCATCTTCTCCTGGGCGCGGGTCTTCTCCTCGCCCGGCTCGCCGTTGACGGATTCGGCGAGGTTGTCCCAAATCAGCTTGGCCGCGTGCAGCGCCATGCCGTCGGTGAAGTCGTTGGCGTAGACGGACACATAGGCCTCGAAGGCGTGGGTCAGCGCGTCGAAACCGGCGTCGGAGGCCAGCTTGCGCGGCTGGGTGCGGGCGAGCACCGGATCGACGATGGCGACGGACGGGGTCAGCGCGTAATCGGTGATCGGGTACTTGTAGCCGGTCTTGTGGTCGGTGATCACCGCGAACGGCGTGACCTCGGAACCGGTGCCGGAAGAGGTCGGAATGCACACGAGCTTGGCCTTCTTGCCCAGCGGCGGAATCTTGAACGCGCGCTTGCGGATGTCGAAGAACTTCTCGCGCACATCGGAGAAGGAGATCTCCGGGTGCTCGTACAGCAGCCACATGATCTTGGACGCGTCCATCGGGGAGCCACCGCCGACGGCGATGATGGTGTCCGGCTCGAACTCGTCGCGCATCATGGCGGCGCCGCGCTCGACGGTCTCGACGCTCGGCTCCGGCTCGACGTAGTCGATGATGCGGAAGGTCACGCGGTTGGAACGCGCGCGCAGCTGGTCGATGATCTTGTCGACCACGCCGAGCTGCTCCATGACCTTGTCGCACACGATGACGGCCCTTTCGATGCCGTACATGTCGCGCAGGTACTTGATGGCGTTCGGCTCGAAGTAGGTCTTGGCCGGAATCTTGAACCACTGCATGTTGTTGTTCCTCCGAGCGATGCGCTTGATGTTGAGAAGATTGACCGCCTGGACGTTGCCGGACACGGAGTTGCCGCCGTAGGAACCGCAGCCCAGCGTCAGGGACGGGGCGATGGCGTTGTAGATGTCGCCCACGCCGCCGAGGGAGCTCGGGGAGTTCCAGATGATGCGGCATGCGTGCATGCGCTGGCCGTATTCGCGCACCAGGGCCTGGTCGTTGGTGTGGATGGCCGCGGTGTGGCCGGCGCCGTGCTTGAGCATGGCCTCGCACATCTCGAAGCCCTGCTCCTTGTTGTCGGACTTCAGCACGGCCTGCACCGGAGCGAGCTTCTCCATGGTCAGCGGCTCGTTCTCGCCGACCTCCTTGCACTCGGCGGCGAGGATGGTGGCGTCCGCGGGGATCTCAAAGCCCGCGGCCTTGGCGATGTACTGCGGGGACTTGCCCGGCACCACGGAGTTGAGCTTCGGGGTCTGGCCGGAGTAAGCGGTGCAGCCGAACATGTACTGCTCCAACTTGGCCTTCTCTTCGTCGTTCACGAAGTACGCCTTGCGACGCTTGAGCTCCTTGACCAGCGGGGCGTAGATCGCCTTGTCGGCGATGATGGCCTGCTCGGTGGCGCAGATCATGCCGTAGTCGAAGTGCTTGGACAGGATCAGGTCGTTGGCCGCACGCACGACATCGACGTTCTTGTCGACGTATGCCGGGGCGTTGCCGGCGCCGACGCCGAGGGCCGGCTTGCCGGAGGAATACGCGGCCTTGACCATGCCCGGACCGCCGGTGGCGAGGATGGTGGCGACGCCGTCGTGCTTCATCAGCGCGCCGGTGGCCTCGATGGACGGGTGTTCGATCCACTGGATGCAGTTCTCCGGGGCGCCGGCCTCGATGGCCGCGTCACGCACGATCTTGGCGGCCGCGACGGAACAGTTCTGCGCGCCCGGGTGGAAGCCGAAGATGATCGGGCAACGGGTCTTCAGGGCGATCAGCGACTTGAAGATGGCCGTGGAGGTCGGGTTGGTGACCGGGGTCACGCCGGCGACGACGCCGACCGGTTCGGCGATCTCGTCGATGCCCAGAACGTCGTCCTCGCGGATGATGCCGACGGTCTTCTGGCCGGCCAGATAATTCGTGACGTGCTCGCAGGCGAAGATGTTCTTGGTGGCCTTGTCTTCGACCAGACCACGGCCGGTCTCCTCGACAGCCATCTTGGCGAGCACCAGATGCTTGTTCAGGGCCGCGACGGAAGCCTTGGCCACGATGTGGTCGACCTGCTTCTGATCGAGCTTCTCGAATTCGTCAAGAGCCTTCAGTCCGTTCTGGACCAGCGCATCGACCTCCGCCTCGGCCGCGGCGAGCTTTTCCTCCGGAGTCGGCTTGGTCGGCTCTTCCTTCTTCTTTGCGTCTGCCACTTGAAGTCCTCCTCGATTCTTTGGGGTTTGCAAAGCGGTTCTTCAGTTATTCCATCCATCGATCCGGATGGACGATGTGTCAGTCTTTGTGACCTAGGACACACTTTAGTGAATACGCAACACCGATTTCCAATCTCCCGTGTCGCGATTGAAGTGTTATATTCTGTTCTTTTTTTGTTCGATATGTATTTTTTTATGGTACTAAACACGGTTTAAATCGACCATTTGAGCGATTTTGTTGTTTTTCCTCAACAAAAACACACACTTTCCTTATTCTCGATTCAAAAGTTTTATAAAACTATTTTCTAGAAGTTATTGCATATATCGTTCTTTTACAAAGCACTTTTTCATATCTTTGCAAGAAACCGATGAAAGCGTCGTGGCGAAACGGGGCCACGGCGACATCACGGCGCATTGACGAAACCACCACAGCCAAGTATTGAAAAACGCTTTTATGAAGTACTCTTAGAAAAGAGAATCCGAGGAAGGACGCCACCAGTGAGACCGCAAACGCCGATATCAGTCAAAGAGGCCAACCGCAAAGCCATGACGGCATTCATCTACGGCCATGGCTCGGCCACCAAGCAGATGTTCGAACACGAATTGGGGCTGAGCCTGCCCACCATCACACAGAATCTGCGGACATTGGAAGCAGACGGACTCATCCGGAAAGGCCGGATGCAGGAATCCACCGGCGGGCGCAAGGCGCAGATCTATGAGTTCGCGGCGCAGTCCCATGTGGCCATCGGCGTGCGCATGCGCTCGACGCAGGTCGTCGCGGTCGCCGTCGATATGAACGGCACCCCCATCGCGACGCGTCAGCGCACACTCCCCTATCGCAACAATGAAGCTTATTACCAGCACGTCAACGGCATCATCAACGAATTCGCCAAAGAGCTTTCCAGACAAGGCAGCGTCGTACTCGGCGTGGCGTTCTGCGTGCAGGGCATCGTCTCGGCGGACGGCCAATCGATCACGTTCGGCAAGATCATGGGCAACACGGGACTCACCTTGGGACAGATCAGCCACGGGCTCGAATACCCGGCGCTGATGATCCACGATTCCGACGCGTCGGCCATGGCCGAGCTGTGGTTCGACCATCACCTGACGGACGCCGTCTGCGTGTACCTCGAGCGCCGTCCCGGCGGCGCGGTCATCGTCAACGGCAAGCTGTACCAAGGTCCGAACCAGTGCAACGGCGCGATCGAGCATATGACACTGATACCGGACGGACGCCAATGCTATTGCGGACAGCATGGCTGCATGGATACCTATTGCTCCCCCGAGACCCTGATGGAGGATGGGGAAAGCCTGCCCGGATTCTTCTCGGTGCTCGAGCAGGGCGAACGGGGGCATCGCGAGCGTTTCGGCCAATGGCTGGATTATGTGGCCCTTGCGGTGGCGAACATCCGCTCGGTGCTGGCCGGCGATGTGATCATCAGCGGGGAGGCCGCGCAATACCTTGATGACGACGACATCGCGAGTCTGCGGCAGCGCGTCATCGAGCGCAGTCCATTCGGCGCGGCGGATTTCACCCTGCGCAAGGGCATGGCGCTTGAGCATCAGGACGCCATCGGCGCGGCGTTGCGGTTCATCGAACCGTATGTGCATGGCATCTGCGCATGACAACACCTATGGAACGTACGGGGACGGCACCCATGAAATCGCATCGGCAATACGCGGATGCCGCGACTTCGATGCATACCGTCATGGAATTCAACGCATAAGCCGCTCTGCGCCGCTATGCAAAACGGTGGTCGTCCGCATCGCACAATCGGTGCGCGACGCGGACGACCACCGTCGGCGTGATGTCAAATCGACTCAGACGATCTGGCAGAATTCGATGGTCTCCCGATTGGGGCCATACACGTTGAAGTAGCGGATGCCATGATCCCAGAAACTGTCGATGCGCTGGATCTCCGTGTCCTTGAAATCCAGTCCAAGCTCCTTGGCGTTCTCGAATGCCGCTTCGATGTCGGGAGTGTCGAACGCCCAATGGTTGATCGCGCCGGTGGTCAGCGGCGCGGGATCACCCTCCCAGGTCTCGATGGTCAGATGGCCGTAGCGCAGGAACGCGCAGCGGTTCCCACCGTTATGGAAGATGCCCGCCACCTCGAAGCCGAGCTTCTCGGTGTAGAACTCGATGGTCTCGTCCAGATCCCTGGCGATCATGCCGGAATGCTGGAAATCGGTGGTGAATGCGGTCATGGGTTTGCTCATGTCAATGCTCCTTTGCATGCGAATGGGTTGAGAGGTTGTCCATATGTTTTTCAGATGACGTTGCGAGCAGCGGAGAATGGCGTCATCGCACCGTTTCCGCCGATTTCACGGCGATCGTCACCTTTGGTTCGGCTTGGCGCGCGGCATAGGACGCCGTACCGTCCTTTTCCGTCGAAGCGATTCGATGACCATGGCTGTCGAATCCGGGCTGCTTCGGCCGGATGAACAATGTGAGCACGAACGCCAGCACGTACAGCGCGGCGTAGGTCCAACACACGCCTTCATAACCGATGGTCGGCAGCAGTATCGTCGCGATGCCGGGGCCAGCGAAAGTCGTCAGTCCGGCCGCGAGATTGTAGGCCGACAACGCCGCGCCCTGCTTGCCTTCACCGGCATACAACGTCATGATGGTCGGCAACGACGAGAAGGCGCAGGTGCCGATGCCCACGATGATCGCGGCGATGATCATCATCAGCGTGTTCGCGCCGAACCAACGCGGAATGTAGTAGAAGGCGACCGATCCGACGGCGAGTACCGCGCATCCGAACCAGCGCATCGGCCACACCCAGCCGAAACGGTCCATGAACCAACCCCAGAAGGTGTTGAAGATCAGCGTGACCACGAACACGAAGCCCCAGATGCGCATCCATTCCTCGGTTTTGAAGATGTTGATGCCGCCATTGCTCGACGTGCATAGGTACAGCGGCATGATGACCGGAAACCCGTACAGCAGCAGATTGTTGATGATGCGGATGATGGCGCAGATGAGGATCTTGCGGTTGGTGACCAGGATGGTGGCGCCTTCGCCCAGCTCCCTCAGCTGCTCCTTGCGGTTCAGCCCCTCGCCTTTGACGACTTTGTTCTTCGGCACGAAGAAGAAGCACATGACGGTGCCGACGACGGAGAACGGCAATGCGAACCAGAAGGTCCTGTATTCGCCGACGACCGGCATGATGAAACTCGGCAGATACGCGCCGAACACGCCGATTCCCAAAGAGAAGCAGGTCCAGAAGAAGCCCGTCGCGGAAGCCAGACGCGACGGCGAGATGTACTGCGCCATCAATACGACGAAACTGTAGATGAACAGCGGATACCCGATGCCGCGAACGGCATACAGTCCCAGAATCAACGGGTAGATATGACTCGGAATCGCCACGCCGAGGAACAGCAGATGGATGCCGATCCACCAGCACGCGCCGAACATCATGACCTTGCGCGCGCCGAACATCTCCGCAAGCACGCCGGCCGACCATCCGCCGAACGCCGCGAACAGACCGTACACGGTGACCAGCAGTGACGCCTGGGACGACGTGAAACCCTGATCGACCATGAATTTGGAGAGGAAGGTGAGCTCGAAGCCGTCGCCGGTCATGAAGATGGCGACGGCAAGGAACCCCAGCATCAGCGTTCTTGGAACGCCCAGACGCTCAATCAGGCGGATCATGTCAGGCACCGACCTTGACCACGGCCTTGGACACGCCAGAGATCTTGCCGTCGAGGAAGTCCTGGACCTGCTCCAGCTTGAGTTCATGGCTGATGAGCCCTCCGATGTTCATCTTGCCGGAGGACACCAGAGAGATGGCGTCGCGGAAGGTCAGCGGATTGATGAAGGAGCCTTGGATGGTGAGCTGCTTCTTGTAGATGTCGTAGGTGTTCATCTCGAAGTGCGCTTCCTGAGGTCCGACGCCGAACATCAGCACCTGTGCGCCCTTCTTGGCCGCCGCGACCGCCTGCGCCTGGGTCGTGGGCAGCCCGACCGCCTCGACGATGACGTCATAGGAGTCCACGGGAATCTGCTCGCGGGTGGTGTTGTACGTTTCGGCCACGCCGAACAACTCCTTGTTGCGGTTCAGCTTCTCGTCGAAGATGCCGGCGAGATCGACCTGATGCACGCCATAGGCCTGCAGCAGCTGGGCGAAGATCTGGCCCATGAAGCCGTCTCCGATGACCAGGGCCTTCTGGTACGGACGCAGTTTGAGCAGATCCAGGCCGTGCACCGCGCAGGACACCGGTTCGATGGCCGCCGCATCGCGCAGGGAAACGTTGTCGGGCAGCTTGTAGACCACGCTTGCCGGTGCCGTGAACTGTTCGGCAAGTCCACCGTCACGGGTCACGCCGACCGCGCTCAGATGGTCGCACAGTTCGGGGCGCTGGGTCAGGCAGTACTCGCACTGGCCGCAATAGATGTTGGGATCGACGGCGACGCGGTCGCCCGGCCTGACGTTGGTGACCTGCGCGCCGACCGCGGCGACGATGCCGGAGTTCTCATGGCCGAGCACGATCGGCGGCACCGCGGACGCGGAGCCGGGACGGCCCGCATACAGATCGTGGTCCGTGCCGCAGACGCCCGCGTACGCGGTGTCGATCAGCACCTCGTCATCCGCGATTTGCGGGGTCGGCAGTTCCTGGATCGCGAATTCCTTGACTCCGGTCAATACCAATGCCTTCATGATGATTTCCTTTCCGCTGTGAAAGATCTTCGGCAGCTCGTTCTGCCCGACAATCGTCAACGATACACTTTTTTAAAATGTTTTGCAAATCGATTTTTATAAAGTGGTTTACAAAGCGTGTCGTCAAGAAACCACCAAAGGAAGAAAACCATTCGACCACAGCGCAACCACCCATTCGTCAAAGGTTTGACACACAACG
>DKCF01000078.1:11349-12428 GCA_002451435.1 Bifidobacterium sp. UBA6881 | reverse complement strand
GACACCACCGTGGTGTTCCACTCCAAGGTGAAGAACGATGTGACGTTGAAGCAGGTGCTGTCCAGCCCGGCCGGCCCGATCGTGGACGAGCAGTCGTTCAGCGCCGACAAGCTCACCGACGCCGACACCATCGTGAAGGACAACGCGTTCGCCGGCCCGTACACGCTCACCTCCTACAAGGTGAACGAGGCGCTGGCGTATGCCAAGAACAAGTCCTACAAGGGGCTGACCCCGGCGAAGAACGACGCCGTGCAGGTCAAGTACTTCGCGGACTCCTCCAACCTGAAGATGGCCGTGCAGCAGGGCCAGATCGACGTGGCCTACCGTTCGATGACCCCGACCGACATCGAGAGCCTCTCGAAGGACAAGAAGGTCAAGGTCGTGAAGGGACCGGGCGGCGAGGAACGCTTCCTCACCTTCAACTTCAAGATCATGCCGTATGGCGAGAAGTCGAGCGAGCCGAACGCCGACAAGGCCAAGGCCGTGCGCCAGGCCGTCGCGAACCTCATCGACCGCGAGGAACTCGCCACCAAGGTGTACAAGGGCACCTACACGCCGATGTACTCCTTCATTCCGGACGGGCTCGCCGGCCATGACGATACTCTGAAGGCCGCCTACGGCGATGGCAACGGCAAGCCGAGCTCGGAGAAGGCCAAGAAGACCTTGGAGGCAGCCGGTGTGAAGACCCCGGTCGATCTGAAGCTCCAGTACAACCCGGACCATTACGGCCAGTCCTCCGCCGACGAATACGCGGCCATCAAGTCGCAGCTCGAGGAGGGCGGTCTGTTCAAGGTGGATCTGCAGTCCACCGAGTGGACCCAGTACAGCAAGGACCGTGTGGTCACCGAGGATTCCGACGGCGTCTACCCGGCGTACCAGCTCGGCTGGTTCCCGGACTACTCCGATCCGGACAACTACCTGTCCCCGTTCTTCCGCGACGGCAACTTCGTGAACAACGGCTACTCCAACCAGCAGATCAACGATCTGATCGTGAAGCAGGCCGGCCAGATCGACGCCACCGAGCGCGAGAACACGCTGAAGGAAATCCAGAAGCTCGAGACCGAGGACCTGTCCACCAT
>DKCF01000078.1:6910-11268 GCA_002451435.1 Bifidobacterium sp. UBA6881 | reverse complement strand
GATGCGTCGTTCCGCTTCCGTTACGCTTCCGTGACCAAGTCCTGAAACTGACCTCATGCTGCCCCTGAACGGTGTTTTGGCCGTTCAGGGGCTCAATTTGTATCAAAACACCCCCATCCACAAAGGAGCCAGACGTGACGCAAAGCGCAACTGAGGCTCAGCCGAAAGCAAAGAGGAACAAGCTTTCCAGCGGATTCTTCCGCTTCGTGCTTACCCGCTTTCTGCTGATCATTCCGACCGTCTTCATTCTTGTAACCATCGTCTTCTTCGTGATGCGAGCCACCGGCGATCCGATTTCCGCGGCGCTTGGCGGCCGACTCACGCCGGAGGAGCTGCATAAGCGCATCCACGCGGCCGGATACGACCGTCCGCTCATCGTGCAGTATCTCGACTACCTCGGCGACCTGCTCCACGGCGACCTCGGCACCACGCTGACCGATAACCAGAAGGTCATCACCATCCTCACCCGATATGGCGCGGCCACCTTCGAACTCGCGTTCCTGGCATTGATCGTCGCATTGGTCGTCGGCATCGGCCTGGGACGCATCGCGGCCCGGCACCGCGACCATGCCGCGGACGCCGGCATCCGCACCTTCGCCATCCTGTGCTACGCCACGCCGGTGTTCTTCCTCGGTCTGGTGCTGAAGCTCATCTTCGCCATCTGGCTGAACGTGCTGCCGGCCTCCGGTCGCTCGTCGCTGGAAAGCGAAATGCAATTCAGCCGTCTGATTTCGCCGACGGGCTTCTACATCATCGACGCGATACAGTTGGGCGAGCCGTCCGTGCTGATCGACGTGCTGCGTCACGCGGTACTGCCGGCGCTCGCATTGGGACTGCTCACCGCAGGCGTGTTCATCCGTCTGGTGCGTACCAATGTGATCTCCACCTACAATTCCGGCTATGTGGAGGCCGCACGTTCCCGCGGCGTCTCCGAAAAACGACTGCTCGACAAGCATGCATGGAAGCCCGCGTTGATTCCGATCATCACCGTGATGGGCATGCAGATCGCACTGATGCTCGCGGGCGCGGTGCTCACCGAAACCACCTTCGAATGGAAGGGCCTCGGCTTCATGCTGTCGCAATACCTGAAGGCGCGTGATTTCGTCGCCGTGCAGGGCATCGTGATTCTGATCGCCATCATCGTGGCCGTCGTCAACTTCATCGTCGACGTCATCGCCGCGCTGGTCGACCCGAGAGTGAGGTACTGATATGAACGCAGCATCTACCAACAAGGTCACCGTCCCCGGCGATGATCGTCTGGACAAGCTGAATCTCAACAAGAAGACGCCGTTATGGCACAAGATTCCGATCATCAAGGAACTTCGCGTGGCCGTCGGCTGGCAGAAGGGCATGCTGATCACCGGACTCGTGCTCACGGCGTTCTTCCTGCTTGTTGCCATCTTCGCGCCGCTGATCGCGCCATATGGATACGCGCAGCTCAAGGACGCCAACGGGGTCTCCTTCCCCGCGCAGGCGGCACCGTCCTCCGAACACATCTGGGGTACCACCGCAGGCGGATATGATGTGTTCAGCCGCGTCGTGTGGGGCGCACGCACCGCGGTCATCGCCATCATCGTGGCAGTGCTGCTGTCGATTTTCGCCGGCGTGCTGCTCGGTTTGGTCTCCGGATACTTCGGTGGTTGGGTCGATCGCGTGCTCGTCATGATCGCCGACGCCGTGTATTCGTTCCCGTCGCTGTTGCTCGCCATCCTGATGGCCATCATGATCTCCCACGGCCAGTCCGGTCTGTGGAGCGGCATCTTCGCCTCCGGCATTTCGATCACCGTGGTGTACATTCCGCAGTATTTCCGCACGATTCGCGCCGAGGTGATCCGTATCAAGGGTTCCGCGTATGTGGAATCCGCCCGTGTGGTCGGCGCCTCCACCTGGCGCATCATGACCAAGCATCTGTTCAAGAACTCCACAAGAACGTTGCCGGTGATTCTGACGCTGAATTCCTCGGAGGCCATTCTGACCCTCGCTGGTCTGGGATTCCTCGGCTTCGGCATCGAACCGACCGCGGCTGCCGAATGGGGATACGACCTCAACCGTTCCGTGTCCGATGTGACCGCGGGAATCTGGTGGACGGCCGTGTTCCCGGGCATCGCCATCGTGCTGATCGTGCTGGGCATCACCCTCGTGGGCGAATCCCTGAACGATCTCGCCGACCCACGTCTGCGTGCCCGCAAGTCGGCAGGCGAGGTCGTGGGCTCCATCGAAGACACCTCCGTCGACCCCAGCGAAAAGCCGGGAGCGCGCAATGAGGTCATGGCCGAACTCGACGCCGCCAAGAATCCGATGGGCGCCAGCGACGTGCCGGTGACCGTCACCGATCGTGATCCGTCATTCAAGTCCTCCGAGTGGGGCGCAAAGGAAGGGAAGTGAACCGATGAGCGAAATCAAAGACGACAATCTCGCCGAAATCAAGGATTTAAGCGTCTCGTTCATGACCGACGCCGGATCCATCAAAGCCATCGACAAGATCAGCTTCGAAATCCCACGCAAGAAGGTCATCGGCGTGGTGGGCGAATCCGGCTCCGGCAAATCCGTGACCGCGCGATCCATCATCAAACTGCTGCCGGAGACCGCGACGACCTCCGGCGCGGTCTATCTGTCGAACCGCAAAGGCGACGAGCAGCTCGACGTGCTGTCGCTCTCGGGCGAACAGCTGCGCGAGATGCGTGGCGCCGAAGCCGCGATGGTGTTCCAGGAGCCGAATTCGGTGCTCAACCCGGTGTACACCATCGGATGGCAGATCGAGGAGGGCCTGCGCGCCCACGGCATGAAGGACAAGAAGGAACTCCGAGCCAAGGCCATCGACATCCTGCGGAAGGTGGGCATTCCGGATGCCGAAACCCGTGTGGATTACTATCCGCACCAGTTCTCCGGTGGTCAGAAGCAGCGCATCGTCATCGCCATGGCCCTGGTGCTCAATCCCGGACTCATCCTCGCCGATGAGCCGACCACCGCGCTGGATGTGACCGTGCAGGCGGAAATCCTCGATCTGTTGCGTCTGGCACGCGACGAATTCGACGCCTCCGTGCTCATCATCACGCACAACATGGGCGTGATCGCCGACATCGCGGACGAGGTCGTGGTCATGTACCGCGGGCATGTCGTCGAACAGGGCAGCGTGGAGCAGATCTTCTATTCGCCGAAGGCGGACTACACCAAGCGACTGCTCTCGGCCGTGCCGCGCATTGGTCAGAAGCTCATCGTCAAAGACTCCGACGGCAAGGTGATCGAACGTCAGAAGGATTGGCGCGAGCAGCCGATAGCTGTCGAGGCGAAAGGTCTGACCGTCACGTATCCGGGGCATCTTATGCAGCCGGACTTCAAGGCCGTGGATGGCATCGACTTCACCATCCATCGTTCCGAAGTCCTCGGACTGGTGGGTGAATCCGGTTCCGGCAAATCGACCACCGGCCGTGCCATCGCCGGTCTGCAGAAGGTTTCCGGCGGATCGCTCAATGTGCTTGGCGTCGAGATGAACGGCGTGAAGGAACGCGATTTCAAGCCCAAGCGCGCCGACATCGGTTTCGTGTTCCAGGATCCGGGCAGCTCGTTCAACCCGCTGATGACCATCGCGGAGAACGTGGCGGAACCGCTGATCGTGCACAAAAAGTACTCGTCGGTGTATGAGGCACGGCACTATGTCGGCGACCTGCTGGAGATGGTGCAGCTGCCGCGCGCCTACATGAACCGCTTCCCGCACGAGCTTTCCGGCGGTCAGCGTCAGCGTGCGTCGCTGGCGCGCGCGTTGGCGTTGAAGCCGAGCCTGCTCATCGCCGACGAGCCGACCTCCGCGTTGGATGTGTCGGTGCAGGCGAAGGTATTGGAACTGTTCAAGCGTCTGCAGGCTGAAATCGGCTTCGCGTGCCTGTTCATCACCCATGATCTCGCGGTGGTCGACATGCTCGCCGACCGCATCATGGTGATGCACAAGGGACGGATCGTCGAACACGGCGATGCCGACCAGATTATGCACGACCCGCAGAATCCGTATACGAAGAAGCTTTTGGCTTCGTTGCCGGTGCCGGATCCGCGCGAACAGCGCAAGCACCGTGAGCATCTGCACGAACTGCTCGCCGCACAGCGGTAGTTCGCCGGACCAATAACGGATTCCAATTACTGACGGTAAGGGCCTCCAACGAATCCCGCTGGAGGCCCTTCATCGTCAGTGCCGTTCATGCAGTTCGAAAAACCGTTGTGCGATTCATGCAGTTTCCGCCGGTACAATCCGGGCGCTTCCTGCATAATTCGCACGACGGATTGTTTTAGCTGGCGGAAACTGCATGGGAGGCACGATAGGTGTGTCGATTGGACGCAGAATCCATCGACATGGGATCAGTGGATGG
>DKCF01000078.1:4470-6888 GCA_002451435.1 Bifidobacterium sp. UBA6881 | reverse complement strand
GTCGCCGTTCGCTTTGTTCTTCAGGTATTCGCGCACGTACCCCATGCGCTCCACCGTGGTCGCGGCCAAAGGCTGTGGCAAATCATCGGGGGAGAACCAGCCCACGTTGAGGCTTTCCTCGTCACCGACGAACGGTTCCGTGTTGCCCTGTGGATCCGGTTTGCAGATGAACAGATGGTCCATGTACATGGTGCTGTCGCCGTTCGCGTAGGTGAGCACCTTGCGGGACGATTTCACCGACACCAGATCGGTGACGATCGCATCCACGCCGGTTTCCTCCTTGATTTCACGGGCGACGGTGTCGGCCGGCTCCTCGCCCGGTTCGTTGATGCCATAGACCATGGCCCATTCGCCGGTGTCGGCGCGCCGTCCGAGCAGCACACGGCCGCGCTCGTCCTCGACATAGCCGGAGACTCCGATCAGCCAAAGAAGATCATGGCCGATTTTCTTACGGAGCTCGAGTATGAAATCAGGTGTCGGCATAATGGTTCTCCGATCAGGCCTCGGCCGCCATGTCGGCCATCCACGCCTCGACGTCGTCGATCTGCTTCGGGATGCCGGCGGACAGCCATTCCGGGCCGTCCTCGGTCATCAGCACGTCATCCTCGATGCGGATGCCGATGCCGCGGTACTCCGGCGGGATCAGCAGGTCGTCCTCACGGAAGTACAGGCCGGGCTCGATCGTGAAGATCATGCCCGGGCGGATCTTCGCGCCTTGGTACGACTCGTAGCGGGCCTGCGCGCAATCATGCACGTCAAGACCCAGATGATGCGCCACGCCGCAGGCGAGCCAACGGCGGTGCTGCTGGCCTTCGGGGGAGAGCGACTCCTCGACGTCCACCGGAAGAATGCCCCAGTCGTGCAGACGCTCGGCGATCACACGCATGCAGGCATGGTGGATGTCGGAATACGTGGCGCCCGGCTTGGCGGCCTCGAAGCCGGCCTGCTGGGAGTCCAGCACCGCCTGGTACAGTTTCTTCTGGAAATCGGTGAACTTGCCCGTGGTCGGGAAGGTGCGCGTGATGTCCGCGGTATACAGGCTGGTCACCTCCACGCCGGCGTCGATCAGCAGCAGCTCTCCGGAGCCCACGGTGCCGGTGTTGCGCATCCAGTGCAGAATCGGCGCGTGCGCGCCGGAGGCGATGATGGTGTCATAGCCGACGTCGTTGCCCTCCTCGCGGGAAATCGCGTTGAACGCGCCCTCCAGCATGCGTTCGGAACGCGGCTTGTCAAGCGAGGATGGCAGCTTGCGCAGAATGTTGTCGAAGCCGTGCTTGGTGGCCGCGATGGCCTTGCGCATCTCGCGGACCTCGTATTCGTCCTTGCACATGCGGGCCTCGGCGGCGAATTCGTGCAGCTTGTCGTCATCGGCGTTGTTGCGGTCGGGGTCGTCGAAGCCGTTCGCCTTGCGGATGTCCTCCACCAAGCCGGTGACCTGCGGATCCGCCTCGCGGATCACACGGACGCGCACCGCGCCGGCGTCGGAACCGACGTCCTTGCCCAACGCGTCGGCAAGTTGTGCGATGTCGTTCGTCTCGATGCCGGTCATCGCGGTCATTTCCTTCAGACCTGCGCGAGGGCCGACCCAATACTCGCCATAGTGGGCGTTCATGAAGAAGTCCTGCGTGTAATGGTTCGCGCGTGGGGCGACGAACAGTTCCGGAATATGCGTCTTGCCGGCCTTCGCCTCCGGCGAATCCGGATCCACCGGGTTGAGCACCAGCACCGCGCCGGCCTCGAAATCCTCACCCAGACCGGTGTAGTACGAGAACGTGGTGTCCGGACGGAACGCGTAATCGCAATCGTTGTTGCGTACCTTCGGCTGGCCGGCGGGAATCACCAGACGCTCGCCCGGGAATGCCTTGCCCAGCGCTTCAAGACGCGCCGGCGTGTACTTGGAGGACTCCAGAGGCTTGGTCTCCGGCTCGTTGTCGTCCCAGCCGGTGGTCATGAACTCCTTGAACGCATCGGAACGCGGGCGCAGGGAACGATTGTTCACACGGTCGCTCATCGCCTGGTCGTCTCCCGGCGCCGAAGCCTGCTCCCTCGCCTCGTATTCCTTGTCCTTGTCGGTAATGACTTCGCTCATCACATCTCCTGAATCTGCATTCGATTACCTGTATGAATTACCGCAACCCATCCTATAACTTTTTCCCTCAGGGAACGTTCATGCAACCACCTAGAATATGTAAGGCTGTGTGAGCCCAACCATACGGGGAGGAAAGCAAGGAACATGTCATTCGAGCATCCGAATCGCAACAACGAAAGCATGGTCGACGTCGAGCGCGACATCATGAGCCGTCCTTCGGAGCGCAACACCACGAACCTCGACCTGCGTCGTATGAAGATGATTCTCGACATCATGGGGCATCCGGAGCAGTCGTTCCGCGTGATCCACATCACCGGCACCAACGGCAA
>DKCF01000078.1:0-4449 GCA_002451435.1 Bifidobacterium sp. UBA6881 | reverse complement strand
TCCACCGCCCGCATGGCGGAGGCCATCTGCCGTGCCTACGGCATGCGCACCGGCCTGTACACCTCGCCGCATCTGGAGCACGTCAACGAGCGCATCGCCATCGACGGCCAGCAGCTTTCCGATGACGATTTCGTCGACACCTGGGACCAGGTCAAGGATCTGGTCGCCATCGTCGATATGAAGATGGACGAGCTCGGCAAGCCGAAGATGAGCTTCTTCGAAGTGCTCACCGCCATGGCCATCTGGAAATTCGCCGACGCTCCGGTCGACGTGGCCATCGTGGAGGTCGGCATGGGCGGCCGCTGGGACGCCACCAACGTGCTCGACGCCGACGCCGCGATCATCGGGCCGGTCGATATGGACCACATGGCATGGCTGGGCGACACCGTCGAACAGATCGCCACCGAGAAGGCCGGCATCATCAAGCCCGGATGCACCGCCGTCATCGGTCGCCAGCCCCACGAGGAACAGGTCATGCCGATCATCGAGGCCGCGGCCAAGGAGAACCACGCCAACCTGGTGCGCGACGGCATCGAATCCGAAGTCGTCACCCGTGTGCCCGCGGTAGGCGGCCAGGTGGCCACCCTGCGCACCCCGAACGGCACATACACCGAAGTGCCGATCGCCAAGTTCGGCGAGCATCAGGCGCATAACGCGCTCGCAGCCCTGTGCGCGGCGGAAGTGGTGATTCCGGTCAACGGCGCGTTGGACGGCGACATCGTCGCCGAGGCGTTGAGCACCGTGAAGATCCCCGGGCGCATCGAACAGATCCGCACGTCGCCGACCATCATCCTCGACGGCGGGCACAATGTGAACGCGGCGGAATCGCTGCGTGCCGCGATCGAGGAGAATTACGATTTCCAGCAGTTGGTGGGCGTGGTCGCCATGATGGCCGACAAGCAGGTCGAGGAGTATCTCGGCGTGCTGGAGCCGTTGCTCAGCCAGGTGGTCGTCACGGAGAACTCGTGGCGCGACCGCGTGATGCCGGCCGAGGACCTGAAGAAGATCGCCGAGCGCGTGTTCGGGCCGGAACGCGTCACCTGCGTTCCCGAATTGCCGGACGCCATCCAGGAGGCCGTCAACATGGTCGACGCCGATGACGAGCTGGGCGTCGGCTATGGCCATGGCGTGCTGATCTGCGGCAGCTTCACCACTGCCGGCGACGCGCGTCTGATGTTGGAGGAGAAGGTCAACCCCGACCTGAAGAAGCCGAAGGCCGAGCGCGTGTTCCAGGAGGCTGTCGAGCCCGAACCGCGCAAGCAGGAGGACGAGGCCGACATCGATTTCGAATCCGACGCGAACCCCGATTTCGACATCAACGACTTCGGATCCGTCGGGCCGGATGACGACGTCGATTCCGCCGATGGGACCGGCGATGCCGATGAAACCGCCGGTTCCGGCAATGTTGAAAGCGATGCCGAGACATCCATGAACGCCTGATGCAAACGCGGATGCCTGCGTTTCGCGCCTGCCGCGCAATTGCGGCAGGCTGAGCTTAAGAGACCATTGAGTTTAAGACCGTAGGACGAAGTGCGGGCGCCTTCCAAAGAGGAAGACGCCCGCACTTTGCGTTTTGGTTGCTCTCGATGTTGTCTCAGCTGACTTCGGCGGCGGCGCGCAGCGCCTTGGCGCGTGCCACCGTGTCCTCCACCAGCACGGCCTGCGCGTCGATGGTTGGCAGCTGGGGGAGTGGGAACGCCTCGTTGAGCACGCTCAGTTCGGTGCAGCCGAGAATCAGGGCATCGCATGCGCAGGGGCCGCTCGGTTCGAGCATGTCGCGCAATACCGATTCGTACCGTTCGAGATTCAATTCGCCGCTGCCTTTCACATCGTCGTAGATCAACGACGTGATACGGGCCTGAAGGTCGTCGGTCGGCTCCACGAACGTATAGCCGGCCTCCTCCACGGCGCGCCGGTACACGCCCGATTTACGTGAACCGGTGGTGCCGAGGAATCCGACACGGGGGAACCGGTCCCGCGGATACCGCTGCGTCATGCGCGCGACCGCGCCACGTGGCATGTGCAGAATCGGCACCGGCGTCAACTTCTGGAAATCATCATAGAAGTAATGCGCGGTGTTGCAGGTGAGCACGATGAAGCTCGCGCCCATCGCCGTGGCCTTTTCGATGTCGTCGGCGATCACAGGGAAGGGATTATCGTCGGACTGGCCGAGGATGTACGCGGTGCGGTCCGGCACCGAGGCGTCGTTGAACACCACGTAGTCCAGGTAGTCCTGGTCGCCATGCGCGTGCGTCTCACGGTTCACCAGACGAATGTAGCTTTCCGTGGCCAACGTGCCCATGCCGCCCAGGACGGCGAAGAACGGTCGCTTCACTTCAAATCGCCTTTCTTCGTGAAATACTTCGCGTAGCTCTTCTTGTAGATCGAGAACATGTGGCGGATCATCAGCCAGCGCAGCGGGTTCATGTCCTTCGCGTACTCCAGCGTCGTGCCCCAGTTGCCGTTGCGCAGCATCTGCTTGCCGGTCTCCTTGTCGTCGCCCTCCGCGACGTAGTCGAGGAAGATCGACTTCGGAATCTCCAGCCAGAGCTTCGAACCGTGGCCGAACAGCGTATTGCCGTCGAACGGCGTGTCCTCGATGAGGTCGTCGACGAAATACTTCGCCAGGTTGAATCCGTTCAAGGTGACGAAGTAGCTGGAACGGCCCTGGCGCAGGTTGATTTCGAACAGTTTGTATTCGCCGTCGCGTTCGTCGTACTTCATGTCGAAGTTGGCGACGCCCTCGTATCCGATGCTTTCCAGAAACGTCTTGATGCGACGGAACACGCCCTCGTTGTAATCGGGCAGGATCGCGGCGTAGTTGCCGGCCGCGACGGGGGACGGATCCTCCAGCAGCGGATGGCCGAGGAACATCATGCGCACGCGATGGTGCTGGTCCACGTAGGCGTTCAGCACGCGCATGCGCGAATCGTCGCCGGGGATGAAGTCCTGGATCACCATCTCCGAGGTATAGCCGGCGGCATAGGCGCGCTTGATGATGGTTTCCAACTCGGCCGGGTCGTTGAAGATGTACGCCTTGCGACGGCCTTCGAAATCGATGTCGAGCCATTCGACGGAATTCGCCGGCTTCATCGCCACCGGGTAGCTGAACGGCAGATTGCGGTATTCTCCCGCTTCCACCTCTTCGGCGGTGACGGTCTTCGTTTTCGGATGCGGCAGATCGTACTGCTCGCAGATCTGGTAGAAGGTCGATTTGTAGGCGAGTCTGCGCGACAGGTTGATGTCGAGCGTGTTGTACACGAAATACCTGCGCAGGTCGTCGCCGCACTGGCTGAGCAGATTCGCGTACACGTCGCCGCAGGGGATCAGCAGCAGCTTGCGGTCCGGGTCCTCGGCCTTCATGCGCTTGCCCAGTTTGAGCATGAAGTCGCGGAACGTCACGAAATTGTCGAAATCGTCGACGATGTGCACATTGACGATACGGCTGAATTTCGTCGGGCTCAGCTGGAAATACGCGTATGCGTCGGAAACGATGCCGTATGCCTCATGGAACGCCCTGGCCATGCCATAGACGTTGATGTCGCTACCGAGCAGAATTGGTTGGAATCGTGTCATAATGCCCTACCTTAGTGCTATTTGCCGAGCACGCGGCGCACGACGGCGCTGTCGCCCTCGTATGGAACCGGCTTGCCGTTGATGATGTTGCGGGTCTCGTCGCCCTTGCCGACGACGAGGACGATGTTGAAACGGTCGGCATGGGCGTGGGCGTCCGCGATGGCCTTCTCCACGGCGGCCTCGCGCGGCATGACGATTTGCGTCTCGGCCTTCGGGTCGGTCACATACGCCTGCATCTGCCTGGCGATGTCGACCGGATCCTCGTAATTCGGATCGTCCAGAGTGAAGACGAAGGATTCGACGCGGCCCAGCGCACCCTTGACGATGCCTTCGCGCCGGTCGATGGCCTTGCCGCCCGTGGTGCCGGAGACCAGCGTGATGCGCGGATCGCGCTCGCCGTACACGCGTTCCATCTCATCCACCAGCGATTTGACGGAAAGATAATTGTGGGCGAAATCAACGTAGACCACCAGATCGTCGCCGGCGGTGATACGCTCCATGCGTCCGGGGACGCGCACTTGGTCCATGGCCTTGATGGACGGGTCATCGGCAGGCACGCCGGCCGCGATGGCGATGGCGATGGCCGCCGCGGCGTTGGCGATGTTGAACTCGCCAGGCATGCCCAGCTCCATCGGAGCGAGCTCGCTGCCATCGACGGAGGCGATGAAACCGGATTTGTTGGCCGGATCGATGCGTGCCACGACGTCGGCCGGGGTATTGAGGCCGACGGCCTTGTCGTGCATGGCGAACTGGGTGACCGTGATGCCGGCTTCGGCCGCGTCCTGCATCAGCAGGTCGTGGTAGTCACAGTCGGCGCCGAGCACGAGCGTGCGGCTGTTGGCGATGAGCCGTCGTTTGCAGCGCAGGTAGTCC
>DKCF01000093.1:6749-8523 GCA_002451435.1 Bifidobacterium sp. UBA6881 | reverse complement strand
TGCGTGTCAGCGGGTGGAATCATCCAGTGAGTGGGTGAATTGGTCGTTTGAGAGGCCCCTCGATGGGTGAATTGTTCCAGTTACTGGATAATTCGGGACGCGGAATGTACGATATGCGTCCTTTTCTGCCAGCCATTGGATGATTTAGGACGCTACGGAGCCGATAAGCGGGCGGATTATTCCAGCGGCCGGAGGTTTTGGTCGTTTGATGGGCCTCTCAGCGGGTGAATTCATCCAGTGGCTGGAGGTTTTGGGATGTTGAGATGCGTGTCAGTGGGTGGAATCATCCAGTTACTGGAGGTTTTGGTTCTTTTACGAGGGAATCAGCGTCCTTTTTATCCAGCCACTGGATGTCTGTGTACGCTGAGGTGATGCCAGAAAAATGTGTCATTCCAGATGCTGGTCTATAGGCTCAGATGTTGGATGATTTGGGTTGCAAAATGGATGTCTGACGGGTGTTTTCGGCGTTCCGCCGTTTGGGGATATGAAAAAGGCTTCCGAATCACTTCGGAAGCCTTGTCTGTGGAGCTAAGGGGATTCGAACCCCTGACCCTCTCCATGCCATGGAGATGCGCTACCAGCTGCGCCATAGCCCCGTGGAGCTAGCCGGGTTCGAACCGGCGACCCTCTGCTTGCAAAGCAGATGCGCTACCAGCTGCGCTATAGCCCCATAGGTGAAAAAAGCGGCCAAGCCGCTTTTCAAACCTTTCCGTGGGCCCGGGAGGACTTGAACCTCCGACCTCATCCTTATCAGGGATGCGCTCTAACCAGCTGAGCTACGGGCCCATCTGCCGTGCCATTTGCACAACGAAGTAAGATAATACGCTAGATGGCAGGAAAGTCAAAATCATATATGACATCGGCGTGTCGCAGCACAATGATTGACGTGCCGCAAAAGCCGGCGTGTAAAGAACGATGGAAAGAACGATATGCGGAAACCCGACAATGAGAATCAATCCGACGGCATGCGGAAAAGCGGTCTCGCCGGCGCAAATGCCGGTGTTCGGTGGTCTGCCGGCGAACCATATACTCGCGAAACCTGCGAAATCAACGGCATGACGGTGACCATCGTGCGCAAACCGATCAAAAACATGTACCTGCGCATCAAGCCGCCGAATGCGGATATCGTCGTTTCCGCGCCGGCGCGCATGCCGGACGGCGACATTGAACGGTTCGTCATGGAACGTGGCACATGGATTCAGCATGCGCGAAATGTCATGCTGCGGGCCAGAGACGAACAAATTCGGCGGAGCGTGGGAATCGATGGCATGGAGAATGCCGGTTCGTCTGCCGGTGCGACCGAGAAATCGGACGATGGCTCTTTTGATGGTTCGATGGGCATGGGTTCGTTGGGATCGTCGGGTTTGACAGGCAGCGTTTCCTCTGATTCGCGCAACGATTCGTTCGCCTGGACCGACGCGATGCGCGCCCATGCGCGCCGCAATATCGAGGAACAGCTGCCGTCTCTGCTGGCGAAGTGGACACCCATCATCGGGCGGCGACCCACGCATATCACCCTGCGCGTCATGACTTCGCGGTGGGGCTCATGCACGCCGAAAACCGGCAGGATTCGGCTGAACCTCCAGCTTGGGCTTATGGAGCCGCGGTTCCTTGAATATGTGCTCGTGCATGAAATGACGCATTTGTGGGAACACGGGCACGGCGCCGGCTTCCAACGGCGCATGACCGCCTATCTTCCGCAATGGAGGCAGTTGCGGCGGGAGATCAATCGCCAGGTCGTGCTGTGATGGATTGCGCCGCGTGTCCGGATTGC
>DKCF01000093.1:5481-6667 GCA_002451435.1 Bifidobacterium sp. UBA6881 | reverse complement strand
GGCGGTTGTGGCAAATGGTGCTGCAACGATCGCACCGTCTGCGCTATCGCGATTATTGCGCCGTGGACGTTGCCGAGGAATTCAAGTTGGACGCATCGTTGGTCGTGTCGGTCGTGTCAGCCGTATCGGCGTCCCCCGACTGGTGCCGACGCACCTCAATCGTCTCGATACGACGTCCATCCACCTTCGTGACGACCATATCGTAGCCATCGTCGGAGGAAAGCACGTCGCCGACCTCGCCCATCTTGCCGGTGTGCGCCAGGAAATACCCGGCGACCGTCTCGTACGGGCCATCCTCCAGCTCGATGCCGGTCAAATCCGCGAAATCCTCGATCGTCATACCACCCTCGATGGTGGCGACGCCGTTCACGAAAGCGGTACGCTCGGTGCGTTCCCCGCCCTTTTCCTCCGGCAGATCGTATTCGTCGCGGATGTCGCCGACCAGTTCCTCGGTCATATCCTCCAACGTGACGATGCCGTCGGTGCCGCCATACTCGTCGATGACCACCGCCAGATGGATGCCGCGTTTGCGCAGCAATTCCAGGCTTGGCAGCAGTTTGGACGTGCCCGGCAGCGAAATACCCTCACGGGTCACATCGGCAACGGTTTTCGCATTCGGATTACGGATGTCGAGTAGATCGCGCACGTGCACGAAGCCGAGCACGTCATCGAAGTCCTTGCCGGAGACGGGATAGCGGGAGTACGGCATTTCACGCACATAGTTCGCGGCTTCCCGGATCGGCATGTCGCCGTCGAGGAACACCACGTCGGCGCGCGGCCGCATGACTTCCGCGACGATGGTCTCGGACGCGTCGAACACGTCATCGAGGATGGTGCGTTCGTCCTTGCTGAGATTCGTGTTCGTGTTGACGAGCACGCGCAGCTCCTCGTCGGACACCTCGCTGTCCGTCTCGTTCGGGTCGAATCCGAGCAGACGCACGATGATGTTCGTGTTCTTGCCGATCAGCCAGATCAGCGGCCTGCAGACTTTGGCGAATGTGTGGATCGCCGGCACCACGGCGCGCGCGATCTGTTCGTTGCGCTGCATCGCGATGCGCTTCGGCACCAGTTCCGAAATGACGATCGAGCAGTAGGAGATGACCAGCGTCAGCACGATGGTGGTCAGAGGCGCGGCCACGCTCGTCGGCACGCCCCATTGCTCGATGACCGGCACGACATACGGCGC
>DKCF01000093.1:5163-5396 GCA_002451435.1 Bifidobacterium sp. UBA6881 | reverse complement strand
ATCTGCACGGTCGAAAGGAAGGTGTTCGGGTCGCGTGCGATTTGCGCGACCCTCTTGCCGCGGGCGTCTTCCTGCTCCATCTGGTCGATTTGCGATCCGCGCAGGCTGACCAGCGCCAATTCGGTGCCGGCGAACACGGAGCCGAGCAGCAGAAAAACGAAGATGAGCAGGATATTCAGGCCAAGTGACATGGTTCCAATCTAAAGCAACGGCATGTCAAAGGCGGCGTATCG
>DKCF01000093.1:4384-5090 GCA_002451435.1 Bifidobacterium sp. UBA6881 | reverse complement strand
ATGGAATTGATGATGCGTTCGGCGACGCGGCCAATGATGTGCGCAACCTCACACCGATTCTTTCGCTCAGGGATTATCTTTCCCGATGTCGCTGGTTACGATGAAATCGAGCACTCGCAAACGCTTGCAAACACGCAATACGGCGTTCGCAGACGCGCACATTCACATGCGACAAGCGGAAAGGAACAAAGATGACGCTGCTGCAGCATGAATTGACGGACTTCACCGTCAACGCCTACCAGAATGACGACTTCCACGAGGTGAGCAAGGCCGATGTGCTCGGTCATTGGTCGGTGTTCTTCTTCTACCCGGCCGACTTCACGTTCGTGTGCCCGACCGAGCTTGAGGACCTTGCCGACAAGTACGAGGACTTCAAGAAGATCGGCTGCGAGATCTACTCCGTTTCCTGCGACACCCAGTTCGTGCACAAGGCTTGGCATGACGCCAGCGAGAAGATCGCCAAGATCCAGTATCCGATGCTCGCCGACCCGACCGCGAAGCTGGCGCGTGACCTCGACACCTACAACGAGGCGGACGGCATGGCCGAACGTGGCGATTTCATCGTCAATCCGGAAGGCAAGGTCGTGGCCTATGAGGTGACTTCCTCCAACGTCGGACGCAACGCCGACGAGCTGCTGCGCCGCGTGCAGGCCTCCCAGTTCGTGTACGAGCATGGCGACCAGGTCTGCCCGGCCAAGTGGCAGCC
>DKCF01000093.1:0-4286 GCA_002451435.1 Bifidobacterium sp. UBA6881 | reverse complement strand
ACGGACTGGCCGGTTGCGCCGGTTTCGTTGGTTGGCTGGTTCGACGATTCGGCTGATTTGTCGGTCGGCTGATTCATCGATTGGTTCGGCCGGCTTCGTCGCCGATTGATTCCGCCAATGCCGGTCTGTTTTCTGACGTTTGATCAAGGCTGGCGAATCAGCCGTTTCGTCGGCATGGTTTCGTCGCCATTGGCCGCCATTGGATATTGACGGCACACACGACGTGAATGACATGAATGACGTGAATGCCGCAAGGGCGGCATGCGGTGATGGCCGCGCGGAAAGGAAATCATGGTGGAAGTCCGGAAAGACCAATCGTTATATGACGTTGTCGTGATTGGAGGCGGTCCTGCCGGCCTTACCGCGGGACTGTACCTCGCCCGCGCCCGCTACCGCGTGCTGATTGTGGAAAAAGGCGATTTCGGCGGGCAGATCACCATCACCGATGAGATCGTCAATTACCCGGGCGTCGCGTCCACCAGCGGAAGGGCGCTGACCGCCACCATACGGCAGCAGGCGCAGGATTTCGGCGCGGAATTCCTCAGCGCCGAAGTCACCGGGCTTGACGTGAGCGGCGATGTCAAAACCGTGCATACGTCGCGCGGTGACCTTCGCGCGTTCGGCGTGCTTATCGCCACCGGTGCCAATCCGCGCAAGATCGGATTCGATGGCGAAAAGGAGTATGCGGGACGCGGCGTGGCCTATTGCGCCACCTGTGATGGCGAGTTCTTCGCCGGCAAGGAGGTGCTGGTGGTCGGCGGTGGTTTCGCCGCGGCCGAAGAGGCGGTGTTCCTCACCAAATACGCCAGCAAGGTCACCGTGTTGGTTCGCGATGACGATTTCACCTGCGATGCGTCCGTCGCGGCCGAGGCGAAGCGCCATCCGAAGATCGAGGTTCGTTACGATACCGAGCTTGTCGCGGTCGCCGCGGGACAGGGCGGTCTGACCGAGGCGACAATCCGCGACGCGCGTTCCGGCAAAAGCGCGGTATGGAAGCCGGCCGATGGCGGCACATTCGGTGTGTTCGTATTCGCCGGTTACGTTCCCGCCACCGATTTGGTCCGTGGCTTGGTGGATCTCGATGACCACGGCTATGTGCGGACGAACGAGCATTTGGAGACTTCCGTGCCGGGTGTGTACGCGGCCGGCGATTTGCGGGTCAAGGAGCTGCGCCAGGTCATCACGGCGACGGCCGATGGTGCGATCGCCGCGGTCGGATTGGAACGGTACGCCTCCCAGATGAGCGACAAAACCGGTCTGATCCCACCGCGTCCGACCGATTCCGCATATGAGCGCAGGGAACGCGAACAGGCCGAGCGGGCCGCGCGTTCCGGCACTTCGCCGGCTCCGCTGGCGATTGCGGGCGATTCTTCCATTCGAAGGCCGGTGAGCGGCGGCAATGGCGCTCGCGGCAAGGCGGTTGGCGGTGCAGTCGGGGCAGGGAGGGCCACTGGCGTATCCGCCGGTTCCGCGTCCGCTGGTGGAAAGACGTCGAGCGGTTTCTTCAACGAGGCCATCCGCAAGCAGCTTGATGTGGTGTTCGGTCGCATGGCGCGGACGGTCACTTTGCGGTTGGACCTTGATGATTCGGCGCTTTCGGCGCAATTGGATGGTTTCATCGGCGAGCTGGTGTTGTTGAGCGACGGCAAACTCGCCGTCGAACGGCATACGGTTGAGAAAACCGCGCAATCCGCTGAATCCGAAGGGGCCGCCGAAACCGCGCGAACCACGCAATCCGCATACAATCCGGCCGATGTGCTGCCGCAAGCCCTGCCGTGCGTGCGCATGTGCGTGCCGGACGCGAATGGCAGCCCGCAACCGACTGGTCTGGCGTTCCATGGCGTGCCCAGCGGTCATGAATTCAATTCGTTCGTACTCGGCCTCTACAATGCGGCAGGTCCCGGTCAGGCGCTCGACGCCAGCACGACGAAACGCATCGCCGCCATCGACCAGCCGGTGAACATCATGCTGTTGGTGTCGCTGACCTGCACGATGTGCCCGGAAACCGTGCGCGCGTCGCAGCGCATCGCCGCTGCTAATCCTCTGGTGAAGGCCGAAGCGTACGACATCGCGCACTTCCCCGACATCAAGGACCAGTACAACGCGATGAGCGTGCCGTGCATCGTCATCACCAAGGCTGACGGCAGCATGCTGGTCGAATTCGGCAAGAAGAACGTCGCGCAGATGCTTGATCTGATCGGCGCGTAGTCCAAATGCCTGATTGGTGCGTGGCCAGCATGTGGATGACGTGCCAATTGTGCTGTCGGGCTACCGCCACGAGTTCGGACAAGTGAGATTCGTCATCAAGCCGGCATATCGCTTATCGTCGATATGTCGGCTTTTCGTGCTGCACGTGGGTGCCGGTCTGCTTTGCCGATGCGAATCAACGGTTCAGTGCGCCCGGAGAAGCATTTTCCGTTTTACCGATGCCGAGTCGATGGTACCGATTGGTGATATTCCGCAGTGCGGGTTTGCCGCCTAGATTCATTAAGCGAAGAATATGTAGGTTCATATATATAATTTCCCCTAGAAAATGTTGTCAAAGATGGTGAGTGTTCCCTAGAAAACGTGTTGAAATTGTCGTTTCCGCGAACGCATAGGAGACGCATGGAATATGAGGAACGCCGCAATCTTGCGGAAATCATCGAGACGGCGGATTTGGACATGATGTCCGTATTCCATGAGCAACTTGTGGAATGGCTGAAATACTACATGGTGGTAGGCGGCATGCCGGAGGCCGTCGGAATTTTCGCCGATACCTATCCCGGCGTCGATTTCAAGCGCATAACGCAGGTGCAGGAAGATATTCTGCAAGGATATCGGGGCGATTTTTCGAAATACGCCGATTCGATGCCGCGGGGATTGTCCTTGCGCCTTGCGCAGGTTTGGGACTCCATTCCGTCACAGCTTGCGCGTGAGAATAAGAAGTTCCTCTATGGAGCGGTGCGTTCCGGTGGCCGTGGCAAGGATTTCGAATTGGCGATTCAACGGCTGCTTGATTCGTCGATCGCATTGAAGGTCACGCGGGTCACCGCTCCGGAATATCCGCTTAAATCATTCGATGATGTCGATGCGTTCAAGCTTTATGCCTCCGACATCGGCTTGTTGCGCAGCATGAATGACGCCAGTCCGGAAAGCATCTTGGATGGTGATTCGGTATTCGGTTCCGCAAAAGGGGCGTTCGCGGAACAATTGGTGTGCCAGGAACTCGCTGCGTATGGTTTTGAGCCTCGGTATTGGACGAACGCCAATTCGACGAACGAACTTGATTTTCTGGTGCAGAACGATCGATACGTCATACCGATTGAAGTGAAATCCGGTATCAATCTTCATGCGAAAAGCCTGAAGGCGTCTATCAAGCGTTTTGGTTTCCAGCATCCGGTACGTTTCTCGCCGCTTCCTCCACGCAAGGATGGCGATATACAGGATCTGCCGCTATATGCGGTTGCTGCGCTCGCGCATATGACGGCAGCTTGACGGTTGCACGTTAGCGAACGTGCGTTGAACATCGTGCATCCTGAGGCACAGGTGCATTGTGGGCGGCTTTTTGCCGAATGCAATCAGAGGCTCAGCATCTTAGCGCCTTGGTGCCTCATTTCAGCGTTTCAGAAGCTCAGCACTTCCACTTTGCCGGTGTCGAGCTGGTAGCGTGCGCCGACGATCATCAGCCGGTCGTCGGCCAGCGCACGCTGGATTGATTCGGACTGCTCCACCAGCTGTTCGATGGTGCGCGCGATGTGCACGCGCTCGAAATCCTCGGTCGATTCCAGTTCCGATTCGTGCGCCTGCCAGATCGAGAAGCCGACCGTGCGCAGCATCAGCGATTCCGCGTTCAGAATGCGTTCGTCAAGGTCTGCGATGCTGTCGGCGGCCATCAACGAGTCCTCCGCATCGGCGGTCAGATCGTGCAGCAGCGCGTCGTATTCCTTGACCGCCTGTTTGATCGCGCCGCAATTCTGGTGGCCGAGCACCACCAAAAGCCGCACGCCGAGCACATCCACCGCGTATTCCAACGAGGCGATCACGGCGTCGTCGATGACTTGCCCGGCAGTGCGCACGGTGAACAGATCGCCGATGCCCGCGTCGAAGATGATGTCGGGGCTGACGCGCGCATCGGAGCAGCTGAGCACCGCGGCATCCGGCTCATGCGTGTCGACGACCGCCTCGCGCGCCTCCGCGCTGCGGTTCGGATGTTCCGGCTTGCCTTCGGCGAATCTGCGATTGCCCGCCAACATGCGGCTCCACACGCCGCTTGCGGTGCCTTCCACGTCGTTCTGGTCCACAAA
>DKCF01000040.1 GCA_002451435.1 Bifidobacterium sp. UBA6881 | reverse complement strand
CTCTCCACGCATGGTCGCTGAATGTGGTCAGGCGTCCATTTGGGGAGATTCGCGCGGGAATGGTCTTCCTATGCGGATGACCTATTTACAGATGTCCCATACGGACGATTTCTATACGGACGGGTGAGCATCCGTCAGAAAAAGGCTTGTCGGTCGCCGTTGCGGTTTATACCATTTGCGCCGCCAATAAGAAGCGTGTATACCGGCGACGGCATTTATGCGTGTTTTTCCCGGTAGCCTGTGATTGTTCGCCCATCGAGAGCGGTTAAGGCAGGCTCCAATGACTTCATATGTTTCCCCGGTTCCATTCACCACCATCGCGCAGTCGATTCCGCCGAACGTGTTTGCTGAGATGGACCGCAAGGTGGCCGATGCGATCGCGAACGGCGCCGATGTGATCGATCTCGCGAAGGGCAATCCGGATGCGTTTCCCGCGGAATTCATCCGCGACGTGGCGAAAGCGGCCGTGGACGATCCTGCGAACGCCCGATATTCGCCGTTCGACGGCAAACCGAGCTTCCTCAAGGCGGCGCAAAACTGGTATCGCAATACGTACGGTGTCGACTTGGATTGGAAGACGCAGCTCTTTGCCGTCGAAGGTGCGGTCGATGGGTTGGCGGCGCTGTTCGCCGTGCTGGTGTCGCCTGGCGATGCCGTGGCGTATGCCGATCCGTACTATCCGTCATATCATTGCATGACATTGATGAGCCGGGCGGAGGAAGTGCTGCTGCCATCCCTGCCGGAACGCGGGTTCCTGCCTGATCTCGACGCGGTGTCCGCCGAAGCGTGGCGACGGGTCAAGGTGCTGATTCTGAATTATCCGAACAATCCTACCGGCGCGCAGGCGCCTCGCGGGTTCCTGGAACATGCCATCGAGCTCGCGCATGAGCACCGGTTCGCCATCGTGCAGGACTTCGCCTACGCGGGATTGGGCGTGCGCGACCAGCAGGCCAGCATTCTTTCGCTGCCGGGCGCGTTCGACGTGGCCGTGGAGGTGTGTTCGCTGTCGAAGATGTATGCGATGGCTGGTTGGAGGGCCGGTTTCATCGCAGGCAATGACGACATCGTCGGCCATGTGAAGCAATACCACTACCAGATGGGCTCCATGATCACCGGCAGCGTTCAGGACGCGGGGGCCGCCGCATTGGAATCCGACCAAAGCTGCGTGCATGAATTGGCTTCCCGATACGCGATGCGGCGCGCGATCGTTGCCGGTGGTCTGCGTGACGCCGGCTTGGACGTGTTCGATTCGGACGGCGGCATCTACGCATGGGTTCATGCGCCGAAAGGATTGACGGGCGAACGGTTTGCGGATCTGCTGCTGGAACGGGCCGCTGTCGCGGTTTTGCCGGGCACCTGTTTCGGCAAGGTGGGCAAGGACTACGTGCGGTTCAGCCTGCTCAAGTCGGAGGATCTGCTGCGTGAGGCCGTGCGGCGTGTGGCTGATGCGCTGTGAATTCGAGAAGGTTCACCTGCCGGCAATGACGGAATCCTGATTCATGGTGATGTGAATCGGAATGTTGTATATAAAACAATATTTTCTACAGTGTATAAATAATGTCAATAGCAATGCTGTTGTGTTGCTGATTTAACTATGATTCAATAATAGAAATTGCAGATAGACATTTCAAAAACTAGAAAATAGGGAGGTGCATGATGGCTGGTTTCACTGTTTGGCTCAGCGGGCGTGTTCGCGTTGCCGCCTTGCCTGCTGGTGTCGTATCGATTGCGATGGAAGTGGTGAGGGCCATGATGCCCTGTCGTTGTTCGCGCATGATGATGTGTGCGAACATGCCCCGTTGAATGTTGGCATATTGCCGTCAGGACGGTAGGGAATTCCCAGTGTCGCTGTGCGGGTGACGTTCTGCCATGCCATGGCGATGTGGCACGAATGACGAATTGTTTTTATTGAATCTTATTTTAAAAAGGCTAATGTGGTCGAATTGTCTCAAAATGCTGAAAATATAATATCAATTCAAAAATTGAAGAAAGTATATTCCACGGAAGATGGAGATAAAATTGCTTTGCATGATGTCGATTTGAATATCGCAAAAGGCGATATCTATGGCATTATCGGATTGAGCGGGGCCGGGAAATCGACGCTGGTGAGATGCGTCAACGGTCTGGAGCGGTACGATGGCGGTTCGGTCAGCGTCGAAGGCAGGGAGATCGCTTCGCTGGGCAAGCGCGATCTGCGGACCCTCAGACGTTCCATCGGCATGATTTTCCAGACCTTCAATCTCATGCCATCCCGCAGCGTGGCCGAAAACGTCGAATTGGCGCTTTTGGACTCGGGACTGGACAAGCGGTCGCGTAGCGAACGCGTCGCGGAACTGTTGGAATTGGTGCATCTGTCCGATAAGGGGAACGATTATCCCAGTGAGCTTTCCGGAGGGCAGAAGCAGCGTGTGGCGATTGCCCGCGCACTTGCGAACAGACCGGATATCCTGCTCAGCGACGAAGCCACAAGCGCCCTTGATCCGAACACCACGAAATCCATTCTGCGGCTGCTGAAGGATTTGCATGACACATTGGGGCTGACGATCGTCATCATCACCCATCAGATGTCGGTCATCAAAAGAATATGCAATCGCGTGGCCGTCATCGACCAAGGCTCCATCGTCGAGGAGGGGAGGGTCTTCGACGTCTTCGCGAATCCCCGCGCGTCTTTGACCCGGGCGTTCGTATCGACGGCTTCCAATCTCGGCAAGGTCAACGACCTGTTGGATGACGGTTCGGAACTCGTCTCGCGCAAACCGGGATGGCTGCTGCTGCGCATGAAATATGCGGCGAAAGGCGTGTCCGAGGCGTTGGTCTCGCATATCTCGCGGACCTTCGGCATCGACGTCAACATCATCTTCGGCGACATCGATGTGGTCGATGGCGCTCCATTGGGTGGCCTGGTGGTGATTTTCGAAGGAACGGAGGAGCGCAACAAGGCCGCGATCGATTATCTGAAAACGCGCAATGTCGAAGTCGAGGTGCTTGCACGATGAATATTCTTGCCCAATGGTTCCCGAACGTGGCGTCCAGATTGCCCGAATTCATCGATAGTTTTGTGCAGACGCTGGTCATGGTCGGCGTCTCGGGACTGATTTCGTTCATATTCGCCACGATGCTTGCGATAGTTCTTGTTCTGACGCAGCAGGATGGGTTGGTTCCGCATCCGGTGGCGTTCAACACGGTGGATAAACTGATCGATCTGTTCCGTTCCATTCCCTTCGTCATTCTCGTCGCGGCGCTTGTGCCGTTCACCAGAGCGCTGGTGGGTACCGCCATCGGCACCAAAGGCGCGATTTTCCCGCTGGTCATTGGCGTGACGCCCTTCTTCGCCAGGCAGATACAGGCGGCTATCGCGGGAATCGATCCGGGACTTGTGGAAGCCGCGGAGGCGATGGGCATGAGCACTCCGAAAATCGTGCTCCGTGTCTATCTGCGCGAATCCATCCCCTCGATCGTTCGGGTGACGGTGATTACGGTGATCAGCCTGGTGGGGCTTACCGCCATCGTCGGCATCGTCGGAGGCGGCGGACTGGGCGATTTCGCCATCCGCTACGGGTACCAGCGGTACATGGTCGATGCCACATACGCGACGGTTATCGTTCTGGTCGCGTTCATCGCGGTGATCGAATTCATCGGCAAGCAATTGGTTGTTCTGCTTCAGCACTGACAAGCGCTGGCAGTGTCTTAAATGTTTCATGCAAAGGATTGGTAAGTGATTATGACAGTGGCGAAAAAGCGGGAGAAGGCCCGGAGGAATCTGATTGTCGCCTTGATCGTACTGGCGATTGTTGTCGTTGGCGGAGTCGGATATTCGGCATACCGGTCCGTGGACGACCAAGGCGGGACGGTCGTCAAAGTCGGCGTTTACGGCAATTCGGACGACGCGATCTGGAACGCCGTGCAAAAGGAATTGGACGGCGAGAAATCCGGCATCGCCATTGAGCTCAAACCCTTCCAGGATGGCGAGACGATTAATCGCGCATTGGCCAGCGGAGAGTTGGATCTGAACGCGTTCCAGCATTACGCGTATCTCGATCAGGAGAACAAAGACAATGGATACGGTCTGGTGTCGATAGGCGAGACGTATGTCTCGCCATTGAACCTGTATTCTCAGCGGTATAAGAAGGTCTCGGAAATTCGCCCTGGAGATAAGGTGGCGATTCCCAATGATGCCTCCAACATCGGCCGTGCGCTGAAGGTGCTGGATGCCGCGGGGCTGATCAGGCTCAAGGACAGCACCAAGGCGAATCCGACGATTGACGACATCGCCTCGAATCCCAGCGGCATCGACATCAAACTGAACGAGGGGACCGCGATCGTCAGGCTGCTGCCGGATTACGCGGCCGGGGTGATCACCACGAATGTGGTCATCAATGCGGGTCTCAAGGTGTCCAGCGCCATCTACCAGTCGCCGGTGAAGTCCAGCAACAAGGCGTTCAAGCCGTATGTCAACGTCATCGTTGCCCGGCATGATGAAAAGAACAATGCCACATACAGGAAGATCGTGGACGCCTACCATACGAAATCCGTGGCGGCGGCCATCAACAAGAACTACAAGGGCGCGGTGGTGCCTGTGTTCAAGTACTGATGCCTGTGTCAAGCAGATGCCTGTGCTTGGATGCCGAAAACGTTCTGTGGATGTCTTTGGCGCCGCTCGCCGGCCTGTGCCGGCGGCGGCGCTGGGGAGACAAGTACTGACTATGGGCCACGGCGAAGAGCATGATGCGTTTTCGGCAGACGGACGTTTGAAACCGAAAGATTTCAAACGTCTTATAACTAACGTCGATAAGGTGCCACGCGCGTCGTTCCGTAAAATGCGGTTCACTGGCACCAGTGATTGCGTGAACGGCACGCGACAGAGACCACAACCCAAGGGGGTGCACATCATGACCAGGTTCAACACTCAGCTCGTCCATGGCCTGCCGGTGAACGACAACAACACCGGAGCCGT
>DKCF01000108.1 GCA_002451435.1 Bifidobacterium sp. UBA6881 | reverse complement strand
CTTCGTGCCGACCTCGGTCCAATCGGAGCCCTTGAGCGCTTGGGCGTAATCCGTATCGCCGTCCTTGCCGATGGACGAGGTGAGGTGCTTGCCGGTCTCCTCGCGGAGCGTCATCGTCTTCTCGTCCTTGTAGATGCGGTAATACGTGTCACCGACCTTCTGCACGGTCGCGTCGATCGAGCCGGCGCCGGACTGTCCGCGACGGTCCACGTTGATCCATGCCTTCGGCTTGGAGAAGTTCACGAAGTCATCGGTGGTGGCGTAGAACATCTGGTTGTAGGTCAACGAGGTGCGGTCGTTCGTGTCGGTGGTGGTGTACATGTTCGACGCCCAGTACACCACATAGGTGCCGAGCTCGTCGTCCCAGTAGGCTTCCGGCGCCCAGGTGTTGCCGGCGTAGTCGGTGCTCACCTTCACATGGCGCTGGTTCGACCAGTTCACCAGGTCGGTGGATTCCCAGATCTCGATGTATTTGGATCCTTTGTTCTGCGCCGTGGAGAAATCGCCGTTGACGACTTTCAGATCCGTGGCGAGCATGTAGAACTTGTCGCCGTCATGCGAACGCATGATGAACGGGTCGCGCAGACCCTTTTCCCCGAAGGCAGAGGTGAGGATCGGCTCGGCTTTGCCTTCGGCATTGGTGTTGAGGTTGTTCCAGTCGAGCGCGTTGTTGCCTTTCGAGGCTGCGATGCTCACCTTCTGGCTTTCGCCGTCCTCGCCGGTGAAATAGACCCATACATAGGCTTCATTGGCATTCTTCGCGGAGGGCATCGCCTTGACGGTCACGCGGAAATCCTTGGTGAGGGTCTCCTTGCCGTGTTTCACGGTCGCGGTGAGCACGATCGTCGTGTCCTTCGCGCCGGCGGCGGGCCTGCCGATGGTGACGGTGTTGTAGGAGCCGGTCACGCTTTGCGTGGTTTTGCCGGAGATCTTGGGATCGGCGGTTCCCCCGTTTTTCACGGTCCAGCTGATGGTGGAGCCATTGGACCCTTCGGCCGGCACGGAGAAGTTGGAGCGCATGTTGGCGGCGTTGTCGATTTCAATGGCGGCCAAATCGGCTTTCACGGCTTCCTTGTCGCTCAACGTCTTCGGCACATTCACTTCGAATCGTCTGGTGATCGGCGATGGCGGCGCGTTGATGCCGGCGTTGGGGTTCAGCGTCGCGGTAAGCGTCACCTTTTCATCCTGTTGTGTGGAAGGCGTGACTTTGGCGGTGCCGTCGGCATCGATGCGGATGACGTCGTCGTCGCTGGACGACCAGACGACCTTGGCGTTGTCGGTGGCGATTTTGACCTGGAAATCGGATGTCGCCGTCGCCGGCACGCTCAGCGTGTCGATCTCGCCGTTCAGCAGGTCGTCGACGCCATCCGCGTCCAGCAGCGACACGATCTGGGACTGGCTGAGCGCCGTGTCATACAGCGTATAGGATTTGACCGCTCCGTGGAACAGCAGATCACCCACGCCGGGATAGGTGGAGTTGCCGATGGTGTTCCAGTTCTGCGCCTTGAATTGGTTGGGAAGCGTATCGAACGTTCCCTGGCCGACCACGCGTCCGTTGATGTAGATGGTGGATTGTTTGGCGTCGCCGTCGATGGTGACGGTGAGCAGACTGTACTTTTCCGTGGACAGGTTCTCGGAAGCGCTGAAATAGTTTTCGTTGGAACCGTTGCCGTCGGGCGTGATGGTGGTGTACAGGCCGTTATGCGTGGAGACGGCCCAGTTCCCCTGGTTGCCGCTTCGGGTGCCACCGAGCGTGAGCATGTAGCTCCATTTGGCATCGGAGATCGACGCCGTGGCGTTCTTCACCATCACGGAGACGGTGGCCGACCGCTTGCCTTCCAGCAGACCGTCCGGCAGCCGCACATATTCGTCGCCGTCCATCTGCAATGCGCCGTCCGCGTATGTGCCGGCCTTGTTCGCGTCGTCGGCGCCTTTGACCTGGGCCGCGCCGAAGGCCGATCCCTTCACCGTGTTGGCGACGGCGCCGGCGCCGTCATCGCCGCTGAAATCATAATCGACCAGAGGCGTGGGAACCGATACCGTTCGCGCGACGGTGCTTTGTTGCGAATCCTGCGCGAAAGACTGGGTCGCGCCGACGCAAACCGTCAGCATCGTCGCCGCGACGGCGACGGAAGCCACGATACGGCGTCTCCCTCTTCTGACTCCTGTATTCATGCATGCTCCTCTTCGAGCCTTGAATCATCATTGATCACGGAACGTTGCCGCGTGCCGCGGTTCGCTCCACGCGGCGCCTCCGTCCGCCCAATCACCTTGGATCTGGGGCAGACCGAGCCACGCGCACCCTTGATGCTAACAGCATCGAGCCGCGACACGATAAACGGGGACTTCTGCGAAAAACCAACGGCGTCTTTGTGAAAAACAATGGAAAAACAAGCTTTTTCGCGCGAAAAACCTGTGAAATCGCCATTGTCGGAAAAATAACAATTCGGCATCTTTTGCATTTCGACAACGCAGTCGCCGGCTTCGAGGGCATATTCCGCGCGGACGGAATGTCTGATTCCTCACATTAGGCAATCAGAAAGCGTTCATGAAATATTCATGAAACACTCATGCACAAGGAATGGTGGTGATTTCTCATTCCATGTGGGGGATTATAAGAGAGGGAAACAATGCTATATGGAAAACACGCCCGCTGGATGGCGGGCATAGCCGGTATAGCGACGATGTTGGGAGCGCTTGTACCGACAATGGCGCAGGCGGCCCCAGCCAATCGTCCATCCGTTTCCGGCGACACCTCGGCGCTTCGCGAAGCCCATGTGCATAGCAAGCTGTCCGACGAGATGACCAACGCCGACGGAACGGTCACGGCGTTCATCCAGACCAAAGGCACTTCCGGATTGGAGGCGAAGACCGAGTCCGAATCGGCGCGTTCCGGCATGTCCGCGGCGGGAAGGGCCGTGCAATCACGTAGCGCGGCGCATGCGGCGGCACGCCAATCGGAGAACACCACGCAGAGCGTGCTCTCCCAGCTGAAGTCTTTGGACGGCAACGCGCAGACGCTGTACACGACGCCTTACATTCTGCCGGGCGCCGCGGTCACCGCCGATGCCGACGCCCTGCGCGCGCTTGCCGAGCGCAACGCCTCCGTGATCCGCATCACCAAGATCCATCCGCGTACCGCGACGACCGCGTCCACCGCCGACGCGACCAAGGAGCAGCCGCAGCTCCCACAGTCTTCGAAGCCAAGCACCGGGGAGGCTCCGGCCAACATTCACAGCGATTCGCTGGTCAACGCGCTGAAGACGTGGAACCAGACGGGAACCACCGGCAAAGGCGTGAACATCGCCATCGTGGATACCGGATTGGACTACACCCACGCCGACTTCGGCGGAGCGGGCACCGAAGCGGCCTACCAGACGGCACTGTCGTCGACCGCGGACCCGCTGTCCGACGGCACGCTGAGCAAGCTTCTGGACAAGAGCAAGTTCAAGGGCGGCTATGATTTCGCCGGCGCGGACTACGACCCGGATGGCGGGGATTCCACCCCCAAGCCTGACGGCAATCCGATCGACGGCCCCGGCGGGCACCACGGAACCCATGTCGCCGGCACCGCCGCCGGCTATGGCGTCACCGGCAACGGAACGTCTTTCAAGGGCGGCGACTATTCGAAGCTCAGCGCGAAGGACATCGCCGGCTGGCAGGTGGGCCCCGGCTCGGCTCCCGAGGCCGGCATCTACGCGCTGAAGGTGTTCGGCGACAACGGCGGCACCACCGGTCTGGTGATGGACGCCCTCAACTGGGTGGCGGAGCACAACATCGAGGCCGCCGATTCGTCCGACCGCATCAATATCGTCTCCATGTCGCTGGGCGGCAGCTTCGGCTCGTCCGACGATCCGGAGAACATCGCGGTGAACACGCTGAACGAGGATGGCGTGCTGTCGGTGATCGCGGCCGGCAACGACGGTGACGTGACCGACATCGCCGGCGCTCCGGGCACCGCGGCATCCGCGCTCACCGTCGCGGCGAGCGCCAGCGGCAAGGCTTGGCAGGACGCGATCACGGTCAACACGCCGGATGCGCTGCATGGCGCCAAACTGGCCGGACAGTATTCCGTGAATTACGCGAAGCTGGACGATTTCAATCTCACCGCCGATGTGGCAAGGGTGAAATCCCGGGACAATCTCGATGGCTGCCAGGCGTATTCCGCCGAGGACGCCGCCGCGGTCAAAGGCAAGATCGCGTATGTGGATTGGGACGATTCGGCCGTCAACTGCGGTTCCAAGGTCCGTTTCGACAACGCCGAGAAGGCCGGCGCCGTGGGCATCATGTTCGCTTCCCAATCGAACATTCCCGAGGCCGGCATTGCCGGCAACGCGGATATTCCGGGATTCCAACTGGTGAAGAACGCCGCGGAGAACGACAAGGTCCAGCAGGCCATCGATGACGGCACGCTGAACGTCACGTTCTCATCCGACCTGCGCATGGGCGTCGATTCCGATTATTCCCAGGAAAGCGAAGACACCATCGCATCGTTCACTTCCCGCGGCATCCATGGTTCCTATGACGGCACCGTCAAGCCCGATGTCGCCGCGCCCGGCGTGGGCATCATCTCCGCTTCCGCCGGCACCGGGACCAAACCGGAGGTCATGAGCGGCACGTCCATGGCGACGCCGCTCACTTCCGGCGTCGCCGCCTTGGTCAGCGCCGCGCATCCCGATTGGAGCGCGTCCCAAGTCAAGGAACAGATCATGAACACCGCCGACCATGACGTGCTCACCGCCGACCGCAAGACCGCGTATGGCCCGCTGCGTGTGGGAACCGGCCGCATCGACGCATACGCCGCGGTCAAGAACGATGTGCAGGTCTCCTCCGACGACCAGACCGCGGTGACGGGCCAGTTCGGCGTCGTCCAGGTTCCGAAGAGCGGCTACACCGCCAAGAAGACCTTCACCGTGCGCAATTGGTCGAAGACCACGCGCACCTACAAGGTCGCCTACGAGCCCCGCACCAACGTGCCGGGTGTGGCCTACACGACGAGCACGAGTTCCGTGACCATCGGCCCGCGTGGAACCGCGACGTTCGACGTGACGCTGAATGTGGACCAATCCAGGCTGCGCCATGTGCGCGACACCACCCAGGCCGACAAGATCGGCGATAAGACCACCAGTTACGTCACCGACGCCAGCGGCGTGGTCGAGCTCACCCCGGCCGATGGCTCGGACATTGATTCGGGCGACGGCTCGTTCGGCCTGCGCGTCGCGGTGTCCTGCGCGCCCAAACCGGTCTCCGACACCCAGACCACGTTGGTGCGGACCGGCAAGGGCACCCGCGGCCTGCGGGTCTCCGGCAACGGAATCGCACAAGGCGACACGGCCGACGCATGGAACTCCCGCGCGTATCCGATGGTGCTGAGCGCCACCGATCCGGTGGATGTGGACTATGGCGATGCGTCAAGCGCCGCCCAGCGCAGCCTTGCGGCTGCGGACATCCGGGCCATTGGATACTCCTCGACCGCGCCGCAGCTCAACGATCCTTCCCAGGGTGTGGTGAATTTCGCCGTGGTGACCGATAAGACCTGGAGCCGTTTGGGCAACACCGTCGCCCCGACCGTTCTTCTCGACACCAACCTCGATGCCACTCCGGATTATGCGATCATGGTGAGCACGAACGCCGATTCCACGCAGTACGACACCGCTTGGGCCGACACCTACAAGGTGGAGAACACCAGCCAGGGGCTCACCGCCAGCGCCCTTGTCGATCAAGAACCGATCGACGACGCCTTCATCAGCGATTCGAACCAGGTGGTGCTGTCCACCAAGCTGAGCGCCCTTGGTTACAAGAGCACCGACAAAACCGCCAACATGATGTACGCCGTGCAGATGGATTCCGCCTACAGCGCCGGAGACGACTCCACGGTGGACACCGCCGGCGGCGACACCTCCGCGATGCTCGACGGTTACGATCCGGATCTCTCCTTCGGCGACAAAACCGGTTCCAACAACGGTGTCAGCGCTTTCGTGGACAATGATGGAACCATCATCCCCATCCACGAAAGCACCAATACACCGTCCACTGTCGGTAATCGTCGCGTGCTCACACTGCACGCGGACGGCCAGCAGCCGGACCGTGCCGATCAGAACATGACGCTGGATGTGGACGGATACGATGCGAACAAGGCGAAGCTCAAGTCTCTGGTCGCACGGTTCAGCACACTGAAGGAATCCGACTACACCAAGGATTCCTGGACCGCGTTCGCCGCCGCGCTGAAGGCAGCGCAGGACGTTCTGGCCGACGGCAATGCCACCCAAGGCGATGTGGACAACGCCTACAACGCTTTGCAGAAGGCATACGACGAGTTGGCGTACAACGTGCCGGCGACGGTGAACAAGGGCAAGCTCGAGGCGCTGGTCAAGCAGGCCGAGCAGCTGAAGGAATCCGACTACACCAAGGATTCCTGGGCCATGTTCGCCGCCGCACTGAACAACGCCAAGAAGCTGCTCGCCGACGGCAATGCCACGCAGGACGGTGTCGACGCCGCCGAACAACAGCTCGACGCGGCAATCAACGCCCTCCAGAAGAACCCGTCTCCGAAGCCGAAGCCGAACCCGGGCGCCGGCTCAGCCGGCGCGGCAGGCAACAGCCAGACGAGCGGCACGGATTCCGGCCAGAATGGTTCGGCTTCCGTCTCGTCGTCCAACCACGGCGAGGGGTCTCCGCTGGGCAAGACGGGCAACGCCGTCGCCAACATCGGCGGCGCCACCGTGGCGCTGGCGATCGCCGGCATCGCATTGCTCAAGGTCCGTCGCGGAAAAATCAAGGAATGACTGCGACTGACCTGATTCCATAGCGGATCATCACATGCACATGGGCTTCGGACGAAACGTCCGAAGCCCATGTTGTTTTCTTCGCATGCCCGCGGCCGGAACGGGCGCGACGCACGACCATGGCACGCCGCGCCCGTTCCCGCGCTGTGATGAAGTGTCAAAGCACCGTCACAGGAACGCGGTCACATCGCTCGCGGAAGATGCGAGGAGGGACATGAGCCTTTCAGGAACGACGCCGACGTACCATGACGGCGACGCCCGCGACCGTCAGCAGCGTCGCGCACAACGCCAGCGCGGCCACGGAGGAACCAGTGTTGGCGATGGCGTTATCGGACGCACCGTCCGACGCGCCATCGGATGCGCCCTTATCCGGCCGCTGTTGGGCGGAGCCGCCGTCATTGGAACCAGTGCCCGAGGAGCCGGAACCGCCCGGATTCTCGGATCCGCCGGATTCGCCCTTCGCCTTGGTCAACGTGACTTTGTAGACCTTGACGGTGCCGTCCTGCGCCGTGACGGTGACCGTCACCACGTTGCCGGCGACCTTGACTTCCGCCCTGGCGTTTTCCTTGTCGGTCAGCGCGTAATCGACATCGTCCGCGGCCACCTTGGAAGGATCGGCGACTTCCATCGTCGCGGTGCCCTTGGCCGCGGCAACCAGATCGACCGTCTTTCCGCCCACGGCGAGCGAGGCGAGCGTCGCGTCGGACGACAGCGGCGGCTCCGGCTCCGTTACCGCTGCAATCGCAACGTCGATGGAACCGGACGAGGCCTTCACCAGCCCATCGGTGTAACCGTCGTAGGCGGCCTTCGCCGCGCTGCCCGACACCGTGTTCGGCACGGTGATCTGGGCGGTGCCATCGGCGTTCAGCTTCACCGGATCGGAGGTCCAATCGCCCACCGTGAACGTCACGGAACCGGCGACCGTGCCCTTGTCCGACGCCTTCACGGTGGCGGTCAGCACACGCGAATCGGCATCATAGGCGACCGTCGTCGTGGAATCGACCGCCTGGATGGTAGTCGGGTTGTCGGAAGTCCATGTCTTCATCACGTCGAGCACCGTCTGCGGAACGTTCACGAACGCGCCATGGCGGACGATCGAAGGCAGTCCGCCGTTCGAGCCGGAGGCGATGAATCCCTGCGCCCCGGATTCGGCCTTCACGGCCTTCTTCTCATTGTTGAAATCCGGATAGCGCGACAGCATCGTATTGTTCCAATTGGTTTCGGACAACGCCTTGCCGGTGGTCATGAACGCGCGGTAGTTGAAGTTGTCCGACAGCAGGATGTAGCCGTCATCGTCCTTGGTGTTGAGGGGATCGTCCTTGTTCAGCTTGACCACTTCCGGACCTTCGAACGGCAGCAGGTTCTGTTCGAGCAGCTGCCAGCCGGTCTCGGGGTCCTGGTTCGGGTCGGCCTTGGTGGTCGGAGCGGTCAGGTGCTTGGAACGTTCCAGGAAGATGCTTTTGCCGGTGGTGATGTAGTCGCCCGCGGCTCCGCTTTCCTCGTTCTTGGTGAGCCGGTAGTAGTATTCGCCGATCTTCATCACCGTGGAGTCGATGCGTGCGTAACCGGTGTCCTGCCACTTCTGCGGCGCGGTGAAGTTCACGAAGTCGCGGGTGATGGCGTAGCGCACTTGCGCGTAGGAGCTGTTTCCGGTCGTCGAGTTCTTGACCGGATCGGTGTGCTCCTTGTCGTTGTACATGCGCGACGAGAAGAACACCACGTAGGCGTTGAGATCGTCGTCCCAATATGCTTCCGGAGCCCATGTCATGCCCGCGTATTCGTCGTTGATGACGATGCCGCCGTTGCCGTCGCCGTTGGTGCGGGTCCAGTTCATCAGATCTTTGGACTCGTACACCTCCACCTTGGTGGAACCGTGCGTCTGCACGTTGCCCCAGCCGGCTCCGGCCGCGTACACCTTCAGGTCGGTGGCGATCATGTAGTACTTGTCGCCGTCATGCGAGCGCAGGATGTAGGCGTCGCGCAGGCCGCCGGTGTCGGCGTCGTTGGCGAGCACGGCATTGCCGTTGTTGCGCACCTTGAACGAGAAGAAGTTCTGCCCTTCGGTGCTGGACATCCAGATGCGTTCGTCGTTGCCGTTGTCGGATTTGAAATTGGCCGCCGCGTAGCCTTCGTCGGGCGCGGTGCGCGTCTTCTCCTTGACGGTGATTTCGACCTGCTTGGATGCGCTTTCGCCGTTCACGCTCGCGGTGGCGGTCAATGTGGCTTTGGCGTCGCCGTCGCCATAGGCGGGACGGTTGACCACGCCGCCGTCCTTGTAGGGATCGGCCGCGACGTCGATGTCTGCATTCGGATTGCTGTACTTCGTATTCGTCGGCGTGATCAGCTTCGCGTCGGACGACGTCCATACGATGCTGGTGCCATGCTCGCCTTCGGTGTCGAGCGGCAGGTTCTCCGTGGTGGTGGTCGCGATCTTCGCGACGGCGGCGTCCACGTCGGCCTTGGCCTTGTCCTGGTCGGACAGTTCAGCGACCGTGATCCGCTTCTCGCCTTTCACTCCGGTGATTGGATTCGTGGCCGTGATCGTCACGGTGCCGCCCTTGACGCCGGTCACTTTGCCTTCGGCGTCCACGGTCGCCACGGAGGTGTCGGAGGACGACCAGGTCAGGTTCTTGTCCACGGCGTCTTCCGGAGCCACGGTGGCGGTGAGCTGTGTGCTTTCCCCCTCGCCGACCTTGTCGGCTCCCGCGACGGTCACGCCGGTGGCGACGTTGATCGGTTCGGCGCCTTTGTAGACCTTGAGGTCGTCCAGCGCGCCGTTCCAGTAATTGTCTTCGTCGTAGAAGGATTTGCCGATGTAGGTGACGGTGGATTCCAGATCGCTCATTGTGATGCCGGTGTCCGCCTTGTAGATGATCAACGCGTTGTCGCGGAACACGGCCAGCTTGGTGCCGTCCACCACAAGCTTGTAGTTGTGCCACTTATTGTTGTTGTCGGAAACGGCGACTTTGCCGCCCTGCTCGTTCTTCCATGTGTCGTCGGAGATGACGGTCTTCACCGAATCGGTGCTGCCGTAGTACATCAGATACTTGTTGCGGTCCTTGCCGACGGTGAAGCTGAAATGCTTGCCATCGTCGGAATGGCGCGATTTCGCCGCGAATTCCACGGTGAAGGTGTTGCCGGCCGCCTTGAACAGGCCGCTGTCGATTTCGGCGTACTGTTTGCTGTCGCCCTTGAGCTGCAATGCCTCGCTCTGGCTGCGGTCTCCGAATTTCTCGACGTACGCGCCGTTGTGCAACGTCATATCGTATTTGCCGGTGGAGTCCGCGATGGTGCCGTTCTCCGATTTGTAGTCGCCGGTGAAGTCCCATCCTGCGAGCAACGTCAGATTAGCGGCGCCTTCCGCGGCATTTTCGGTATCCGCGATGGCGGTCGACGCGCCAAGCGCCATGCCGGAAGTCAACGTGGCCACAGCCGCGATCGATGCGGCGACGCGGCGCATCCTATGTTTGCCGTTTTTCAATGTCATACGCTCCTCCTTGAGCACCCTTTTCCCGTCACGCCCTCATCGTCGCACGATGAAGACGACACGAATCCAGCTTATCGCAGGGACTTCCGCGGCCACGGTTTTCCCAAACCAACGAAAGGCACCGCAAGAAAACGTTGGAAACCTTGCCATTTCAAGGAAAGCAATCGTTTCATCCGCAACGAAGCCACCTGTACATTCGGATAACAGTTTCATAACATTTCAAAAGGGTGGACGCATCCCTGCGGAAGCATCCACCCTTTCATCCATTCGGCGCGTCAATCGTCCCCGACGGACCCGACGCGCGGATTGGATCCCGTCAGGGAATCAGTCCTCGACGCGATGGCGACGCGCGATCAGCACGACGCCCGCCACGGCGAGCGCGATTCCCGCCACGGCCACCGCGACGATGGCGGATCCCGTGTCGGCCACGGTCGTGGACTTTCCGTTGGCGGCCGTTTCCGTCTTGTCACCGGAATCGCCGTCATGCCCGCCACTGGAATTATTGCCGGAATCATCGCCGGAGCCGCCAGCATTCGGCTTGTCCGATGCACCCGGCTGGCCCGGCTGCTCCGGGGTCTCCCCCGAATCCGCCGTCTTCAGACCGGATTCCGCCGATTTGAGCGATTCCAGTGCGGCGTCCACCTGCTCTTGGGTGGCGGATTCGTTCGCCAGCACCGCTTCGGCGGCCTCCAAAGCTTCCCGGTACGCCTTCCACGATTCGGCGGTGTACTTCGAGGCGTCCGATTCCGGCTTCGCGGCGTCGACCGCGGCCTGCAGCTGCGACTTGTCCACCGAGGCCGGCGGGCTCACCGGCTCGTTCCTGACCAATCCGCCCATCGCCGCGGTCAGTTCAGACGCGGCCGCATCGACTTCGGTCTGGTACGCGGTGTACTTCGCGTCCTTGGTGTCCAGCACCTTTTCCGCGGCTTCCAGCTTGCCGGAATCACGGAACGTCTTCCACGATTCAGCGGTGTAATCCGATTCCTTGAGCGCCTTGGCCTGCTCGACGGCGGCCTCCAGCTTCGCGTAATCGGTTTTGGCCATCTGCACCGGTTCGATGTTCTTGGTCACATCGATCTTCTCCATGTAGCCGTCCTTGTCGAAGGTGACTTCGCTGATGGCGGTCTCACGGTGGTAGCCGAGGCCGGAGGTGAACACTCCCAGCGGCGTGTAGTGGCGATGGTAGGCCATGAACGTGCGCTCACGGCCGGTGCCGTCGGTCACGGTCACGTCGGACTGGTGGGCGGTTCCTTGGATGCCGCTGGTCTTGTCCTTGCCGACGAGCCATTCGGTCTTCACGGTGATGGCGCCGTCAAGCGAATCGGACACGCCGTAGTTGACGTGGTAGTTCTCGCTGCCGGCGTCGTCGCACGACCAGGTCCAGTGGTATTTGCCGCCGTGCTTCATCACGACGACGGACTCGCGGAAGTCCTTGAGCCCGCTGAGTTTGCGCACGGTGCCTTCCTTGATGGACGTCATGTCGTCGTTCAGCTGGGCGATGGCCGGCGTGCCGTTGCCGTACAGGATGTACGACGTGCCGTCGTCATCGGTGAAGATGGACGGGTCGATGGCCTGGCCGACGGTCACGCCTTCCATGGTGCGGCTGACCAGCGGCTGGTCGGCGGCCTTGAACGGCCCTGCGGGATTGTCCGCGACGGCCACGCCGATCGCCGATTCTCCGTTCGTCTTCTTCGCGCAATAGTAGAAGTAGTACTCCATCTTGCCGTCGTTGTTCGTGTCCTTGGCCTCGATGGTCGGCGCCCATGCGGAACCCACCGACCATGGTGAGAACGCGATGTTGTCGACCTTCGAACCGTCGTAATTCGCCGAATCGGCGTTCTGGCCTTCGGCCGGCTTGTTGTCCGCCTTCACGTCGAGGATCACGCCTTCGTCGGTCCAGTTCACCAGATCCGAAGACGACCATGCATGGAAGTAGTTGCCGCTCCAGCCGGAGAATCCGTCGGTGGTCGGATAGATCCAGAACTTGCCGGTTTCCGGGAAGTAATCGATGTCCGGATCGGCGTACTGGCCCGGCAACACCGGATTGTTGGACACCGTGGCCGCCTTGAGCGTCCACTTCTTGACGACCTTGGAGCCGTCGTTCTCCGTGGCCGTGATTTCGACCGCATGGTCCTTGGTGGCGTCAAGCACGCCTGCGATGGAGTATCCGTCTTCGGACCGGGTGCCGAAGGGTTGTCCGTCGATGGTCATCGTGACCGGCGCGTCATTGCGGTTGAGCGTGAAGCTGGCCGGCGATTCGGCGAGCTTGTCGGAGGCGAGTCTGTTCACGGTCGGGGTGATGGTTCCGGCGTCGGCATCCACCTTGGCGTACAGCGCCGTGTGGTCGTCGGTGCCGACCTCCTTGGAAGGATCGGAGGGGACCGTGCCGACCACGGCGGATTTCACGTTCACGTCGCCCAGCATGTCGCGCATGGAACGGGCGTAGTTGTAGACCTTGATTTTGTCCACGCCGCCGTCCCACAGGCCATCCGCGGAATAGAACGATTTGCCGATGTAGGCTTTGAGGTTCTCGCCCAGGTCGGAGACGCTCACGGTCACATCGGTGTTTTCACCGAGCAGCTGGTTGTCGGCATAGACCGCGATGCGGTGCGGTTCGACGGTGATGGCGTACTTGTGCCATGACGTTGTGGCAAGCTTCGCGCTCACCCCCTGTTCCGCGTTCCATGTGGCGTCGGTGATGGCGGTGTAGATCTGGTCGCCACGCAGTCGGATGATGATGTACTTCTGATCGCTTGCGCCGATGGCGAAGGAGAAGTAGTTGCCGCTGGAGGCGCGTGATTTGGCTTCGAATTCCAAGGTGAAGGAGTCACGCCCGTCGAACATGCCCTGGGGGAATTCCGCATAGGCGTTCTTGCTGGGGCGCAGCTGCATCACATTCGTGTTCCAATCGCCGGGAACGCCGAATTCCGGCGTTCCGGAGAACGTCAGGTCGTTGCCGCCCTTGGAATCCTTGCCGCGATTGTTCGAATCCTCGAAATCGTACTGTGCGATCGGATCGGAACCGGCCTTGTCCGCGGAAACGGAATCCGTCGCGCCGTCATATGCCTTGAGCACGGCGCGTTTTTCGGAAGCGGTCAGCGGCACGATGGTGCCATGGCGGAAGCGCTTCGGGAAGTTCGTGGACATGCTCGCGGTGGCCACGCCGTTCTTCAGATCGGAAAGTTTGGCGATGGAACGCGCCTTGTAACCTTGGTTGTCGCCCATGATGACCCATGTGCCATCGGGCTTCTGGAATACGGTCAGTCCTTCGATGCCGCCCAATCCCGCGGTGGAGGTGTTCATCGCCACTGTGTCTCCGGTGATGCGGGACGTGCCGTCGGCGTTCATGTCGGAGTCGCGCTCGACGATGCGGGTCCATTTGCCGTCCAGGGTCTTGGCGGTGTCGACCACCGTGCTCCAATCGGAAGTGGAGAAACGGTAGTAGTCGCCGTCATCGCCTTTGACGATGGTGGAATCGATGATGTTTTCCTTGGTGTCCGTGCCATCGGCGGCGGTGCCTTGGTACACCCACGGCTGGGGGTCGCCGTCCGTTCCCTCCGGCTGGGTGAACGTCTTGAAATCCTTGGTATGCACCCGGTACACGCCAAGCAGCTGATCGCTGTTCTTCGGCTTGGCGGAATAGTAGACCAGGTAATCCTTGGTCTCGGGATCGTAGATGGCTTCCGGCGCCCACATGCGGTCGGCGTTGTCCCAACCGCCCTTGACCGCCTCGGCGTCCGTCCAGTTCACCAGATCCTTGGAGCGCGAGACGATGAGGTTCTGGCTCTGCTGGCTCCAGCTTTTTCCGCTGGCGGTGCCTTCCGCGTGCAGATCGGTGCCTATCATCACGTATTTGTAGCCGTCCGCGTCAGGCTTCTGCAACTTGATCAGGTGTGGGTCGCGAATGCCCTTGTTGGCCGTGTTCGATGAGATCAACGGCTTGTTGTCGTTCAGCTTGCGCCAATTCGAGCCGTCCGCACTGTATCCGTAGTAGATTTTTTCATAATCCGTCGCTTCGAAATGCAGCCACAGATATCCGTTGGTCCCATCGGCGGCGTCGGCGTCCGTCGACGCGGTGTTTTTCGCCGCCGTGGCGGTCGCCGTGGATGCCGAGACCGTCCGCACGGACGAGGCGCCGGCTCCATTCCCGTTTGTTTCGGCAGCCGACGCGGCGGGAATCATCGCCCCCAGCATCGGAATGGCGGCCAAAGCCGCGACTGCCTTTTTCCATGCACTCACCATGAGTCTCCTCTTCGTCCCATGCCTTGTCTGCCCCACCGCATCGCTGCGGCGTCTTCAGCAGCACCGTGCCGCCGAACATCGGCTCATTCCGAACGTCGGTCAAATACACGATGGTTCCCATATTATGCGAACGTCCGCCGCACATCGACTCGGGCAAGGTAACTTTTCGATAACGCCTTGGGAACGCCCGGCGAGCCGTCGGCGGATAGGGGGCACCCCACTCCGCGTCATTCGCGACGCGGTCGGCCGTAACGCCGATATGTGCGCGCCGATACCAATCCGGGAAATGGATCGGTATCGGCGCCGCCGTTCACGACAATCGTCTGCGCCACATAGCCAGCGCAGTGCCGGCCACGGCCAGCAGCACGATCACACCGACGATTGAAGCCACGGCCACGCCGGTCTTCGACAACGACCGCGTTTCGCCGCCGGACCGATTGTCACCGGCCGGCGTCTTGCCGCCGTCATCCCCTTGGCCGCCCGTGCCGCTCGGAGCGGATGGATTGTTCGGCCGTTCCTGGCCGCCGTTCCCGGTACCGCCTGCATTGCCGTTCTCACCGCCTGTGCCACCGTTTTCACCGCCGGTCGCACCGTTGTTCCCGTTGTCTGAGCCATTGCCTTTCACAGTAACGGTCACCGTGGCGGTGGCATCGCCCACTTTGACGGTGATGACCGCGGTTCCGGTCTTGAGACCGGTCACCACGCCTTCGGCGTCGACAGAGGCCACGGTGCCATCCGAGGACGACCACGTTATGTCATCGGTGCTGTCGGCAGGTTCGATCTTGACGTTCAAGGTGGCGGTGTCGCCCACACCCAGGTCAATCGTCCCCCTGCCGTCGATGGTCACCGAAGTGGCCGGCACACAATCCACGGTCTTCTTGTTGAAGGCCTTCATCACCGCCTGGTATTCGGCGGCGGTGATGGGCAGGATGGTGCCATGACGCTTTTTGAGCGCGCCGAAGTTCACTTCGGAGGCCTGCGCCCAGTCGGCGGTGTCGGTGGATCCCAAATCGGCGCTGTAGAACGGCAGGTAGCCCTTGCCGCTGGCGAACTGGTCCCACATAAGACCGTATTTCATGGACTTGCCGTCCTTGGCGAGCACGTCGTCATCGTTGTAGCGGAACAGTTCCGGCCCTTCGAGGCTTGCGCCCGTCCATCCCGCATTGCCCACCAGGTCGCCGAAGTTGCCCACGAACTGCCAGTCCGTCTCCGGATTCGCGTCCTTGCTGTCTTCGGGACGCGCGCTCACGGTCGTCGCATATGGGTTCTTCGTGCGTTCCACCGGAAGCTTGTCTTTGGCGGAGACACGGTAGTAGTACCCGTCATCGGCCTTGATCATCGTGGTGTCAATCACGGATTCCTTCCAATCGATCCATTTGACCGGATCGGTGAAGGTGCGGAAATCGCGCGTGGTCGAATAGTACATGTTGGTCGGGTCGGCCGTGCCGCCGGACTGTTCGTCGGCGGAGCTGGTGGTCGCCCAGTATACGATGTACTGCTTGGCCTGTTCGTCCCATAGCGCTTCCGGCGCCCACGCCATGGCGGCCTGGGTCTTGCCGTTGCCGGCCGGAATGCGCGACGCCACGTCGGTCAGGTATGGCGTGGACCAGTTCACCAAGTCGGTGGACTCCCATACGACGAGGTTCAACGAGCCGTTGTAGTTGACCGCCGGATTGTCCTTGCCCCAGCCGCCGCGATGGTAAATGCTCAGATCGGTGGCGATCAGATAGAATTTGTCGCCTTCCGGACTGCGCACCAGGTACGGGTCGCGCACGCCGGACTCGCCGACGTTCGAGGTGAGCACCGGGTCGCCCGCATCGCGGGTGTCATGCCAGGTCAGTCCGTTCTTGCTGGTGGCGAAGTACATCTGCTCGTCGGTTGCGGAGCCTTCGGAACCGGTGAAGTGCGCGAACAGGTAATCCGTGGTCTTGCCTTTTTTCACCTCGGCCTTGATGGTGAGCGTGAATTCGCGGGTCACGGTGGCGTCGCCGTTTTTCACGGTGGCGGTAAGGGTTACTTTCGTATCCTTCGCGGGACGCTTGGACAGATAACCGGCCTTCACACCGTCTTTGTCGGAAGTGGTGATGAGATCCGAGTCGGATTTCCACGCGATGGTGGAGCCGTTCGTGCCCGCGGTCGGCAGGGTCAGGCTGGTGCGCACGTCGGTCTCGCCGCCGTTGAGCGTGATGTTGGCCGCGTCGGATTTGGCTTCGGCCTCGCCTTCGGCGATGTCGGCGCCCACGGTCACCACGACTTCGACCGGCATGCGCGAGTCGTCCTGCGCGACGCCCTTCACGGTGAAGGTTCCAGGCTTCGCGTAGGAGCCGGCCTTCACCTCGTCCCATTCCACGGCCACGTCCTTCTGGGTGCCGTCCGCCATCGTCAGATGCGCGGTCTTCGGCAGCGTCGGCGCGACGCCGGTTTTGGTGGCCGCGTTCATCGCGTCGACCGATTTCACGGCGATGCCGGGAGCGTAGGCTTCCAACACCTTCTGGTACTGGGCGCGGGTCACGGGCAGCACGGTGCCGTGGCGCGGCTTGCCGCCATCGGAGTTGGTCGGGAAGTTCGCCTCGGGCATCTTGTCNNCCTGCCACTTGGACGCGTCGGAGATGTCGGTGGTGGCCATCGGCACGTAATGGTTCGGACCGCCATGGTAGTTCGGCTGGTCCGCGAACAGGTAGTACCGGTAGCCGTTCACGTCGCCGTCGTTCGCCCTGAACAGGCTCGGCCCCTCGCCCGCGGAGAACGTGCCGCCGTACCCGTTCGACTGGCCGTCGCCGATCTTCGTGCCGACCTCGGTCCA
>DKCF01000058.1:5350-5483 GCA_002451435.1 Bifidobacterium sp. UBA6881 | reverse complement strand
CAGCTGCGCCATAGCCCCGTGTCTGCTTTGCAAACCTCATATAGGTTACATTGCAGACTGCGTTTTTACAACTTCGGCGTGTCGCGTATATGGCGTCCAGCCAAATACGCTCATTAGCAGATCAAATTATTTG
>DKCF01000058.1:0-5232 GCA_002451435.1 Bifidobacterium sp. UBA6881 | reverse complement strand
ACCGCTATCGGATCCGGAGCCGCTGCCCTGGCTTGGGCTTCCAGTTGAACCGCCTGAAGCGCCAGATCCGGAACTGGAACCGGACCCGCTGCCACCAGGCGTGGAGCTCGAGGATGAACCGCTCGAATTGCCGGAGGAGGAACCATTGGAGTTCCCGTTAGCACCGTTAGTGGTGCCACTGGTGCCGCTGTTAGATGATTCGTCTTTCGAAGTATCCTTCGATTGGCCGTCACCTTTGGCCGTGCCCTCGTTCTCGCTCTCGCCATCGTTCTGGTTGTCGGACGGCTTGTATTCAGGGTTGGGCGTCACGCCGCTGTTGGTCTGGTCGTTCTGGTCGTCGTTCTCCTTCTGCGAAGGAACGCTCTTGGAGTGGTGGACGGCGTCGCGCACGACGGTGTCGGTTCCTTGCCCGCCGGTGAACGCAAGAATCAGCCCGGCGCTGATGCCCACACCGACCAAGGCGCTGACGACGGCGATGATGATCGGCGCATGCTTGCCGTGCAGCCACGCAAGGTATTTCGCTCCGTTCTTGCCGGCATGCTGCACTTGGGCGGCTCCAGCGAACTTCTTGCCCGTTGCGGAACTCTTCCCCGTCTGACCATCTTGCACCGGTGTCAAGGAAGTCGTTGCATCAACATCGGCGAGATCGCCCAGAACCCGGGTCTCCCCAGCATCCGCCTGTTCGCCGGCATCCTGCCCGGAGGCGATGACCCGCGGTTTAGCCGCCGGCATCACCGATGTCGCATCAGTCAGGACGGCGGTCTCATCGCCGGTCTGCTTGGTATCAGATTCGGAAGACCGGGCCTCGCCGTTTCCGTCATTTTGCGCCGTACCGTCGTTCGACGAAACGGCGTTCTGCAGCTTCTCCCCCGATGCCTTGAGCACGTTCTTGTAGACCTGCGTCGCAACGGCCGATACGATAGAACCGGCCGCGACTCCGATGACGGAACCCGCGATGCCGATTTTCGCCGACATCAGGAACGACGTCACCGCCGCAAGCGCGCCTGCGGAAATCGAGGAAATGGAAATTCCCTTGAAAAAATTCTTCACAAGCCATGAGAATAGCCAATTTCGCTTCAAAAGAACTGGCGATTCTGTGAAAAGCTTGAAAATGTGGAATCCCTTCCACACACGTCTTTTACAGTCGCGGATTCTCCCATTGGTCACTGTAGGCGATGGCCGGACCGTGGTTGTATTCGGCGAGCCGCCACCGCAATGTGCCACCGATCTCCAGCGGAACCAGACGCGTCCAATGTGCGTTGCGCATCGCCAGCACGTCGGCGAAATCGTCATGCACCTGATTGAGACCGAGCAGCGTCTGCAAGGTCTGTGTAATCCATGCGCCGTGGGAGAACACGTACAGGTCGGTATCTTCGCCACCCTTCAGCACCCATTCGTTCAGCGCTTCGACGCCTCGACACCCGACATGGTCCTTCGGCTCCGCGCCGTATTTGAGCTCTCCGCCACGGAATTCCGCCCAGGAACGGTAATCCTCCGGATATCGTTCGGCAAGCTCCTCCACGGATACGCCTTCCCAATCCCCGAAGCTGCGTTCCCTGACGCGGGCATCCGGATGCACCTCCAGACCGAGCGGATCGGCGAAGGCATGCGCCGTCGCGGCGGCACGGCCGAGGTCGGAGCACACCACCAACTGGTTCACGGCCTTTTTCTGATGGTCGACGTACAGTTCGCGCAATGCCTGCGCGGTCTGCTTGACCTGCCAGCGGCCGACTTCGTCGAGCGGAATGTCCACTTGGCCCTGGAGACGGTGCTGTGCGTTATATGACGTGCGTCCGTGACGGACCAGAGTAATGGACCGCACATGCTGCATATGGGCAGCAGAGGCAACGGAAGTAACGGCGGCGGGAGTGTTGCCGCTTGGGTTTTCGTCGTTTTGGGGCATGATGACCTTCCCTTGTTCGTGCGTGCGTTCAGCCAATGATCGCTCATGGCTCGAACGGCTCGTATCAGAGTCCATATAAAAGTCGTGCCTTCCACACCGGTTCGGAGGGAAGGCACGACATATGCTTATTCGGCGGATTCCGCGGATTCGTCGGACCTCTCGTCGGAATCGGCCGATTCACCCGTGTTCTCGGGATGCGCGAGCTGCAAGTCGATGCTCGGGCAATCCTTCCACAGACGTTCGAGGCGGTAGAAATCGCGGGACTCCTGATGCATGATGTGAATCACGAAGTCGCCGTAGTCGAGCAGCACCCACTGCCCTTCGGTCAAGCCCTCGCGGGAACGCGGCTGGCGCTTGCCGCACTTGAGGTACAGGTCCTTCTCGACCTCTTCGGCGACCGCGAGCACCTGGCGCTCGTTGGACGCGCTGGCGATAAGCATCGCATCGGTGATGGCCAGCGGCTCGGTGACGTCGAACGCCACGATGTCGGTGGCCTTCATGCGGTCCGCGGCTGCGGCGGCGATGCGGATGGCGTTGATGGAATCTTGTAATGCAGGCATGCTCAGCGCTCCCATTCGGGCTTCCAGCCCTCTACTACATGTTGTGTGTTTTCCGAATAGACCATGGAATCGGACGGCACGTCGTGGCGGACCACGGAACCGGCACCGGTGGTGACGCCGTCGCCGACCTTGACGGGTGCGACGAACAGATTGCCGGCGCCCACGTGGGCGTTTGATCCGATGGTGGTGTGGTTCTTGTGCACGCCGTCGTAGTTGGCGGTGATGGTGCCGCCGCCGATGTTGGTGTGCTCGCCCAGATCGGCGTCGCCGACATAGCTCAGGTGCGGCACCTTGGTGCCGTTGCCGATGTGCGCTTTCTTCATTTCCACGAAGGCGCCGGCCTTGGATTCCTCTCCGAGCTCATTGCCCTGGCGCAGGTAGGTCCACGGTCCGATATTCGCCGCGCGGCCGATATGGGTCTCCTGCACGCGGGAACGTTCCACGTGTGCGTCGGCGTCGATCGTGGCGCTGATCAATGTGGTGTACGGGCCGATCTCAGCGCCTTCGCCAATCACCGTGCTCCCCTGAAGGAAGCTGCCCGGAAGAATCACCGCGTCGCGGCCGATGCGCACGTCATCCTCAATCCAAGTGGTGTTCGGATCGAGAATGGTCACGCCGTCGCGCATCCACTGCTCGCATACGCGGATGTTGTGGGCCTTGGCGAGCGCGGCGAGCTGTACGCGGTCGTTGACGCCTTCCACGCTCAGTGGGTCGGGCGCGGCGTATGCGCCGACCGCGCCGTGGGCCTTGGCGGTCTCGAGGGCGTCGGTCAGGTAGAACTCGCCCTGCGCGTTGTTGGATTTCAGGTTGGCGATGGCCTCGGAAAGCAGGTCCGCGTCGAAAACGTATACGGAGGTGTTCACCTCGTGCACGGCCAGTTCGCTGCTGTTGGCGTCTTTCTGTTCCACGATGCGCAGCACGTTGCCTTCGCTGTCGCGGATGATGCGGCCGTATCCGGTCGGATCATCGAGAATGGTGGTGAGCACGGTCGCGCCGTTGCCGCTGCGCTCGTGGAAGTCGAGCAGGCTGTTCAGCGTTTCCGGGTCAAGCAGCGGCATGTCGGATGCCGTGATGAGTACTGCACCGTTTAAATCGCCCTGCTTCTTGAGCTGCGCCATCGCGCACTGCACCGCGCGTCCGGTGCCGGGCTTGTCGTCCTGGTTGACGATGGTGACGTGCTCGTTGTACGAGCGCGCGGCTTCGGCGACGCGTTCCGCCTGGTAGTGCACCACCACGGCGAGCGTTTCGGGGTTGAGGGCCGATACAGAGTCCATCACACGGTTGAGGAATGTTTTGCCGGCCAAGGTGTGCAGCACCTTCGGTTTGTTGGAACGCATGCGGGTGCCTTCGCCCGCGGCAAGGATGATTGCGGCGCTCAGTGCCATCTTTCGCCTTCCATTTCGCTTACATCTGGCAGAAGCATCCAACGAGGCATCCGTTCCGTCGAATATCGGAAGATGCCTTGGATTTCAATGCAACCGCGATTGTATAAAGGAGGTCAGGACAATATCGAGGCGGTGAAATGCCTTATGCTTCCTACAAAACGAAGCCTCACCTCCCCACCCCTTGCTGCCCGTTGAATAAAAATCGACGGCCGCAAAACAACAATCGAGATAACGGATCCGACCGCGTATTAGCCGTTGTAGGACTTGCGCCGAATAAGATATGAGTAGCCGTACGCGACGGCAATGGAACCAGCTGTAAGCATAATAACCGCGACTAAAAACCAACTTTCCGGCAATAGACCGCTCATGAATCCCAAGGCGGTTATACCGACGCCAACCACCATGAAGCACACCCCGCCGAATCGATGAGTACGCCTCCAATTATCCGTGTCGGCAAGAGTCCAAGGGGTTTTAATGCCGAGTGTGCAATTCTGTCTGATGCGAGGCAGATAATTGCCCATGCCTATGAGAAGAGCGCCAATTCCCCCGGATACGATGATGTTGACCATGCCCCTGCCGGCCAGAAGTCCCCAAGACGCGAGTTCGCCGAACCAGCCGATGGCGCCTATGAAAATCGTGAACGCAATCACGAATCCCTGATAGAAGCCGCCGGACTTGGTGTATGCGGAACCTTTCGGGTCAAGACGCGGCGTCGCGTAAAACAATGCCAGCAGAACCAATGGAAGCGCGCCCAGAATAGGCGCAACCCAGCGCGGACCCCATCCGTCCGCGCTACCATCCACACCCCAATGCACAGGAATGCGCTCAGGCAACGTTGGCATAGCGATAAGGTGCGCCATGACGTTCAACAACGATATCATCACGAGACCAATCCACACGTAGGCATGGATGCCAGCCATGCCCTGGCCACCTCTGGAATTGTTGTCATTCATTGTCGCTCGTCCTCCTTGGTGCTGACGAAGCCCATAAACCATCCGATCAAATCCTGCATGACCGTAGTGTTGAGGCTGTATATGATGTTCTGCCCGTGCCGCTCGTCGGTCACGAGACCGGCATTCTTGAGCGTTGCCAGATGATGGCTGAGCGAGGGCTTGCTGATGTCGAAATGCTCGGCAAGCTCCCCTGCCGTCAGATCCTTCGCCTGCAATAGCTCCAATATGCGCCGGCGCGTGGGGTCGGCCAACGCCTTGAATCCCTCCCCCGGCATCATTCTCCTCTCGACGGTGGGCTTGACTCTACAATACCAGATATTTAGATAATTGTCTAAATATCTAAAGTTTGCAGATGGACGATAAGAAGTTCGTGCATACGATTTCGGATGATCCCTCCCGTCGTCCAAGAAACGGCCTTCCCCACCCGGATG
>DKCF01000111.1 GCA_002451435.1 Bifidobacterium sp. UBA6881 | reverse complement strand
GGATTCCGCGTCTTCACGGCAGATGCGTTCGCGACATGCGCACCCGCGCCATCATCGTCGAACGCGCCGTCGAACAGGCTGCCGTTGGCCGGGGGCTCGATGGGCGGAATCGCCATCGTGGCTTCCGCGGAAGACGGCACGGAAGTCGAGGTCGCCATGGGCTGAGACTGCGCCGGCGGGAAAATCGACGGCTGGGTTTCAGGCGCGAAGGATGCCGACAACGGCGCGAATGCGGTCGTTTCCGCGTTGGAAGACTGGCTCGCGGACGGGAACTGCTGGTCGGAAACGGAGAACCGATCGGCGGATTCGGTCTTCGGCTGCTCCGAAGACGAAAGCGGCGTGAACGACAGCGGAACGCCTTCCGTGTCGGTGCTCTCAGCGAATGACGGCATCGCCGGCATTGCGGGAATCGGCGGCACGACAGGCGTAGGTTCCTTCCCCATGGAATCCCCCATCGAGTATGCCCCGGCATTCAGCCCATTACCGGTACCGGCACCGTTCGGAATCTGATTTCCATCGTCAGCCATTGCGCGTCCCCGTTTGTCTCTGTCCTCATTACAACAGTTTTCCACTATACGCGACAGACCACCCAAAGAGCAGCAATCGCAAAGCATTCCGGGCGTGATATGCGTCACGGAAGCTCGTGTCCGAGCCATTCCTCGATCATGTACCGCGCGATCGTGGCCTTGCCCGGAGCCTCCATACGCCCCGAAATCAGTTCGTTCATGTACTCGTCGCGGGTCACCCAGCGCGCGATCAGCGTTTCCTCCCCGTCCACGTGTATGTCGGTGCTTTCCGCCACCGCCTTGAACGCCATCATGAGCGAGGCGGGGAACGGCCACGGCTGGGAACCGAGGTACTTGAGTTCGCCGAGCGTGATGCCGACTTCCTCCTTGGCCTCCCTGCGGCTCGCATGTTCGAGGTTCTCACCGGCTTCGACGAATCCCGCGGACACGGAGTACAGTCCGGGATTGTTCCATGCGCGGTTGTGCTGCAGCAGCAGACGGTCCTGATGATCGACGATCGCGGTGATCACCGCCGGTTCGACGCGGGGGAACAGCAGCCTGTTGCCGTCAGCCTCGTTCGTGCAGCGTTGCGCCCATCCCGCGAGCGCCGGCTTGGTGGGCGCGCCGCATGTCGGGCAGTGCCGTTGGCGTGCGTGCCATACGCCGAGCGACACCGCGCTGGTGGCCTGGCCGGATTCGCGCGCGCTGGCGTGGGGCGCGAATCCGCGCAGGTCAACCCAGTCGAATCGTTCGGCCGCGTTTTCCAGCAATGATTTTCCGGATTGCCCGGAGTCACGTTCGGTGAGGTCGCGTTCGTCGAAGGCGTCGTCGACGCCTTCGTAGGTATGGTCGGCGACGGTCCGCGTCATCGGCTTCACGCGGCTGATGTCCACGGCGACGACGTGTTCGCCGCGTTGCCCGCCGTATGTTCCCAGGAACATCGGCATGGCGTCGGGATGGGTGTTGAGTTCCGCTGCCACGTAGGCGCCCGGCAGTTTCGCGAGGCGCATTTTCACATTCGCATAGTCGGCTATCGCGCCTTGGCCACGCGGCACCGCGACTTTGCCGTCCTTCACGAGGATGACTTTCGTGGAAGGGTCCGGCAGCACCGTCTCGAACAGTTTCGGATCGGATCTGCGGGACACCTCGTAATCGATATCGCCCTGCGCGAGCGGCAGGAACGGCAGCGCCTGGGTCAGCGCCAACGGTGAGAAAACACTCATCACAACCTCTTTATGTGTTTTGTCGTCAATGCATTCGGGCTCGCATGGCGTCCGGACTCACATGCCGGCCATACGCCGGACCCGCATGCGCGCATACCGTCATTCCACGTGGCGAACCAGTCCGAGCAATGCGTCCGCCACCGCTTCGGGATGTTCGTATGCGCTGAAATGGCCACAGTCGAAGACCACCGTCATGTCGACGGCGGTGCCGGTCATCGCGTCGGCGACCGGTTCCATCACCGAAGGCGGGCTGGAGGGGTCCTTGTCTCCGCAGATCACGGAAACGGGCACGGTGATTCGCGGCAGCACGTCGTTCAGGTCCGGCCGTCCGGCCGCCATGCGTTCGCGCCATGCGATGCCTTCGGCGGGCTGTTCGCTGATCCAGCGGGAGAACTGCTGGCAGTATTCGTCGGATTGTTTCACGGTGGAATCGTTTTCCGACGCCACGGCGAATCCCATCACCGGTTCATGGGTGCCCGTCGCCTCGCATTCCTGCGCGATCGCGACGCGGTTGAGCCGCATCTGCGCGGAATCGGCATCGGCTTTCGTGTCGCAGAGCGCGAGCGCCGCCACGGCCTCGGGGTGCAGGCGCTGGATGTCGAGGATCAGATAGCCGCCCATGGAGAGTCCGACCCAGATGGCCTTGTCGTATCCGGCGTCGTGCAGCATGTCCACGTATGCGTCCGCCATGCGGTCGAGCGCGTATGGGAACGCGCCGTCCGCGTCCTTGCCGCCGCTCGCCTCGTCGGATGGAATCGGCCCCTCGCCCGCGCCGGGCATGTCGGGAGCCCAGATCGGGAAGTGCCTCATGCCGTGTTCGTCTGCGGTCCGCGCGAGCGCCACGGCGCATTGGTCCCACATGCGGTGGTCGACGGGGAATCCGTGCACCAGCACCACGGGAATGCCGTCGCCGTCACGGTACACATTGTTCTTCAATTCAATCGTCATTGTCGAATCCTTACGCATCCTGAAAAATCTTAATCACGTGAAACCTGCGGAACGGCGGCATGATACCTGCCAAGACCGCGTCTTCCACGCCGGCATGGGCGTATCGAAGACGGGAAACGTCGTCCGCCGCGGAGGCGGCCGTCGGTCCGCCGCCGCGAGCGCAGGCCGAACCCGTCACCGTCCGGCCCAGGCGACCGCCTGGCGGGCGATGGAGCCGTAGCCGTTGGCCATCTGGCCGATGAACGTGTCGAACACGTCGCTGGTCGGATCGACCCATTCCACGTCGAGCGTCTCGTCGCGCGGCTTGCAGTCGCCGGCGATCGGCACGACGTAGCACAGCGCTATCGCATGCTGGCGGGAATCGTAGTAGTCGGTCAGTCCCGGCGTCGGGAAGAATTCGGCCACGGTGAACGGCTGCAGGCTGATCGGCAGCTGCGGAAGCGCGATGTCGCCCAGGTCCTTCGCGATGTTGCGCGCCACGGCCTCACGGATTGACTCGTGGTAGAGCACGCGCCCCGCGATCAGCGTGCGTTCGATGCTGCCGTCGTCGGAGACGCGCAGCAATGATCCGAGTTGCGCGATGCGTCCCAGATCGTCGGTGCGCACCGGCACGACGAGCACGTAGGGAATCGGCATCTCGCGGCGCAGATGGTTGATCTCCCCGGAATCGAGCCATCCCGGAGGATTGCCCATTCCCCGGATGAAATCCTCCGGCGTGATGCCGTCGAACTCGCCCCTGTGGCGTCCTGCATCGAAATCGCCCTCGTCGGGCACCTCATCATTCATCACTGGCATGGTTCCATTATCACGCACGCCTGTTAAAACGCATGCCATATATTCTTCCTATAGCGGATAATCGGGCACGGCCATGCCTCACGTCGCGTTTGGCTATATACTGCGAGGAAGTCGCACGCGTCACGCGCGCGGTTCCCTATGGGGAATCGGACGGCGCGGATGCACGGCAATGCGATTCACCAAGGATTCGCAAGGATTTACAAGGAGCGGTTATGGCAACGCATGCAGTCACTTCCCAGGATTTCAACAAGGTCGTGGAGGGCAACGAACTGGTGTTCGTCGACTTCTGGGCGACGTGGTGCGGACCGTGCCGCGCGTTCGGCCCGACGTTCGAGAAGGCGAGCGAGGCGAATCCCGACATCTACTTCGCCAAGGTCGACATCGACCAGAACCCCGACCTCGCTTCCGCGGCCAAGGTCCAGGCCGTACCGACGCTGATGGTGCTCAAGAACCAGCAGGTCGTGTTCCAGCAGGCCGGCGCGCTGCGCGCCTCCGATCTGGACGACCTGATCGCCCAGGCCAAGTCGCTGAAGGTCGACGCCGCGGACGCGGCCAAGGACGCTTCCGCCCAGAACTGACGCCCGGAACCGGCGGTTCGGAACCAGAACCGAGGAACGAGTCCAAGGCCGAGAGCCAGGCCCAAGACATGGGAACAAGGTCGAAGTCGAGAGGCAGGCTCAAGGCCAAGAAGCAAGCCTGAAACCGAGAGGCAGGCTCAAGGCCAAGGAACGGCAAAGAGGGTAAAGGGGACGTGGGCGAAACCGATGCCGAAGCCGTTTCCGCCCATGTTTCCTTTACCATTCGTTCACTTTTCCGCCCACTGCGGTAGACTGTCAGTCAGATGTGCGTTTTCCGATGAAGCCTGCATGGCCGCGCACGGGGGTGGTCGTTCGCCCTTGAATTCATCGAGGCCCTGAAAGCGCTTATAGGAGCAGAATGGCTAATCACAGCAAGCATGCCCGCCCATTCACCTTGACCTTGCCGAGCAAGTCGCATCTGGTGAAGCTCGTCGCAACGGTTGCGGCAGTGGGATTGTTGGCAGTGGGCGGCGTTGTGTCACGTAATCTTTACTCCGCCGCAGACAGCCATGCGGCATCGAAGCAGACCACCGCCTTTTCCGTCAGCGACGCCAACGAGGCGTCCCGTGGCAACGCGCGTGAGCAGCTGAATGGCGACACCTCCTACGTCACCGTGAAGATCAACGGTAAGTCCCGCGTGATTCCCGGCACGAAGTTCACCGACGTGAAGTCCGTGCTCGACGCCGGAGACATCACGCTCGAGCCGGAAGACACCGTCTCCCCGTCGCTGACCACCAAGGTGAACGAGAAGACCGTCATCACCATCGAACGCGCCGGCGCCTCCGTCGAGGTCTCCGACACCGCGATCGGATTCAACGTCGTGAAGAAGGAGACCGACTCGCTGCCGAAGGGCCAGGAGAAGGTCGAGACCGAGGGCGAGGAAGGCGTGATGGAGACCACGAACCTCGTGACCAAGTCCGGTTCGAAGGTCGTCTCCTCCAACATGATCACCTCCTATGTGAAGAAGGCCCCGGTCGACAAGGTGATTCTCGTCGGCACCGGTTCCACCTCATCAAGCTCGTCTTCAAGCTCCACCGGTTCCTCCAACGCCGCATCCTCGATCGGCACCACGGTTCCAACCAGCGACATGCAGCAGTGGGCGCACGACTACCTGCTCGCCAACGGGTACACCGAGGCCGATTTCACCGCGACCGTGTACATCATCAGCCATGAATCCGGCTGGAGCGTCACCGCGACCAATCCTTCCGGCGCCTATGGCCTGCCACAGGCCCTGCCGGGCAGCAAGATGTCCACCGCCGGCTCCGATTGGGCCACGAACTACCAGACGCAGCTCAAGTGGTTCTGGAACTATTGCGCGCAGCGTTACGGTTCCATCCAGGGCGCGTACACGTATTGGCAGGCGCATCACAACTACTGACCGGAGCGCGAAACACCGCGGTCCATGCGATTGCGGAATACGCATCATACGAAGAAACCGGAGGGGTTCGACCTGAACGACAGGTCGAACCCCTCCGGTTTTCATTATGCTCTGCGGCAAATCGGCATCCATGAGCCGAGGCCAATCGGACGTGGCCAATACCGATCAAGATCCATCGGCGTACGGCCGGGACGCAGACGGCGGATCATGCGCTGCCCACATCCAGACCAGACATGCCGCCATTGTGCCATTTGCAGCGGTCCATCATGCATGCGCGCCTCAACCGCCGTCCAAATCACGGCCCACCCAGTAGCCAGCGTCAATCAGTCGGCGGCCTTGCGATGCGTGCCCTTGCGCGGACCACGCTTGCCGGTGAAACCGCCCTTGGCGCCAGCCACATCGAACACCACCGCGTTGTCGTCCGGGAAGTACTCGCCTTCCATGGAGAAGTAGGCGATCTGGTTTTCCGGAGCCTCCGGGAAGTCGAAGAACTTCTGGGTGGCGACCAGCACGTTGACCGCGCGCACGGTCACTGACGTGGCCTTGCCGGGCACCTTGCAGAACGGAATGGCGAAATCGTCCTTGGCGCTGCACGGCTGGACGGCGAATTTCCTGGTCTTGTGATTCACGAGAATCTTCGCGTACTGCGGCGCTTCAAGCACGGCGATGGCGGCCTTGGAAAAACGCACGGACTCCGGCATCACAGTCATAGTCATCTTGCCCGTGACCTTTTCGCCGATTTCCTCAAAACCTTCGAGAACAGACATCGTAATATTCCTATCTCATTAAAACAATTACCAAACTATACTGTACCTCATTTTTTAATTAATAATAAATTACTGGAAAATCCTTATGGAAATGCAATAATCCCGTGCCAAATTCCTGAAATTCGGCACGGGATTATCAATGACGGCAAATGCGAACAAATCAGTATGAACCGGTACCGCGCACCACCACCATGACGGTTTTGGCGAGAATCGCGATGTCGCCGGCGATGGACCAGTTCTCGATGTACGACACATCCAGATACTCGCTCTGCTCCTGCGTCAGGTCGGAACGGCCGGAAACCTGCCACGGTCCGGTGATGCCAGGCTTGACCAGCAGACGCGTGGAATACAGCGACCCGTAACGGGCCACTTCTTCCGGCAACGCAGGACGCGGACCGACCAGCGACATGTCGCCCTTCAGCACATTGAAGAACTGCGGGAATTCATCAAGTGAGGTCTTGCGAATAAAATGTCCGACTTTGGTAATTCTCGGATCATCTTTCATCTTGAAGATGAATCGATCAGTCTGCCCGCTTTCCTCGGCGAGTTTCTTCTTCAATTCCTCGGCATTGGTGACCATGGAACGGAATTTGTACATCTTGAACGGCTTGCCGTTACGCCCGATTCGGGTCTGCGAGAAGAACACGGGACCGTGGTCGTCGAGCTTGATCGCGATCGCCACGCCGAGCATGACCGGTGAGGAAATCACCAACGCGCAGAACGAACCGATGATGTCGAGCACGCGCTTGATCACATAAGTCGTGTTGGTGTACTGCGGAAGGCTGGCGAGCAGCACCGGCTGTTCGGTGCTGTTGCGCAGATGCAGACGATGACCGCTCACGTCGGCGAGCGACACGGCCATCGCCAGTTCCATGCCCAGGGATTCGATGGCGAGCGACAGGCCATGCAGCATTTCGGAGTCGCGCGTCAGCACATCGGCGATGTACACCTCGTAGGCGCCATGCTGCTCGCAATTGCGCGCGAACGCGGAGTTGAACGGAATGACCTCGAGCTTGTCGGCGCCCTCGATATCGGGATCCGGCTCGTATTCGGCCATTGTGTATTCATTGCTTCCGAAGCCCAATGATTCGATTGGGCACACGGCGATCGGAGAGTATCCCCAGTTTCCGCAATTCCGCATGGTGCGCAGCGCGCGGTTGATGCCGTCGGAGGATCCGACCACAACCGTCTTGTACTTGCAACGCCCCTTGCGGCGCTTGCGATGCAGCTCACCGCGCATCCACGCACGCGCGACGATTTCGAGAAGGCATGCAATCAGCGGAGCCATGATCAGCGCCATGCGGGGCAATCTCAATTGGAAGGCGAATGCGATGGAGCAGTAAGCGACCACGGTAATCAGCGTGGCGTTGATGATTTTCGCGTACAGCTCGTAGCCGTCCGCCATGACATGCCGATGGTAGGTGCCGGCGAACGCAAGCGACAGCACCCAGATCAGGCTGGACAGCAGCAGGAACGCCCACAACGGCATGACGTCGTTGATGGTTGAGAACGCGGCCTTGCTGAACATCAGGCTAATCGACAGCGCGAGGAACTGAACCGCGACATCCAGAACGATCAGGCTGAAAACGAACCAATACCTCCA
>DKCF01000074.1:5394-7541 GCA_002451435.1 Bifidobacterium sp. UBA6881 | reverse complement strand
GCGTCGACGGGCCTGCCGTCCCAGAAAGTGCCGATGAGATCATAGGTGGATTTCACGCTCACCGTCCTGCCTAGAGATCGAAGACTATGCCGGTGTTCAGCTCGATGGCCTTGTTGGCGAACTCGACGAGCTTGCGGTAGATCGTTTCGAGCCGTGGATCGATTGGCTTCGTGAGCCGTTGCTTGAGCCAGCCGAGCATGAGTTTGCACTGCTCGGCGTTGAGGTAGTCCACGTCTCCAGGGTCGATGAGCGAATTGCACAGCCTGTCTATCGGGTCGATGAAGTCCTTATCGAGGAGATCCTCGTCTCCCTCGGTTAGTTCGAATGATTCCGTCTGCCCCGGCTTCGCTTGGAAGGTTTCGGGAATATAGCCGTAGTAGTCGAGGCCTTCAAGGCTGAGAACAAGGACAAGTTCCATGATCACATTTCCCTTCTCTTGAGAATTTTGAAGTGGGTTTCTTTGTTGCTTCCAGGCAGACCGTTGAGCTTGACGTTTTTCTTCATTCTTTTGTCGTATATGCGCAGATAGCCTGCCACCATGTCCGCGTCGATTCTCCACCGGGCGTTCTCAAACACGTATTTGACGCCCTTTCTGCGCCCCTGGACGCCGGGCGTGAACCGGTTGACGATGTCATTGAGATCGACCGGCTGCCTCTTCCAGCTTTCGTTCCACTTCGCCTCGCGGTCTTTGCTTCTGTCGTAGCGACCCTGATCCACCATGGAGCCGGGGACGTCATTGCCGATGTAGCTGCGCGAGCTGTCCGAATATCGTTGCTTGCTGTCCGACATATGCCATATGTCCTTTCCTGCGGCGTCATACCGCATGCCGTCTGAAAGTGCGCCCGTGTTGTGAGAATGCGGTGCACTTCACCTGTTCGTATGAGTGGGTGGTCCAGACGGTGGCACAATGGCATATGCAGGATGATCCATTTGAGACCGTCTGATACGCGGTGCGCGAACTTGCCGGTTCGCGCACCGTTTTTATTGCGCAATCTTCGTCAAACCAGCTGTCTCCTCCTCTCGTTGCTCCAGCAACAGACCCCGACGGTAAAGCTCGAGAATGCTATCATCAATCGCCTTGTCATCTTGACGATGCCGAAGCCAATTCGAGTGCTGCTGAAGAATGTACGTCGCGCATTCTGCGGAAGTGCCGAACTGTTGGACAATCTCTTCGACGGTAGTGAGATCCAGCTCCTCGACAAGCACCGGTGGAGCGATAGCGTACTTCGCCCAGAAATTAGCTTCGACCTCCGCAAGCTCGCTATCCTGAAGATGACCGCGCAGAAGATGGCCGGCCTCATGGAGCTTGGTAAAACGAACCCGCCCCGGGGACTCCTGCAGATTGCATGCAACGAAGCGAAGGTCACACCCGTTCGCGGTGAGCGTGAACGAGATGCCGCTCGGGCTCTTACATAATGCCATCAGCCCGTCCAAGGACAACGAATCGTAAGCCGACTGATAGGCCAGCGTCTGGATTCCATGCGCCTCAAGCAATTCCGAAGGCTCGACAGGCAGCCTGATATAACCGAGTTGTCGGAACGCGTCCACCACGCTTTGTTTCAACTCCCGATAAAACGACGAGTCGTCAATCCTGTATCCCTTGATGTCCTCCTTGTTCTCGGGCGGTCAGCAGCGTCATGATGAGATCCCGCGTCTCCTCCTCGCTGAGATCGCCGCCGTGCCTGGCGCAGTACGCCTTGATCGTACCGAACGGCGTATCGGTGTTTGATTCGGGCAGACCCAACAGATATTCCGATGTGGTGTGCAGGGCGGTGGCTATGTTCGCGAGCGTGCTCGATGCGGGTTCCCGCTCTCCCGCGAGGTATTTCGAGATATTCGGTTGGGTTGTCCCGGCTCGTGCGGCGAGCTGGGACTGGTTGATGCCGTGCTGCTGCATGAGCTTGCGCATCCTGTCGCCAAGTGCCGCTGTCATTCGATGTCCTTTGTCTTCGAGCCCATGATGCTCCTCTCCGATTGCTTCACGACAATGATTATACCACAAGTATTCCAAAAGGAATATTCATGAATGCAATAACCGTCGCGGTAAGCTTTCACGAGCTCACCGACCAGCGCAAGCTGCGACATGGGCCCGCGCCCGAGCAGGCGAAGCGGAAGACCGCGGCCCGGTCTCAAGCCCATGAGACACT
>DKCF01000074.1:4838-5338 GCA_002451435.1 Bifidobacterium sp. UBA6881 | reverse complement strand
ATCAACCTGTTCGACGACAAGACCCCGAAGACCGTGGCCAACTTCCTCGGCCTCGCCACCGGCGAGAAGGAATGGCTCGACCCAACCACGGGCCAGCCGAGCCACGAACCGTTCTACAACGGACTGACCTTCCACCGCATCATCAAGGACTTCATGATCCAGGGCGGCTGTCCGCTGGGCACCGGCACCGGCGGCCCGGGCTACAATTTCGACGACGAGATCGTTCCGGACCTCACCTTCGACCGCCCGTACCTGCTGGCCATGGCGAACGCCGGCCTGCGTCGTGGCATGGACGGCAAGATCCACGGCACCAACGGCTCCCAGTTCTTCATCACCACCGTGCCGACCGAATGGCTCAACGGCCACCACACCATCTTCGGCGAAGTTGCCGATGACGAGTCCAAGGCAGTGGTCGACAAGCTCGACGCCGTGGCCACCGACCGCATGGACCGCCCGACCGAGCCGGTCGGCATCGTGTCCGTGGAAGTGCTCAAGTAAAA
>DKCF01000074.1:4106-4666 GCA_002451435.1 Bifidobacterium sp. UBA6881 | reverse complement strand
CATCACATTCTGCGCAACCGCGGCTCAGCGGAATCCTTGGCGCCGGTGATGCGGTACACGTCGAACACGCCCTCGATTTTGCGCACCGCGGCAAGCAAGGTGTTCAGATGCTGCGGATCAGCCATTTCGAAACTGAACTGACTGGTGGCCACACGATCGGTGCCAGTGGAAATCGAACCGGAGATGATGTTCACGCCATGGTCGGAGAGCACGCGGGTCACGTCGCTCAGCAGATGCGGGCGGTCAAGCGCCTCGACCTGGATCTTGACCATGAACACACCCTTGGTGCTGGTCCACTGCACGTCGACCACGCGTTCCGGCTGACGTTTCTCCAAATCCAGCATGTTCTGGCAATCCACGCGATGCACCGATACGCCTTGATTGCGGGTGATGAATCCAATGATCTTGTCGCCGGGAACCGGCATGCAGCATCGGGCCAGTTTGACCCAAATGTCACCCACGCCCTTGACGGAAATGCCCAACGAACTGGTGGTCTTCTTGGAACGCTCCACCTGCTTAAGCGGCAGAGCCTCCTGCTCCACTTCCTCGTCCACCTCGTC
>DKCF01000074.1:0-4030 GCA_002451435.1 Bifidobacterium sp. UBA6881 | reverse complement strand
CCGATGGCCGCGAACACCGCGTCGGCGTTCGCGAAGTTCAATTCGTCGGCAATGCCGACCAACGCCTCGGGGGTGAGCAAGGTCGTGACCGGCAGGTTGCGTTTGCGCATGGCGCGGGTCAGCTCGTCACGGCCCTCCTCGATGGCCTCGGTGCGACGCTCCTTGCTGAACCACTGGCGAATCTTGTTGCGCGCCTTCGGGCTTTTCGCGAAGCTCAGCCAGTCACGCGATGGCCCTGCGGATTCGGATTTCGAAGTGAGGATCTCCACCGTGTCGCCGTTTTCGAGCTTGGTGTCGAGTGGCACCAGACGGCCGTTCACGCGCGCGCCCATCGTGCGATGGCCGACTTCGGTATGTACCGCGTAGGCGAAATCGATCGGCGTGGCCTCCGCCGGCAGGGAGACGATCTTGCCCTTCGGAGTGAACACATACACTTCGGAAGCGCCCAGATCCTCCTTGAGCGAACCAAGGAATTCGTTGGAATCCGGGGTCTCGCTCGTCCAGTCGGCAAGCTGCTGAATCCACTTGAGGTTGTCGGCCTCGCTCAGCTCCTGGTTTTCGCCGCGCTTGCGGTCCGATTTGTCCGGCGAGCTCAACGCGCGGCCGGCCTGACCGTTCTCCTTGTACTTCCAGTGGGCGGCGATGCCAAATTCGGCACGGCGGTGCATGTCCCACGTACGAATCTGGATCTCCACCGGTTTGCCGCCGGGACCCACCACCGTGGTGTGCAGGCTCTGGTACATGTTGAGCTTCGGCATGGCGATGTAATCCTTGAAGCGTCCCGGAACCGGGCTCCACCGCGCGTGCACGGCGCCCAACGCCGCATAGCAGTCCTGAATAGTGTCGACGATGATGCGCACACCGACCAAATCGTAGATGTTGGCGAAATCATGGCCGCGGACGATCATCTTCTGGTAGATCGAGAAGTAGTCCTTCGGTCGTCCCGTCACGCGTGCCTTGATGTGCTGGTCGTCGAGATCCTCGTTGATTTCGGCAAGAATCTGCTTCAGATACACGTCACGCTGGCCGGCGCGACGCGACACCAACACCACGATCTCGTTGTAAATCTTCGGGTACAGCACCTTGAAGCTGAGTTCCTCAAGCTCCGTCTTGATGGCGTTCATGCCCAGACGGTTGGCGAGCGGCGCATACACGTCGAGGGTCTCACGGGCCTTGCGCTGGGCACTTGACGTCTTGACATAGCGCCATGTGCGCGCGTTGTGCACACGGTCGGCCAACTTGACCACCAGCACGCGCACATCGCGGCTCATCGCGACCACCATCTTGCGAATGGTCTCCGCCTGGGCGGAATCGCCGTATTCCATCTTGGAAAGCTTGGTGACGCCATCAACGAGGCCGGTCACGGTGTCACCGAATTCGGCACGGCACTCGTCCAGCGTATAGTCGGTGTCCTCAACGGTATCGTGCAGCAGGCCGGCGGCGACGACCAACGGCCCCATGCCGAGATCCGCCAGCGTCTGCGCGACCGCCAACGGATGGATGATGTACGGCTCGCCTGACTTGCGCCGCTGCGCCGAATGCTGCGTGACGGCGCGCCGGTAGGCACGTGCGAGAATGCTCATATCCTCACCCGGATGATGGTATTCGCACATCTTCCGGATAGGTTCAAGCGGATCGAGAGGATTCGTGCTGATCTCGCAACCCAACATGTGGGCCGAGTGAACCTCCTGCTCATGTTCGCCCATCTTCAACCTCCTCGCTCACGGTGTACCCCATATTACCCGCGCTTTATGTTGCCTTCGACGATTTCCGTGGCCGGTTGCGCGACGCGCGCCACGCAACCGACCACGCTCCACATCACCGCATGCCACCGCAAGGCACAGCCCGATCATCACGCGATGCGCCATACGCCGGCCATTCCCCAAGCGAACGCAGTCGCGGAACGGAATCGCGCATGCATCGATTGGGACGCGCCCCGTTTCAGGAGGCGATGCCGGTGGAACCGAAGCCGCGCTCGGCGCGATCAGATCCCGGAAGGACCTCGGCCGGGACGAATCTGGCTTCGACATAGCGCTGGATCACCATCTGCGCGATGCGGTCGCCGGGCTTGAACGTCACGGTATGCTCCGGATCGAGATTGATCAGAGGCACCTTGATCTCGCCACGGTATCCCGCATCGACGGTGCCCGGCGCGTTCAGCACGGTCACGCCCTGCTTCACCGCGAGTCCCGAACGCGGATGGATCAAAGCGACGTATCCGGCCGGCAGCGCGATCGCCAGACCCGTGGGGACCAAGGCCCTCTGGAACGGCTTGAGCGTCACCTCTTCGGTGGTGCGCAGATCGGCCCCGGCGTCGCCGGCATGCGCGTAATGCAACGCGGCCGGATGCCCGGGGTCAAGCGACTTCACCAGAACCTCGGTGTTTTCCGGTTCGTTGTATGTCTCGTCGAACGCCATCAGGCAGCGCACTCCTGGCAGACCGGCTGCCCGTCGGCGGTGGTGTAGGCGAGCTGGCTGCGGTGCTTCACCAGGAAGCATTCGGAGCAGATGAACTCGTCGCCCTGCATCGGAATGACCGTCACCGAAGAGTCCTCATTGCTCAGATCGGCGCCTGGCAGCTCGTAATCCTCGGCAATGGCGTTCTCATCGTCGTCCATGTCGTTGGAATTGTTCTGGGAGTTCTTGCCCAGAGCCTGGAGCGACTCCTCGTCCTCGTCCTTGTTGCGCGGGGAATCATAATCCTGTGCCATCGAGATTCCTTTCGTCATCTATGGTGCTTATGCGCCATAGGATACATGACTTTTACCCCGGATAGGATACATGAATCGAAATACTCGTAAAATCCGACACGTGGGGCACAATGGAATAAACGGATTTTTTGAGGAAAGTGGTGTGTCGTGCCTGAGCATACATTCGAGGAAGCCCGATTCGATCATGTGAGCGACGCCGGTGAACTCGTCTTCGTTCTGGGCGCGCAAAAATTCGTCATCAACGTCGATGAGGCGCTTGAAAGAGCCATTTTGGAGGCGAAGCAGATTCAGTCGGAAACGCGGAAGGACCGTCAGCCGAATCCTTCGGCGTCCTTGCCGATTTCGCAGATCCAGGCATTGATCCGTGCCGGGGCCGAACCGGCCCGCGTGGCGGAACGATATGCGTTGAGCGAGGCCCTCGTTCGGCGTTTCTCGGCGGCCGTGGAGACGGAGAAGCAGTACGCGATCGAGCAGTTCCTCGCGGTGCCGGCGCCGAAGGAAAGCCGCGTGCGCACTTTGTCCGAACTCATCGAACGCACATTCGCCGCGGCGCGCATCCGTTTGGAGGACGTGACGTGGAAGGCCACCAGACGTGGCCTGGAACCATGGAAGATCACCGCGCGGTTCGTGTCCGAAGGCCATAAGGTCAGTGCGGAATGGTCCTGGAACATGCACGACAACGCCGTGACCTGTCTCAACGCCGCCGCGCGCAAGCTCGTGGGCGAACGGGAAACACCCAAATCGGGAAATGCCGAGCAGCGCGTCGACGAAGCCTATCTCACCTCGTTGAATCTACCGGGCAATTCCGCGCGGTCGGCCCGCATCGAACAGACCGTCTCCGCATGGAACGCTCCGGAACCGACGATGCCGGCGGTGCGTCCGTCCGGCGCGACATCCGAAACCGTTCCCTCGCCGACCGATGCGATTGTGCCGCGCACCACGCCGGAAACGGACGCCGGCACGACATCCAGTGAGCCAGTATCGGCAGAACGTTCCGCCGACTCCGCCGGCCTCGATCGGACGCAGGTCATCAATGCCGATTCGGCGGCATCGGCAGCTTCCGCAAATGCCGCATCCGGTGATTCGCAAGGGTCCGTCGTTGATTCCGGTCAGGAGAAGACCGGCGACCGAAGCTCCGTTCCCGGCAACGCGCACAGCCAGAATTCGACCAAATCAAAACGCCGCGCGGGACGTTCCGCGGTGCCGAGCTGGGACGAAATCCTGTTCGGCGACTGAACACTGACGCAGGCGCCACGGCGGTTCCTGTTCGACTGGACCGTTCAGACCATGGGCGTCAAGCCACGTCGATCAGACACGGA
>DKCF01000083.1:2829-6942 GCA_002451435.1 Bifidobacterium sp. UBA6881 | reverse complement strand
TTCGAACCGTTCACTCCGCCCATATCCGAATCGTCCCTATTCAGGTTGGTCATGCGGACACCTCCTGCGAGCCGACGCCCGCGTTCTTGAGTCGTGGGTCCAACGCGCGATGCGCCAGATCGACCACGAAGCCCAGCAGCAGGAACAAGGCCGCGAGCAGGAACAGCTCGCTTTGCACGGAGGTGAGGTCGCGGTTGCCCACATCGGTGACCAGCATGGCGCCGAGTCCGGGAAGCGCGAACAGGTTCTCCACCACCATCACGCCGGTGACCATATGCGCGAAGGTCAGGCCGATCACCGACACGAGCTGCGGCGTGGCCAGGCGCAATGCGACCTTCAGCACCGCCTGCCTGCGGGTCATGCCGCATGCCATGGCCATGTCGACCGCCTGCGATGACGCCATGTCGCCCACCGCGGCGCGCGTGTAGCGCATCACGGACGCACCGGCCGTGATGCCGGTGGCCACGGACGGCAGCACCAGCGCGGACAGCGCGCCCGCCGGATCCGCCCATCCGTCATCGGGAAAGCCTTGGGACGGGAACAACCCGATCAATCCGCCGCCACGGGCGAACAACAGGATCAGCAGCAGTCCGCCCCACAGCGCGGGGATGGCGCCCGCGACGATGGCGGCCACATGAAACAGGCCGCGCAGGCGCGGATTGCGGGTCAATACGGCCGCGCAGCCCAACGGAAGTCCGATGGCGAGCGCGATGACCAGGCTCATGACGATCAGGGGGAAGGTGATGCCGACGCGTTCCGCCACCTGGGACGCGACGGAACGTCCGCTGATCACGGATGTTCCGAAATCGCCATGCAGCAGGTTGAGCATCCAATCCGCGTATTGCGACGGATATGAACGGTCGAGGCCGAGCTGCGCGCGCAACGCGGCGATGCGTTCGGGCGTCGCCTTGGTTCCCGCGATCACCGCGGCGACGTCGCCGGGAAGGATGCGCAGTGCGAGGAACACCAGAAGAGAAAGACCGGCCAGGGCCGCGATGAACAGCCCCAGCCGTTGGACGATGAATTTCATTGCCGGTAACTTACTTGGTCTTGTAGACCTGCCATAGCGGCAGCAGAATCTGCGTGAGCTTGCCCGGGAAACCGTGGAGGCTCTTGCTGCGGGCGACCGTCACGCGGTATCCGAACAGCCAATCGGCGGGAGCGTCCTCGCTGACGGTACGAGCCGCCTGCTTGAGGTATTTCTCGCTGGTCGCGGAGTCGGTGGAGGCCAGCGCCTTGGCGTACAGCTCCTGGACCTTCTTGCTGTTGTAGTGGAAGTAGTATTCCGGGTTCGTCCACGAGTAGAAATCGTGGCTTTCCGCGTGGTCCACCAGGGAAAGCTCGTAGTCGCCGTTGGCGTGCACGTCCTGCAGCCAGGTGGAGAACTCCACGTAGTTGATGTTCAGGTCGATGCCGACCTTGGCGAGCTGGCTCTTGAGCTGGTTGCCGAGTTCGGGACCATACGTGTTGGCGTAGGTGAGGGTGAGCTTCAGCGGCTTGTCGGTGGAGTATCCGGCTTCGGCCAGCAGCGTCTTGGCCTTGGACGGGTTGTACGGGTACAGGCCGGTCAGGTCCTCGTAGCCCGGGTCGACGGACGGAATCGGGCCGCCGAGCGCCTGGTCGACGTTGCCGCGGGAGGCGATGATCTCCTTGTGGTTGATGGCGTAGCGGATCGCCTGACGCACGCGCTTGTCTTCGAGCTTCGGGTTGGTGCAGTTGAAGGCGAGGACGAACTTGTCGCTGCCGGAGGCCGCGGAGACCTGGTACTTCGACTTGTCGAGGCCCTTGGCGAGCGTGGCGTTGACCGGCGAGAGCACGTCCACGTCACCGCTCTTGAGCGCGTTGACCGCGGCGTTGTCGTCGGAGAAGAAGCGGATGACCACCTTGTCGGTCTGCGCCTTGTGCGCGGTGCCCCAGTACTTCGCGTTGGCCTTGAGCACGATCTTGTTGCTCGGGTCGAAGGATTCGACGGTGTACGGTCCGGAGCCGACGGCCTGGGTCTTCGCGTCGTACTTGGCGTCCTTGTCGAACACCAGTCCCGGACGTCCGGTGAGGTTCCACAGCAGGTTCGAATCCGGTTCGGAAAGGGTCATCCTCACGGTGTCGGCGTCGACCGCCTCGACCTTGCTGACGCTTTCGATGGCGTCGGCGTCGTAGTACTGCTTCTCGATGAGCTGGTTGATGGACCACGCCACGTCGGTCGCGTCGAGCTTGTGGCCGTTGGAGAAGTTCATCGTGTGGTTGAGATGGAACGTGTAGGTCTTGCCGTCCTTGGAGACGTCCCAGGATTTGGCGATGCCCGGCTGGACCTTGTTGTTCGAATCGCGCGACACCAGTCCTTCGTAGACGTTGCCGTCGAGGATCTGTTCGAGCGCGGCGCCCGACTGCTGGCGGATGTCAAGACTGACCGGGGATAGCTTCAGTCCCACGGTGACGGTGTCGGCTTTGGCCGACGTCCCGTCCGCGCCGTTCGACGCGCCACGGCCCTGGAAGGCGACGACGCCGATGATGACCGCGATCACCGCGACGGCCGCGATGAGGATGTAGATCCACTTCTTCGGACCTTTGGATTTCGGCGACTTGGCGCGCGCGTTCAGCGTCGCGTCGGTGCTCGCCGTGTTGGTGGTCTTCGTTTCGGTTGCGTCGTTTTCGCCGTACGCACCTGAAGATTGCGACATGGTTGCTCCTATATGTTTTTGATTATGCATGGTTGACCGCCTGCATGGAGGTCGATCACCAACACACGACTGTACAATCCGCCGTACCCGTCGCCTTCCGGCAATGCACGGTCCGATGAGTTCCCAGGTATATACTTGACGCAGTCTTGCCCGACGTCAATGGAAGGACGGCACGAACCATGGCGCATATTCTTCTCGGAGTGACCGGCAGCATCGCCGCGTTCAAGGCATGCCATCTCGCTTCCGACTGGAGCAGGCAGGGCCACGAGGTGCGCGTGGCGATGACCGCCGCCGCGCAGGAGTTCGTCACTCCCCTGACGTTCAGCTCGCTGACGCACACCCGCACGCGCGCCGCCATGTTCGGCTCCCGGCACGACGACGGCGATGTGGCGGCGACCGACACGCTGCGGATCAATCATGTGACCGACGCGAAATGGGCCGACCTGCTGGTCATCGCGCCGGCGAGCGCGAACATCATCGCGAAGATCGCGTGCGGCATCGCCGACGACCAGCTGACGAGCACGGTGCTTGCCTACGACGAGGGCCCGAAGATCCTTTGTCCCGCCATGAATGTGCACATGTACGAGAACGCCGTGACGCAGCGCAATCTCGATACCTGCAGGAAGCTCGGTTGGACGATCGTCGAGCCGGAGACCGGCATGCTTGCCTGCGGCGACGCCGGCAAGGGGCGCATGGAGGAGCCGGCCGTGATCGAAACGGCGGCGGCGCGCCTGCTGCGCGCATGCCGTCCGCTTGACGAACTGCCGCTGCACGGCCTTCATGTGCTGGTCACCGCCGGACCGACGCGGGAGCCGCTCGATCCGGTCCGGTATCTGACGAACCATTCCACCGGCAAGATGGGATACGCCCTTGCCGAACAGGCGCGCGACATGGGCGCGCGGGTGACGTTGGTCTCCGGCCCGACTTCGCTCGACGCGCCGGATGGGGTCGATGTGGTGCGCGTCACCACCGCGCAGGAGATGTTCGACGCGGTGCGCGCGGACTTCGGGCATGCGGACATCACGGTGATGGCCGCCGCCGTGGGCGATTTCCGTCCGGCGAACCATTCCGACGAGAAGATCAAGAAGAACGGCCGTGCCGGCATCACCGTGGAGTTCACGTCGAATCCCGACATCCTCGCATGGGCCGGCGGGCATCGGCGCGACGACCAGACGATCTGCGGCTTCGCGATGGAGACCCAGGACCTGGAGGCCAACGCCGCGCGCAAACTCGCCTCCAAGCGTTGTGACATGCTGGTGGCCAACGATCTGCGCACACCCGGTGCCGGTTTCGCGACCGACACGAATGTCGTGACGGTGCTTACGCCCGGAGAACGTCCGGATTCGCCGCGCATCGCGCATTGGGACAAGATGAGCAAGGAGGATCTGGCCGCGAAAGTGCTCACGGAGCTCGCCATGCTGCACACGCGACGGTA
>DKCF01000083.1:0-2774 GCA_002451435.1 Bifidobacterium sp. UBA6881 | reverse complement strand
GACCGCCGGCCAGGGCATGGCAGCGATCCTGACGTTTCCCGACCATTCACCACAACCCGCGACTGCTTCCGCAGCAATCCGCGGCAACCCTCATGAAGGAGAACCAATATGCTTCTGGTCGCCGTCGACATCGGCAACACCAACGTGGTCGTCGGATTCCTTGACGACGAACGCATCACCGGCACATACCGCATCACCACGAAGGCGAACCACACCTCCGACGAATACGGGCTGATGATCATGCAGTTCCTGCACCTGAGCGGATACACGCCGGGCGATGTCGGCGATGTGATCATCTCGTCCGTGGTGCCGAAGGTGATGCATTCGTTCCGCGCGAGCATCGTGAAGTTCCTCGACATCGACCCGATGGTCGTCGGGCCGGGCGTGAAGACCGGCATCAACATCCGCATGGACAATCCGCAGAACATGGGCGCCGATTGCATCTCCGACTGCGCGGGAGCCTACTACGAGTACGGCGGACCGATCCTCGTGGCCGATTTCGGCACCGCCACCACCTTCAACTACGTGACCGCGGACGCCTCGGTGATCAGCGGACTCATCACCACGGGCATCCGCACCGGCGCCACCGCCTTGTGGGACGCGACCGCGCAGCTGCCCGAAGTGGAGATCACACGGCCGAAGTCGATTATCGCGAAAAGCACGAAGCCGGCCATGCAGGCCGGCCTGTACTACAACTTCCTCGGCGGCATCGAACGCATCATCACGCAGTTCCATACCGAGATCGACGAGGATTTCCGCGTGGTCGCCACAGGTGGCCTCAGCCGCGTGTTCGCGAACGACACCGATATGATCGACATCTACGACCCGAACCTGATTTTCAAGGGCATGATGCACATCTACCGTCGCAACCGCCGGTGATCCATCCGCATCCCGCGCTCCGCGGGCGAACCGAATCGGCGGCTATCGAATCGTGAAGCCCTGGTTGGCGCCGTATTCCTCCAGATCCTTCTGCCACAGCGCAATGCCGTTCTTCAGCTTGAGACGGTCGGACGAATCGGTCTCCTTCAGGGTCTCTCCGATGTCGGTGTCGTCGACCATGCCGCCCGCCGCGATGATGTCGAGTCGGTCCTGCTCCTTGCGAAGCAGACTCGACCACTTGTACGCCTTGCCGACCGTGGAGCGGAAATCGCTGCGCGCGTAGACCTCGAACGGCAGATATTGGTAGCCCGTCGACACGTTCTCCGCGGCCTGGGACAGCACGCGGTTGTATTCCTGGCCGCCGAAATACGGCACTTCGACGCCGCGCTCGTCGGTCACCGTGGTCTTGCCCAGGAAATCGGGGTCGGACAACGTGTCGTTGTCGGCGGGGAACGCGCCGCCGTCCACGCGTGTTTTGATGGCGTCGGCGTTATGGCAGACGTATTCGATGAAACGGTATGACGCCTGCGGCTTGCGCGAGCGCTGCAGCACGGCGAGCGCCGATCCGCCGTTTTCCGAGGTGGCGGCCTTGCCGTCCGGCGTGGGCATCTGCGCCACCCTCCACAGGCCGGCCGACGACGGCAGGTTCGCCATCAACAGCGACGGCATCCATCCGCCGGAGAACATGGAGGCGACCTTCCCCTCGCCTACCGCGCTTTTCCAGGAGTCCGACCAGGTGGTCAGATTGGTGGCGACCAGCCCTTCGTCGATCATCTTCTGCCAGAATTCGGTGAATTCGCGCGTTCCTTCGTCATTGGTGAGGTTGATGCCCACGTTCTTGCCGTCGTTGGAGACGGAGAACGGACGCCCGCCGGCCAGCCAGATCATCGCGTCGTAGAAACTGGCGTCCCCCGAATCGGCGGTGATGTACACGCCGATTTTCTTGAGTTTTTTGGCGGCTTCGTAGTAGTCGTCCCAAGTGCGGATCTTCGACGCGTCGATGCCGGCCTGTTCGAACACGTCCTTGTTGTAGAAAAACGCCATGGGGCCGGAATCCATCGGAAGGCCGTATATCTGGCCGTTGAGCTGCACCGACGACCATGTGCCGGGCGTGTAGAAATCGGCGTAGGACTTCACCCGCTTGGTGATCGGCACCAGCTGGCTGCTCACGGCGTATTGGCGCAATGCGTAGTATTCGAGCTGCACCACGTCGGGGATGCCGTAACCGTCCTGGATGGCGTTGTTGAGTTTGTCGTATCCGCTGGTGTTCTTCCACACCACGTGGATGTCCGGATTCTCCTTTTCGAAGCCGTCGATGACCTGCTGCATGCTCGGCTCCCACGACCATACGGTGATTTCGGTGCGCGTGTCGGCATCGGCGCCGCATGCGGCCGCGCCCAGCACCATGACGGCCACGCCGCAGATGGCGATCAGCCGGTTCAGCAATTTCGATTTCACGCCCGCATCCTCCGTATTCGTCGACACGTCCTTATCGACTACCGAGTGTACTTCAGTGGGCTGTACTTCAGATGGCAGCACTCCAGATGGCCCGCATATACGTGCGCGGTATGGAAGAACGCCATGACAGCGTTTTTCCATACCGCGACGTCGATCTATGTCGTCAGCCGAAACGGTATCGTGCCGACTGGGGGACGCCCCTCATGCCGGCGCGATGCAGTCAATCAGCTCCGGTGACGGCGGACGGCGATCAGCACGCCCGCAGCGGCCGCGACGAGCACGACCAGTGCCACCGCGACTCCGGCGATGGCGGAACCCGTACTGCTGATGGTGCTCACCGTGCCGGTCTGGTCTGCGTCGGTATTGGAGCCATTGACGGAACCGTTGCCGTCGTTGTTACCGTTGCTGCCGGTTCCGGAGCCATTGCCACCGTTGCC
>DKCF01000088.1:16553-17348 GCA_002451435.1 Bifidobacterium sp. UBA6881 | reverse complement strand
TCCATCGCCTGTTCGATTTCCCAACGTTCCCACACGCGGCCGCAGGGGTTGTGCGGACTGCAGAAAATGGCGACGTGGATGTTGTTCTCCTTGATGCGGCGTTCCATGTCGGCGAAATCCATACGCCAGACGCCTTCCGCGTCGCGCTTGAGCGGGCTGTGCACGATGCGGTAGCCGTTGTTGCTCAGGCTGTTGGTGAATCCGATGTACGTCGGGCTGTGCAGCAGCACGGCGTCGCCGGGCGCGGCGAATGCGGTCACGGCGGAGATCACGCCGCCGAGCACGCCGTTTTCGTATCCGATCGCGTCACGGGTCAGTCCGGTCACGTCGTTGCGGTCGCGCTGCCAGCGGATGATCGCGTCGAAGTACTCGTCCGACGGATTGAAGTAGCCGTACAGCGGGTGCTTCGCGCGTTCGATGATCGCCTCGGGAATGGTCGGCACCGTGGCGAAATTCATGTCGGCGACCCACATCGGAATCACATCGAATCCCTCGCGAGGCGCGTCCGGCGCCATCCCGGGTATCGTGCCCAGACCGTCCACCGCCAAGGCGTCCTTGCCATGTCTGTCGATGATGGTGGTGAAATCGTAAACCATGCTGTTTCCTTTGCTATCCAATCTTTCCAACGTCCCATGGCGTCCGGCAGCAGCACATCATTGCGTATCCGCATTCGTCTGCCGGCATGCCCGCTCGTCGCAACGTGCCAATGTATCAGCCACCGACGGCATACACCGGCATGCCGACGCGCCGCGCCCGCATGGTCGAACGGATTCGCAAGGCAGAAAGGCCGGAAAG
>DKCF01000088.1:15308-16520 GCA_002451435.1 Bifidobacterium sp. UBA6881 | reverse complement strand
CATCCGCCGAAAGAACCATCCGCCAGAAGAACCGTTCGCCGGGCGGGACGCCGACACCGGCACGCCTCATCCGCGCGACCGTGAATAATCACATCTCCGAAAGGCTTTCGCCGGGCGCACCAAGAAAATCGAGGATGCTGTCCACATACGGCCTCATGACATTGTTCGGCATCGAGAAGATCTCATGCAGCGACTGGTCGTAACGGATTTTCTCAATGGTTCCGCCGCCTTCCAGCACGCGTTCGATGAAATCGTCCTGCGGCTCGTTGAGCACCCACACGTCACGTCCCGCCTGGAACAGCAGCACCGGCGTTTCGATCGCGCCGCACATATCGGGCTTCAGCACCGCGCGCGACAATGCCATCGCCTGATCGGCCCATGCGAACGTGGCCGCGTTGGTCCGGCAGGAGACGTCGGCCAGACGTTGTTCGTGGAACCAGCGGATGCGCGCCTCGGAAGCGCCCTTATGCGCCTTCATATCGAGTTTTTCCGAAAAATCCTCATGGCCGAACACCCGTGATCTGCCGAATCCCAGCGCGCACAGCAATCCGACCACGGTGCGCGCGATCCATGTCGGCATGCCGACCGCCGGGGCGATCATCGGCGCGGACAGCACGGCCTTGTCGAACAGCGACGGATACCGTTCCAGCACGGCCGCGCCGATGCCGCCTCCCATCGAATGGCAGTACAGGTCCATCGGCTTGCCGCATGCGTATTCACGCGCCACGGTGCTGGCGAACGTGGCGAAATCGGCGACGTACCGGCGCCAATCATCGATCCATACGAGATTCGGGTTCGCCATGTCGTGCGTGGAATGGCCGTGGCCGCGATGTTCGAACACGCATACGGAATAGCCGGAAAGCAGGAAATACCAGACCATCTCGCTGTATTTGCGTCCGAATTCGGTGAATCCGTGCGAGATCACGACCGCGCCGCGGAACACCGCGGTGGCGCCGTCCTCGCGAAGCGCGTCGAATCGGTGGGCGTCGTAGCAGTAGTAATGCAGCTTTCCGGGACGCTTCAGCTCAGGCAGCGCGTTGCCGCCCCAATCGACGGTGGCGGGATCCATCCAGCCTTCCGTCATGCAGGATTCCAGCGCGGGGAGCACCGTATGCGTCATTTCGGCGTCGTAGTGCGCCTCGTCGATGAGCGTGATGGTCATGCCCACCATGATAGGCATACGAAGGTTGTTTTCCTGAGGCACTGACCATC
>DKCF01000088.1:13894-15224 GCA_002451435.1 Bifidobacterium sp. UBA6881 | reverse complement strand
CCGCCGGCGCGGCACCGCCAGACGTTCGTACGGGGACGCGGCGCGCGGCATCAACGCGCTACATCACCTTCGTGGATTCCAGATTGCGCAGCACCCAGTTGTTCAGCCGGATCACCGGTTTGCGCAATACCAGGCCAAGCAGCAGCGACGGTACCAGGAACAGCAGCAATTCGCCCAGATCGATCCAGTATTCGTAGCCGTAGGAGCCGGCCATCGCCGCATGCATCGCGTCGATGGCATGCGGGAACGGCAGGAACGGATAGCACAACTGGAAGAACTTCGGCAGCGTCTGGATCGGGAAGGTTCCGCCGGAACCGGCGACCTGCATCACCAGCAGCACCACGGCGAGCGCCTTGCCGATGTCGCCGAACGACACGGTGAGCGTGTACACCATGTTGCAGAACACGATCGAGCACAGCCAGCCGACGAGCAGGAACTGCAGCGGATGCTCGGCCTGCACGCCCAGATAGTACAGGTCGCCGAGGCATACGATCGTGCCCTGCAGCAGGGCGAGCAACGTGAAGATGCCCAGTCGCCCGAAGTACTCGTGATGCAATTTCAGCCCGAAACGGGCGGCGTTGCCGGGCACTTCGCGGTCGCGCGGCTGGATGGGCAGCTCGTCGCCCAAACCGAGCACATGGCCTTTCTCGCGGTCGGAAACGGCGGTTTTCATGATGGCGACGAGGATGATCGCACCCACCCAGATGGACAGCACCGTGTAGAACGGCGCCATGGCGGAACCGTAGTTCGCTATCGGATAGACGGCCACGCGGTCGAGCGCGACGGGCGCGGAAAGCAGTGTGGCCACGGCGCTGGTGTTCGTGGACGCGAGTTTCCTGATCGCATCCGTGTCGCCGTTCTGCACGGCGTTCGTGAATTCGGTGTTCAGCTTGTCGAGTTTGTTCGCGGATTTGCCGAGCGAACGGGCGACGCCGTTCAGGGTTTTGCGGATGGAGGCGATGCCCTTGCCGACGTCATGCGTGACGTCGCCCGCCTGGCTGGTGACGCCGCCGATGCCGGCCACCACGTCGCCGGTCTGCGAGATGAGGTCCTGCATGGAGTCCGCGAGCTTGTCGAATTGCGGCTTGACGTTGGTCGTGTATTCCTTGCGCGCGGAGACGATGGATTTCTTCGCGGTGGCGATCCGGTCGAGGATCTTCTGGCGTTCGCTCTGCAGGTCGCCGCTGTTGGCCGACACCTGCTTGGACGCGTCGGCGAGCGCCTGCGCCAATGCCTGGGTGTCCTGTTGCGCGGATTGCAATGTGGCGATCTGCTTGTCGATGGCGTTGAGCAGCGCCTGTTTGGTTTCGCCGTCCGGCATGTTTTCGAC
>DKCF01000088.1:12056-13776 GCA_002451435.1 Bifidobacterium sp. UBA6881 | reverse complement strand
GTCTGCGTCGAATCCTTGTCGAGCTGGTCGAACGCGGTGTTGACCTTGTCGGCGATGCCGTCCAGTGATGAGGTGGCCTGGTTGAGCGCCTTGCCGACCGCGGTGGTCACGTTTTCGGTCGATGCGGACAGCGTCGAGATGGTCGCGGAACCTTGTTTGAGGGTCTTTGTGGCCTGTTTGCTGGTGGTTCGCGCGGTTTTCAGCAGTTTGTTGGTGGTGGTGATCACGTCGCTGGACGAGCCGAGCAGGTCGGCGTAGGCCTTCACTTGGGTTTGCGCGCCGAGCAGCGTGGATTTCATGCCGTTGATGTTCGTCTGCAGATTGGTCAGGTACTGTGCCATCTGCGGACTGTTGGAGTATTGCAGCAGGTTCGCGGCGAGGTCGAGGCCGACCTGCGCGAGCGTTTTGGCGAAGGTCTTGTCGATGGTGTCGGCGACGGTCGACGCTCCCTGGTCGGTGATGTGCGGCGCGATCGGGTTGATCTTCTCGTTGAGATAGTACTTGAGCTTCGCGTGTTTGACGTTGGTGGAGAACAGGGTCATCATGTCGGCGCTGAAGGATTTCGGAATGACGATGGCCGCGTAGTATTCGCCTGATTTCACGCCGTCCACGGCCTTGTCGCGGTCGACGAACTGCCAGTCGAGCTGATGGTTGGCGCGCAGCGCGCTCATCACCGTCTCACCGACGTTGACGCGCACCGGGATGAGTTGCGATTTGTACCCGGTATCCACATTGGCCACGGCGACCTTCAGCGATTTGGTGTTGCCGTAGGGATCCCAGCTCGCCGCGATGTTGAACCACGCGTAGAGCGCGGGAACGATGACCAGCCCCATCGACACGATCACGGCGATCACGTTGCGCGATGCGTGGCACAGGTCGCGTTTGAGGATGCCCCAGAAGTATTTCATCGCGCTTCTCCCCTCGTTTCGTCGTCGTGGCTTTCGGCATGGCGGTCTTCCGCCTGTTTCCGTTCGGCCTGCAGAACACGCTCGACGAGCGTGCCCGGTTCGGCGTGCTCCGGCCCGGCATGGCGTTCCTCCATGCGCCGGCTTTCGATATGCCTGCCCGCGGCATGCATCGGACGGTACGACATGCCCTTGTGGAACAGCAGGTTCTCGTGCAGTATCGCGTTGCGGAATTCGTCCGCGCTCATTTCCTGCTCGCCAAGCGTCGATGCGTACCGTTCGCGCATGTATTCGACGACGATCAGATACGTGTCGATCGCGATGATCGACACGATCCATGCGGTCAGCATGCCGATCTTCTGCGGAATCACGAACAGCAGCACCAGGAAGACGAACGGCAGCACGCCCAACGCGATGAAGCCGATGCGGACCAGTCGCGGATACCGCTTGAAGAACAGGCGCGCGCGGTCATGCGCGATCTGCGGATAGTCCTGCGCGAACCGCTGCACGCGGTTGACGAAGCGCAACTGGCTGTCGATGCCCGCGTTGCGCTCGGTGATCATCAGATCGGTGTCGGCGAGACGGTTGTCGAACAGCGCGTTGAGGTTCATCGCCAGACGGCGGACCGCCAATCCGACGAACAACGCCAGCGGCAGGTACCACAGCAGGTGGAACAGATTGCTCCAGTATTGGTTCTTGTACAATCCGGCGACCGCGCCGCGCATCGCCTGGATGCCGTAGGTGAACGGCAGGAACGGTTTGAGCCGTTGGAAGAATTCCGGCATCATCTCGATCGGGTACAGGCCGGACGCGCC
>DKCF01000088.1:4471-11950 GCA_002451435.1 Bifidobacterium sp. UBA6881 | reverse complement strand
AGCAGTCCCGCGAGGATGAACAGCAGCGGATGCTCGCATTGGATGCCGAGTACGAGATCGCCTACGGTGGCGATGGCAGCCTGCATGAAGCCGACGAGCATGAACAGCATCCATCGGCCCATGTATCCCTGTGTCGGCGTGTAGTCGCGGATGCGTTCGTCACGGTCCACTTCGAGCTTGTAGATGGCCACGAGCACGAATCCTCCGACCCACAGCGCCAGATTCGTGTAGAAGGGCGCGACGGCCGAACCGTAGTTGTCGGTCGGATAGATGACGATGTGCTGCACGTGCACGGGATTGCCCATGAACTCGCTCACGCTTTTCGTATCGACGCCGAGCAGTTGGGCGATCTGCCCGTATGCCTGCGAGCTGGACAGCGCGGCGACGTCGGTGCGGGTCGTCTCCAGCTGGCCTTTCAGGGTGTTCAACGCGCTGATTGTGGAGCCGAGCGTGCCGTGGGTCTGCTTGAGGGTGGAGGCCAGCTGGCCGAGCAGCCCGTCGTTCTGCCCGACGAGTCCGTTGAGCGATCCGAGCAGTCCGACGATGGTGTTGCCGGTGGTGCTGGCCGATGTCAGCGAGCTGTCCAGGGCGGGCATGACCGTGCCGGTCAGGTCGGTGCGCGCGTTCGCCAGCCCTTTGGCCGCGTCGCCGGCAAGACCGGAAGCGGCCGTCTGCAATGTGGTGACGGTGGTTTTGCCGTTGTCGATGAAACTCTTGGAATTCTTCTCGAAGGAGGCGAGCAGCTGGCGTTCCTGGCTGAGTTTGTCGCGCGCGTTGGCGATCTGGCGTTTGATGGCCTGGTATTCCTCGCTGTTGGCGTCGAGGCCGCTGGAATCGAGCGTGCGTTCCAATGCGTCGATGAGGTCTTCGGTGGTGTCGCAGGTCTTTTCCAATGACTGGCTGACCGTGTCCACGTCGTTCTGCGCGGTGTTGAGCCCGTTGAGCACCTGGCCGGCGGCATTGCCCATGTCGATCTGAAGACCGGACAGTTGTGTGCTGCCGTCGTCGAGTTTGCCGGCCAGCGTCGTCGAGAACCGCTGGGCGGTGCGTTGCGCGTCATTGGCCAGTCCGACCGTGGTGTTCGCCGTGTTCGATGCGGTGTTCAGCGCGGAGGATGCCTGTTTGTTGACCTTGCGCGCCTGTTGGATGGCGTTTTGCGCGGATTTCAGCGACGCCTGCATGGTGCCCATGGCGTCGGTCGCCTCGTTCAGACGGTCGATGATGCCGTTGAGGTCGTCGGTGACTCCGTTCTGCGCGCCGTCGACGGTCCGCGCCGCGGAGGACGCCGCCTTTTTGACCTGCTTCGCCACGGCGTCCGAGGCCGCGGTCACGAAGGTCGAGTTGATCTGCTCGTCGATCGTGTTGGCGCCGGTGTCGGTGATCTTCGGCGCGATGGGGTTCTGTTTTTCGTTGACGTAGTATGTGATGTGCGGACGTTTCGTGGTGCCGGTCACCGATCCGATCAGCGTTTTGCTGAAATTGTCGGGCAGCACGATCGCGGCATAGTATTTGCCGGATTTCACGCCCTGCAAGGCGTCGGTTTTGCTGACGAAGCGCCAGCCGAGCTGGTCGTTCTTCTTGAGTTCCTTGACGGTCTGCGCGCCGGCGTCGAGGTGGCCGACGAGCGTGGAATCGGTGCCGAGGTCCTCGTTGGCGACCGCCACCTGGATGTTGCCGGTGTTGGAATACGGATCCCAGTTGGCGAGGATGTTGCACCATGCGTATAGCGACGGGATCAGCGCGACGCCCAACGTGACGACGACGGCCACGGGATTGGAGACGATGCGCCGCAGGTCACGTGTGAAAATCCTCAGAATCGTCCGCATCCGTCCTCCACTTGATACCGGTCCGATGGCACTATATCCATGCGCATGTGTTCTGTAAAGCCCTTTACCTCAACTCCGAAATCAACAGAATATTCCATTCCGTATCCGTCCGTCCCGAAGCGAAATGCCTTCGCCTCGGGCGACGGCCGCGCGGAAGCCGGCCGGAACCGGTGTCCGGCGGCTTCCGTGGAATCGACGTGCGACGGTTCGTCTCCATGCCGTCCGGGCCGATACCGCCCAGAACGGCGAGGGCCGGCCCAAGGCGATTCAGACCGGCGTCCCTCAGGCCAGCGCCTTGGCGAGGAAGTCCCGCTGCAGGAGCAGCAGGTTCTCGGCGACCGTCTCGTCGTTGGTCATATGCGTGATGCCGGTGAGCGGCAGGAACGTGTGCTGCCGTCCGGCCGCCATCAGCGCCTGGCTCAGCCGCAGGCTGTTGGCGATCGTCACGTTGTCGTCGGCGAAACCGTGGATGAGCATCAGCGGGCGCCTGAGGTTCGGGGCGTCCGCGATGATGCTGTTCCGCTCGTACACTGCGGGGTCGAGGCCCAGATACCGTTCGGTGTAGTGCGTGTCGTACAGCGTCCAATCGGTCGGCGGCGCGCCCGCGCAGGCCGCGGCGAACGTGTCCGGCGCCTCGAGGACGGCGAGCGCGGACAGGAATCCGCCGTACGACCAGCCGATCATCGCGACGCGGTCGAGGTCGGGTTCGGGCGCGTTCCATGCGGCGAGCGCGTCCGGCAGCGCGTTGACCGCCGACACCTGGTCCTCCAGGGTCACGGCCTTCATGTTCTCGTAGATCATGCGGTCCCACTTCGGTCCGCGGCCGGTGGTGCCGCGGCCGTCCGCGGTGACGACGATGTAGCCTTGGTCGGCCCACCATTGCGCGTCCCAGTAGAAGGACTGGCTTTCGACGACCTGCTGGAATCCGGGGCCGCCGTATGGCTTCATCAGCACCGGCAGTTTGGTGGCGTGGGCGTATGCGCTGTGTTCCGACGGCAGGATGACCGCCGTGTGCAGCGCGCGTTCACCCAATCGGGTGAAACGCACGTTCGGCCGGAATCCGGGTTCGGCGGCATGGTTTTCGATCGGCGCGACGACCATCGAGGCCGTGTCCGTGCCGTCTTCGGATGCCGTGGCGACGTTCATGCAGTGCTGCATCTGCGTTTTCGCGTCGTCCATGCCGCGGCCGGTCACCACGCAGCCGTTGCCCGCACGGGACATCGTCCATTGGCCCGGCGTGTAGGTGAGCGGCTCCCAACCGCCGTCGAAGCGCATCGACACGACGTCGAAGCTGCGGGCGTCGTGGTCCTCCGCGTTGTCCTGCCAGAGGAAGGGCAGTTGGTCGGCGGGCAGGAGTTCCGGCGTGCGCTGCACCACGCACAGCACGTCGTCGTCGGTCACGTCGAGCACGGTGCGCACCTGCAGTCCGGCCGGCGTGAACGGCTTGCCGTCCACGGTCAGGCGGTTGGTGTCCGCGTCCATGTCGTTCATCGCGCATACCAGGCGCCCGTCCGGCGTGTATGCCGGGACGCCGTGGATCAGGTCGAGCCACTGGCCGTTGTGGTGCTCCTCAAGCACGCGGACCGTGCCGGGACGCTCGCCTTCCGCGTATTCCGGCACCGTGAAGGAGAAGGTCTCTACCTCGTCGCCGTCATCGTCGGTGAATGCGTTTTCCGGCGCGATGGCCGGCATCACCGGTTCGCCGACATGCACGGCGAGCACCTGGTCGTGCTGCTGCAGACGGTCCTGCACCTGGATGATCGGCTCATGGCCGTCCGTCCAGCTGACCGCGGCGAGGTATTCGTAGGATTCGCGGTCCCACCGCACTTCGTTGGCGATGCCGCCGTAGTAGCAGCCGTCGGTGTCGAATCCGAGTTCGAGCAGCGTCAGCCGCACGTCGGCGTTGGCGGTCAGCGCCTGCGGGTAGCGGCGTCCCTGCGCCGGATTCGCCGGATTCGCCGGATCGGAGATGTGCCAGGTCTCCTCATTGGCGGAATCGAAGGTTTCGAACAGCACGTATTTGGAGTCGGGCGACCACCAGAAGCCTTCGTAGCGGTCCATTTCCTCGCCCGCGGCGAATTCGGCCAGTCCGATCTTCACCGTGCCGTCGGCCGGTGCGGAATCGTCGTCCCCGCCGCGCACGCCATACACCGTGGCGATGGATTCCTCCGCGTCCTGGCCGGATGCCGGCCAGTCGGCGATGTCGATGAGATTGAGGCGTTCGCCGGTCGTGTACAGCACGTGGCGTCCGTCCGGGCTGATGCGCGGGTTGAGCACCGGACCGTATTCGGCCGGCGATGCGTCCAGGGCCTCGGCGACCAGCTGCCGGGTGCGCGCGCCGTCCTCACTGATTTCGGTCAGGAACAGCTGTCCGTTGATGGTAAACACCACGCGATCGCCCGCCGCGTCGACGGAGTAGCCGACGATGCCAGAGCCGCCTTCGCGCGCGCGTTCGCGACGCGCCTTCTCCTCGGCAGGCACGTTCTCGGCGTCGGCGTCGGCAAGCAGGTCACGGGGGTCGGCAAGCAGTATCTCGCCGCTTTCGCCGTCATCGTGGATCACGCTCATCCACAATGAGGTGACCGTGTCTTCCGGACCGTCCGAACGCAGGAACAGCGCACGGGAGCCGTCGCCGATCACACGCGCCGAACGCGGGGCGCCGCAGGAGAATCGCAATGTGCGTGCTTTCAAACGGGGGAAACGCGCGATCGCGTCACGCTCGCGCTCAGTTTCAATCGCAGTATCCATGCCTCCAACCTAGCACCGGCCCATAGCGCCGACCGGCATGCCGATTGACGCCACCCCCGCATCACCCCGACGCTCCCCTATCGGCGGGAACGCCGCCATCCGCCGTATTCCACATGAAATTTTTGCAATTAATTTGCGACCAATAAGTATGTAAATTGGCGCTCGGCGCACTACCGCGTAGGATAGGTGAGGATAGAAAGGGACAAAGTATGAGTGTTCTCGACCGATTTGAGAAGAGCGTGGAAGGCGCGGTGAACGGCGTCTTCGCCAAGTTCGGGTCCAAGGACCTGCAGCCCGTCGACCTTTCCAGCGCTCTGGAACGTGAGATCGACAAAGAGGCCATGCCCGTCACGCGCGACCGTACCGTAGCCCCGAACGAATACCGGTTCAAACTCAGCACGCCGGATTTCAACAACATCGTCGAATGGGGCGCCGAGACCCTGGCGAACGAGCTGGCGGACAACCTCACCCAGTATGCGAAAAGCCAGCATTACGCATTCGTCGGACCGGTCGTGGTGATCTTCGAAGAGGATCTCGAACTCACCAAGGGCAATTTCAAGCTGTCCAGCGAATCCGTGCAGGGCAACACCGTGCCGGTCACCACCGACGCGCAGAACGAGGACTGCCCGATGCTGGAGATCGGCGAGCACCAGTATCTGCTCACCGAAAGCAAGACGATCATCGGACGCGGTTCCGATTGCGACATCGTCATCGACGATCCGGGCATCTCCCGTCGCCATATGGAAATTGACATCAACGACGACGGCAAAACCGTCATCGCCCGCGACCTGAACTCCACGAACGGCATGTACGTCGAAGGACACCATGTGGAGGCCGCTACGCTGCTTGACGGCAACACCATCACCATCGGACGCACCCGCATCCTGTACTGGGCTTCTTCGCAGGATCAGGAGTAGACGACCTGGAACGGGAGCCGCTTTTATGCTCACTGAATTAACCTTTGCGATTCTCAAATATGGCTTTCTCGTACTGTTATGGGTGTTTGTAGCCTGTGTGGTACGGTCGCTGTACCACGACATCGAAACGCTCAGCCCGCGGAAATCGCGGGCTCATCGTCGTAAGGAGCGTCGCGCGCGCAACGCCGCGCAGTCGCCCGCGCCGGTGGCCGCGCCCGCACCGGCCGCGGTCTCCACACGGTCCGCGAATGCCGTGCCGAACGCCAATCCCACGCTTCTGGTGATCATCGATGGTCCGCTTGCCGGCAGTTCCGTCCCTTTGACCGGCAATACCATCACGCTCGGCCGCGCCGCTTCGAACACCGTGGTGCTGGACGACGAATTCGTATCCTCCCACCATGCGCGCGTCTACACCGATCCCGCCACCGGCCGGTGGGCGATCGAGGATCTCGGCTCCACCAACGGCACCGTGGTCAATCAACAGCGCCTGCAGGCGCCGATGATCCTCGGTTCGCGCGTTCCGGTGCGCATTGGCGCAACCACTTTTGAATTGAGGTGAGCCGATTGCCGAATTCCGACGCTTCACAGCCACTGTTCATGTATTCCACCGTCGTGTCCGACGTGGGCACGGTGCGTTCCAACAACCAGGATTCCGCATTCGCCGGCGAGCACCTCATCGCCATCTGCGACGGCATGGGCGGCCATGCGGGCGGCGACACCGCCTCCACCATCGCCATCCGTTCGCTGGCGCACATCGAATGCGACAACGCGCAGGGCGACGTGCAGGCGGTGTCCCACATGATGGCCACCTCCGTGATGGCCGCGCATGACGCGATCGTCGGCAAGGCGAAGCGCGAACGCAAGCTCGCCGGCATGGGCACCACCGTCACCTCCGTGGCGATGGTCGCGGGCTACTGGGTGCTGGCGCATATCGGCGATTCCCGCGCGTACCTGTTGCACGACGGCCGGCTTATCCGCATGACGTCCGACCACAGCTACGTGCAGCACCTCATCGACACGGGCCGCATCAGCGCGGCCGAGGCGCGCAACCATCCGCAACGCAACGTGGTGATGCGTGTATTGGGCGATTTCGACATCGATTCGCGCCCGGACATCGCGATCCGCAAGGCGAATCCGGCCGACCGCTGGCTGTTGTGCTCCGACGGCCTGTGCGGCGTGCTTGAGGATTCGACGTTGGAGGAAGTGCTGTCCTCCTGCTCCGATCAGGAGGAGTGCGCGCAACGGCTCGTCTCTATGGCGTTGCGTGCGGGAAGCACCGACAACGTCACCGCGGTCATCGCGGATGCGACGCTCGCCCTCGACGCCGACGCGTTCGATCTGCCGCATCAGACGCCGCTCATCGGCGGCGCGGCAAGCGCGAGCCTGGAACCGATTGCGGACATCATCAACGAATCGGTGGCGTCGGCACCCGCCCTGCGCGACGCGAAACAGTCGCCCGCGGCCCGCGCCGCGGCACTGCGCCACGGCAAAGACCCCGAGGAAAACGCACAGGACCAGAACAAGGAGCAGCGCGTCGCGCAACCGTCCACCGTCCGTGAGGAGAACGGCGAACGCGCCAATCCCGACACCGGCGAGATTCCGGTGGTACAGAAGCTCAATGGGCGCATCTCCGCCGACCCGAACGATCCCGAGGTCGCCAAGGCGATCGAGAACGAACAGGTCGACCAGACCAAGACGAAACGCACCCGCAGGCGCCGCACCCGCGCATTCGGCATCATCGTCGCCGTCATCGTGCTGCTCTGCGCGGCCGCCGGAGGTCTGCTGACCTACCGTTGGAGCCAATCGAAGTACTACATCGGCGACGACAATGGAACCGTGGCGATTTTCCAAGGCGTGCCGACGAATCTGTTCGGATTGAAGCTTTCGCACACCGTCACCGACATGAACATGAAGACGAGCGATCTGCCACCCAGCTGGCAGGAACAGCTCACCCAAGGCATTTCCTTCGACTCGTACGACGAGGCGAA
>DKCF01000088.1:0-4288 GCA_002451435.1 Bifidobacterium sp. UBA6881 | reverse complement strand
AAACAACTGGCGCTGCTGGCGTTCACGATGCTGCTGTGCGCCATGGCGTTCTTCCAGATGTTCGAACGCACCACCGGCGGCTTTCCGGAACAGTATCTGTGGATGCTCGCCTTCATCGGCGCGTTGTATCTGGCCGGTTGGGGCCTGTTGCTGCGTTTCCAACCGTATGCGAACCAGTCGATTCTGTGCTGCGTGATGCTGCTGACCGGCATCGGCGTGATGATGATCGCGCGCATCGACCAGGACACGCACACTTCGGCCGGATTGAAGCAGATGCTGTGGCTGGCGATCGCGCTGGGCGTCTCGAACCTGCTGGTGATCTTCATGAAGGACTACCGCGTGCTGAGACGGTTCTCCTACGTCAGCATGGTGATCGGCATCGCGTTGCTGCTGTCTCCGATGCTGCCCGGTCTGGGTTCCGAGCAATACGGCGCGCGCATCTGGGTGAAGATCCCCGGATTGGGTTCGTTCCAGCCGGGTGAGTTCGCCAAGCTGTTCCTGGCGTTCTTCTTCGCCTCCTATCTGTTCGACCACCGCGACCAGCTCGCGGTCGGCGGCAAAAAGGTGCTCGGATTCCAACTTCCGCGCATCAAGGATCTGGGGCCGATCATCGTGGTGTGGATCGTGTCGATGGGCGTGCTCGTCGTGCAGCACGATCTGGGCACCTCGCTGATGTTCTTCGCGATGTTCGTCTCCATGCTGTATGTCGCCACGGGACGCAAAAGCTGGATTTTCATCGGTTTCATCGCGTTCGCCGTGGGCGCCGTGGCGGCGGCGAACATCTTCAGCCACGTGGGCGCGCGCGTCGACGCATGGCTGCATCCTTTCGATTCCTCGCAGTACAACAAGGAATACGGCGGTTCCTACCAGCTGGTCACCGGCATTTTCGGACTGGCCTCCGGAGGCTTGATGGGCAACGGCCTGGGCCAGGGCCATCCTTCGATCACACCGATCGCGAATTCCGATTACATCTACGCGGCCGTGGGCGAGGAATTGGGATTGACCGGCCTGATGGCGATCCTGATGTTCTATCTGCTCATCATCGCGGCCGGCATGATCACCGCCATGAAGATCAAGGACGGCTTCGGCAAGCTGCTCGCCTCGGGTCTGGTGTTCACGATGGCGTTCCAGGTGTTCACCGTGGTCGGCGGCATCACGCTGGTCATTCCGCTCACCGGCCTGACCTTGCCGTATATGGCGGCCGGCGGTTCGTCGCTGATCGCGAACTATCTGCTGGCGACCATCCTGCTGGTGATCTCGAATTCCGCGAACAAGCCGGAGTCCGAAGTGGACAGCGACACGTTCCAGTACGAGGCTGCGCAGGCTCTGCGCGCGCGCGAGCAGGCCAGGGAACGCAAAACCGAGCTGATCAACGCCACACAGGCAAGCCAGGCCACCCAAGCCATCCGGCTTTCCCCGACCGACCATGTCGAGGGCGACGCCCAGCCCGACCAGCCCACCCAGGCATTCGAGGCCATCCAGCAGGCGGAATCGTCGGTCCAGCCGCAACACTCCCGCCATGCGCGTCACACAGGAGGCCGGCATGAATAAATCACTCCGCCAATTGTTCACCATCGTCGTCATCCTGTTCGTCATCCTGGGCATGTCGACCACGATGATCAGCGCGGTGCGGGCCAATGAGCTCAACAACGATCCACGCAACACGCGCGCGCTGTACCACGAATACGGCGCGCCCCGTGGTTCGATCCTCGCGTCGGACGGCACGGTGATGGCGAAATCCGACCCGTCGAACGACGCGTTCTCCTATCAGCGTTCCTATGCGAACGGATCGCTATACGCGCCGGTCACCGGATTCTTCTCGGTCAGTCAGCGCGCGTGGACCGGCGTCGAGGCTTCGCGCAGCTCCCTGTTGTCCGGCCAATCGGAACAGCTGATCTGGCAGCGGTTCAAGTCGTTGTTCACCGGCCAGACGAACAAGGGCGCCAACATCGAAACGTCCATCGATCCGAAGATCCAGCAGGCGGCATACGACAGCCTGGGATCCATGGACGGCGCGGCGGTGGCCATCGAACCCAAAACCGGCCGCATCCTCGCCATGGTGAGCACGCCGAGCTATGACCCGAACCTGCTTGCCGGGCACAACACCAGCGAGGCGAACCAGAACTACTCCAACCTGTCGCAGGACGCGACGAACCCGATGCTCAACCGCGCCACGTCGCAGCTGTATCCGCCGGGATCGACGTTCAAAACCGTCGTCGCGGCGACCGCGTTGGAAACCGGCCAGTACCAGCCGGACACGGAGATTCCCGCCGGCGCGAGCTACACCCTTCCGGGAACGCAGACGCAATTGACGAATGTCGTGTCCCAGGCGAACGGCACCGACAACAAAATCTCGTTCGAGGACGCCCTGGCCTATTCGTCGAACACCGCGTTCGCCCAGCTGGGCGTGGCGCTGGGTGACGACAAGGTCTCCTCGATGGCCAAGAAGCTCGGATTCGACAGCCCCATCACCGTCGACGGCACCAATTCCACCGGCACGCCGTGGGTGTCGGTGACGTCGAAGTTCCCGACCGACGCCGGCGACGACAAGCTCGCCCTGGCGTCCATCGGCCAAGGCGACACCGTGGTGACGCCGTTGCAGAACGCGCTGGTCGCCGCGACCATCGCGAACGGCGGCAAGGTCATGCAGCCGACGTTGGTCGACCGCGTGCGGTCCTCCGACCTGTCGGTCATCTCGCAGACCAGGCCTTCGGTGAAATCACGCGCGTTCAGCGAGGACACCGCGAACAAGCTCACGCAGATGATGGAGGCCGTGGTCACCAAGGAAAGCACGAATCTTGCGATCGACGGCGTGAAGGTCGCCGCGAAAACCGGCACCGCGCAGATCGGCGAGAACAACTCGTCCATCGACGGCTGGGTGATCGGATTCGCCCCGGCCGACGATCCGAAGATCGCCGTCGCCGTTGTGGTGCACAACGTCGACGTCTACGGCTCATATGCGGCCGGACCGATTATGAAGGCCATGATGCAGGAGGCGCTGGCAGAATGAAACTGATTGAAGGACAGCTCATCCACCAGCGTTACCGGCTGGACTCCCGCCTCGCGCAGGGCGGCATGGGTGAGGTATGGAAAGGCTACGACATCCAGTTGGGACGTCCCGTGGCCATCAAGGCGTTGCGCGGGGACCTGGGCGCCACCCAGGAGGCCAAGCTGCTTCGGCTGCGCGCGGAGGCGCATAATTCCGCCAATCTCGCGCATCCCAACATCGCCGCGTTGTTCGAATACTACGAACACGACGGCATCGGATTCCTCATCATGGAATACGTGCCCAGCAAATCGTTGGCGGATCTGTTCCACGAGCTGAACGGCCCGATGGATCCGATCAAGCTGCTGCCGATCCTCATCCAGACCGCCCGTGGACTGTTCGTCGCGCATTCGCACGGCGTGATCCATCGCGACGTGAAGCCCGCGAACATCATGGTGTCCGACACCGGTGAGGTGAAGATCACCGATTTCGGCGTATCGTACTCCACCAACCAAGAGCAGATCACGCAGGATGGCATGGTCGTGGGCACCGCGCAGTACATTTCTCCGGAGCAGGCGCAAGGCAAGCAGGCCACGCCGCAATCCGACATCTATTCGCTGGGCGTCGTCGCATACGAAGGACTCTGCGGGCATCGCCCGTTCACCGGCGCCACTCCCGTCGACATCGCCGCCGCGCATGTGAACAATCCGGTTCCGCCGTTGCCGAACACCGTCGACGTGCAGCTGCGCGAATTCGTCATGTCGATGTTGGCGAAGGATCCGCTCGACCGTCCGAAGGACGCGCTGACGGTATCCCGCACGCTGTCGCGCATCGAACGCCGTCTGCTCGACCAGCAAACGCAGCTGGCCGACACCATGGTCGTGACGGCGGGCGGAAGGATGCCCCGCCGCGTGGTCAGCAAACCGCATATCTCTTTGAGCACTGATTGGAAGGAACAGTGATGAACATCAACATGCCCACTTCTTTGGCTGGTGGACGCTACCAGCTCGGCCAGCTGATTGGCCGCGGCGGCATGGCCGAGGTGCATGTTGCGACGGATACCCGTCTGGGGCGCACCGTGGCCGTCAAGATCATGCGCGCCGATTTCGCGAACGACCATATCTTCCTTGAGCGTTTCCGCCGCGAAGCCCATTCCGTGGCGCAGATGAACAATCCGAACATCGTGAACATCTACGATTCGGGCGAAGAAGTCGTCACCACCGAAACCGGTCAGAGCGAGCATCTGCCGTATCTGGTCATGGAATACGTCAAGGGACAGACGCTGCGCGACATCCTCAAGGC
>DKCF01000009.1:38015-41409 GCA_002451435.1 Bifidobacterium sp. UBA6881 | reverse complement strand
CCTGCTGAGGCTGCTGGGGTTCGGCGGAAGCGCTCGACACCTTGGCGGACAGCGCCGACAGCGGAATCGTGCCTTCGGTGGAAGGCTTCGAATCCTGGTCGACGGCCGGAGCGCTCTTCTTCGAGTTGGCGTCGAAACCGGCCGCGATGACCGTGACGCGCACCTCGTCGCCGTAGGCGTCGTCCAGGGAAAGACCCCAGATGATCTGCGCCTCCGGGTGGATGGCCTTCTGCACCAGCTGGGTTGCCGCCGCGGCTTCCTGCAGCTTCAGATCGGTCGGACCGGCGATGTTGACCAGCGCGCCATGCGCACCCTCGATGCTCTCTTCCAGCAGCGGCGAGCTGATGGCGATTTCCGCGGCCTGCGTGGCGCGGTCCTCGCCCCGTGCGGAGCCGATGCCGAACAGCGCGGTGCCGGCGCCACGCAAAATCGCGTTGACATCGTTGAAGTCGACGTGGATGTACGAATTGGAAGTGATCAGGTCGGTGATGCCCTGAACGCCGGCCAGCAATGCGGTGTCCGCGGTCTTGAACGCGTCGACGATGCCGATGGTGCGGTCGGACAGCTCCAGCAACCGGTCGTTCGGAATTACGATCAGCGCGTCCACTTCCTTGCGCAGGTTCTCGATGCCGAGTGCGGCGGACGCAGAACGCTGCGGGCCTTCAAAGCTGAATGGACGAGTCACGACCGCGATGGTCAATGCGCCCTGCTGGTGCGCGGCGCGCGCCACAATCGGGCTTGCGCCGGTACCGGTGCCGCCGCCTTCGCCGCAGGTCACGAACACCATGTCGGCGCCCTTGAGCGATTCCTCGATGTCGGACTGATGGTCCTGCGCGGCCTTCGCGCCCTTCTCCGGGTCGGCCCCTGCGCCCAGACCACGGCTGGAAGCGTCGTTCAATGAGATTTTGACATCCGCATCGGAACGCAGCAAATCCTTCGCGTCGGTGTTAATCGCGATGAACTCAACACTTTGAAGACCTTCAGCAATCATGCGATTAACGGCGTTACCGCCGGCTCCACCGACACCGACGACCTTGATGTTAGTCTTGTCGTTGAAATTGTCAGTCTGGGCAATCTCGCTCACCATAGTCTCCTGTCACTCACACGTTTACGCACAACTCTATCGCAGACGGGTTGATAATACGCGCACTTTTTCATGCGCGCGCCGGTGTTTTTTCACTTTTTTCCCATCGGCGTGTCTTTTTTGCCTAGAGTCGGCGCCCCCGACCGGTCGAAAAATCGTTTTCACCCATTTTCCGCCCGGACGGGAACCAATCCGATCAGTAGCTCGCGTCCATGGGGTCGTCGCCGAACAGCGCCTGACGCTCCTCATGGGTTGTTTCCCGGGATTCCAACCATCCGTATGGCAAATGCACCTTCTTGGCGAAGCGTACGCGGCCCCTCGGCTTGTCGGCGATGCGCTCGGGGAAACGAATGGTGGGATCGAGTTTGCCGATCTCGGCGCGCACATCCTCAAGATTTTCACATTCCATGAACGCCCGGCGTGTGGAACCGCCCACCGGGAACCCTTTGAGATACCACGCGATGTGTTTGCGCAGATCGTGCACGGCCATCCGCTCGTCGCCGTCATAGAACTCGGTGAGCAACGCGGCATGACGTTCGATCACCCGGCACACCTCGCCGAGCGTCGGATCGATGCGTTCGTCGCTGCCGGCGAAGGCGTTCTTGATATCCGCGAACAACCATGGGCGGCCTTGACAGCCGCGACCGATGGCGACGCCTGCGCAGCCGGTTTCGGAGACCATGGCGAGCGCGTCGTTCGCGCCCCAGATGTCGCCGTTGCCGAACACGGGGATGTCGAGTCTCTCCACGAGTTCGCCGATGCGGTTCCAGTCGGAATGCCCGCCGTAGTATTCGGCGGTGGTGCGCGCGTGCAGGGTCACGGCCTTGCAGCCCTCCTCCTGCGCGATGCGTCCGGCCTCGAGGAAGGTCTCATGCTCATGGTCGATGCCCACGCGAATCTTGGCGGTGACGGGGATGTCGGCGCTGTCGCACACCTTGACCACGCGTTGGATGATCTCACGGAACAAATCGAGCTTCCAGGGCAAAGCGGAACCGCCACCGCGGCGCGTGACCTTGGGTACCGGGCAACCGAAGTTCAGGTCGACATGATCCGCCATGTTCTCGTCGACGACGATTTTCGCGGCCTGTTCGACGATCGCGGGATTCACGCCATACAACTGAAGCGAGCGGATTCTTTCACTGGGCGCGAAGCGGCACAGGCGCAACGCCTTGGGATTGCGGGCGACCAGCGCGCGGGCGGTGATCATCTCCGCGACATACAGACCGTCCGGCCCGTAGCTTTCGCAGATCACACGAAACGGCCAATTGGTCACGCCCGCCATGGGCGAGAGCACGACCGGCGTCTGCACGTGCACCGGCCCGAGATCGACCGGCTTGATAACGGGGGGAACCGACGGCCGAGCCGCGTCGGTACGCGGGTCAAGCGCGTCGGTTTCCCCGTCGGCAATCACAATGCTGTCTGGCATGGGGCGCTTTAGTACAGTCCACCGGCCTCGGCGATCTTGACGGACTCGGGCCATGCCTCGCCGCCCATCTCGACCGGCAGCTGCGGCACGCTGCTGCGCTTCTCGCCAATGCGTTCGGCGATGTAGTCCGACACCTTGTCGAGGCTGACGCGCTCCTGCTTCATGGTATCGCGTTCACGGATGGTCACGGCCTGGTCGTCCAAGGTGTCGAAGTCGACGGTCACGCACAGCGGGGTGCCGATCTCGTCCTGGCGACGGTAACGGCGTCCGATGGCTCCGGACTCGTCGTAATCGATCATCCACTCGTTCTGACGCAGGTCGGCGGCGAGCTTGTGCGCGACGCCCTGCAGGTCGGGCTTCTTGCTCAGCGGCAGCACAGCGGCCTTGACCGGGGCCAGACGCGGGTCGAGGTGCAGCACGGTGCGCTTGTCCACGCCGCCCTTGGTGTTCGGCGCCTCGTCGACATCGTAGGCGTCGACGAGGAAGCACATCAGGGAGCGGGTCAGGCCGGCGGCAGGCTCGATGACGTACGGCACGTACTTTTCGCCAGTGGCCTGGTTGAAGTAGCTCAGGTCCTCTCCGGAGTGCTTGGAATGCGCGGAAAGATCGAAGTCGGTACGGTTGGCGATGCCTTCGAGCTCACCCCAATCGGAGCCTTGGAAACCGAACTTGTACTCGATGTCCACGGTGCGCTTCGAGTAATGGGCCAGCTTGTCCTTCGGGTGCTCGTAGTGGCGCAGGTTCTCCGGCTTGACGCCAAGGTCGAGGTACCACTGGGTGCGGGCGTCGATCCAGTACTGGTGCCACGCCTCGTCCTCGCCGGGCTTGACGAAGAACTCCATCTCCATCTGCTCGAACTCACGGGTGCGGAAGATGAAGTTGCC
>DKCF01000009.1:10966-37893 GCA_002451435.1 Bifidobacterium sp. UBA6881 | reverse complement strand
ACGAAAATGCCCTGCGCGGTCTCCGGACGCAGGTAGTGCAGCGAGTTCTCGTCCTCGACCGGGCCGAGATGGGTGCGCAGCATCATGTTGAAGTCGCGCGGTTCGGTCCACTTGCCGCGGGTGCCGCAATCCGGGCACACGATGTCGGCCATGCCGTTCTCCGGCAGCTTGTCGCCGTGCTTCTCGGCGTAGGACTCCTGGAGTTTGTCGGAACGCTGACGCTTGTGGCAGTTGAGGCATTCCACCAGCGGATCGTTGAAGACGGCCACGTGGCCGGAGGCGACCCACACCGGGGTCGGCAGGATGATGGAGGTGTCAACGCCAACGACGTCACCGCGGGTGACGACCATGGAACGCCACCATTCGCGCTTGATATTGTCCTTCAGCGCGACGCCGAGCGGACCGTAATCCCATGCGGAACGGGTTCCGCCATAGATTTCGCCGGCGGGGAAAACAAAACCACGACGCTTGGCGAGGGATACGACTTCATCGAGTTTGGATACAGCCACAATGCACCTTCTGGTATGAACGGTTTGGGGTCTTTACAAGCGGAAAGCCTACCGTCACGCGCTGACTTCCATGGCCGCTCCCCGACTCGGCGCTACCGCCGGGTTCCGTAGGCGGTTTTCACGTTCCGTAGGCGGTCGGCCACGGATCCGGGTTCGGACAGACGCCCATTCCAATGGTTTTCCATCGCCTATCGGCCGGCGACCACCTACGGAAGCCCAAAACCGCCTACGGAAGAGCGCGGCCGTCGGAAACACCGCTGTCAACGCCCTCGGATAGGTTGAAGACCGTATTGAACATGCGGGGGTGCTTCCCGGGAGACCGAGAAGCTGAGATAGGCACGGAGCCTGACCCTTTGAACCTGTTGGTTAGCACCAACGTAGGGAGCAGATGATGAGCACCGACTCATACACCGATGAACAACGCGAGTTCATCACACGTTTGCGCGGCCAGATCGCGCAGGCGGTCGACACCGTGCGGGCGCAGACGCCGCTGGCGCAGTCATTCACCAATTTCGTGACCATCAATCTGGTGGCCAACGCACAGCTCGCGGCCGGCGGAACTGCGGCCATGAGCTATCTGCCGGACGATGTGGTGGACACCGCGCAGATCGCGGGATCCAATTACATCAATGTCGGCACGTTGCTGCCGTTCTTCAAGGACGCCTTGCCGCAAATCGCCTGCAAGCTGCACAAGGGCGGCAAGACATGGGTACTCGACCCGGTCGCCGCCGGCATCGGCAAAACACGCACCGCGATCCTCGAGTCGTTCCGCACATATCCGCCGACCATCGTACGCGGCAACGCCAGCGAGATCATCGCGCTCGACGCGATGTGGGGACTGGATCGTGGCGCTTCCTCAGTTTCCGGGACCCGCCCCGCAGGCGTCGAATCCGTCGATGACGTCGATGCCGCGGCCGACGCGGCGAAGCGCCTGGCACGGCATCTCGCGAAACACTCCCCGACCGGCACCGGCGCAGTCGCGGTTTCCGGCGCGGTCGACCTGGTGACCGATGGCGAACACGTGCTTCGGCTGCCCGGTGGCAGCGCGATGATGACGAAGATCACCGGCGCGGGCTGCTCGCTCGGCGGCGTCACCGCAACGTATCTGGCCGTCGCCGAACCGTTCGTCGCCGCCGTCTCCGCAGCCCTGCTGTACAACCGCGCTTCGGAGACGGCCGAGAAGTCGTCCAAGGGGCCGGGGTCGTTCCAGACGGCATTGTTGGATGCCCTGTGGAACACGACTGCCCGGCAGGTGGCCGATTCGGACATCCTCCTCGGATGAGTTCCACCGATGATTCGGTGTCATCCACCGCCCGGCGGTCCGCCGGAACGTCTCGACGTATACGCGCAAAACCAAGACCCTATATATAGGTCCATGGGAATCGTCGGGATTCCGGCCTCGCCTGATACAGGAATGACGGAACCGGCCAGCAGAGCGGGCGCCGCAGGCATCAGCAGCACATATCAACACTTCTTTTTTGGATCACTTACCACAAAGGGGAAACCACAATGAGCAACTATCCATACGCCTCCATGCGAGACTGTTTCGACATGAGCGCCTACTTCGTAGTAGGCCCGCAGGACTGCAAGGGCCGTCCGATCACGGATGTGGTCGATGACGCGTTGCGCGGCGGGGCGACGTTCATCCAGCTGCGCGCCAAGGACGCGGACGCCAAGGACATCACGATGATGGCGCAGGACATCGCGCAGATCATCGAAGACAACGGCAAATCCGATTCCGTGGCGTTCGTCATCGACGACCGCGTGGATGTGGTGTGGCAGGCGCGCAACAAAGGCATCAAGGTCGATGGCGTGCACATCGGGCAGACCGACATGGAGCCGCGTGAGGCGCGTGCGCTGCTCGGCGACGAGGCCATCGTGGGCCTTTCCGCCGAAACCGAAAGCCTCGTGAAGCTCATCAACGAGCTGCCGAACGGCTGCATCGACTACATCGGCGCCGGCCCGCTGCATGTCTCCGCCACCAAGCCGGAGGCTTCCGTCGGCGGCAACGACGGTTCCGGACACACCCTCGACGAGGAGCAGATCAACACGATCTGCACCGCCAGCGAATTCCCCGTGGTGGTGGGCGGCGGCGTGACCGCCGACGACATGGAGATGCTGGCACAGTCGAAGGCCGCAGGTTGGTTCGTGGTCTCCGCGATCGCCGGAGCCGACGATCCGGAAGCCGCTACCCGCGATATGGTGACGCGCTGGAAGGCCGTGCGCGGCGATAGGAGGCACGGCTACGCACCGCGTGTGAAGACCAGCGAGACCGCCGACAAGCCGGCCGAGAAGAACGAGAAGAAGTTCACCAACGCCAAGGAGGCGAAAGCGGCCTCCAAGCTGGCCAAGCAGCAGCGCGTGGACATCGCGGCGCGCGATTCCAAGCAGCGCGACAAGGCGCACGTCCGCAAGACCACGCCGATTCACTTCGAGAACCAGTTCGGCACCTACGATCTTGAGGTGCCGTACACCGAGATCAAGCTTTCCGACACGCCGGGCGAAGGCCCGAACGCGCCGTTCAAGGACTACAACACCGAAGGCCCGAAGTGCGACCCGAAGGAGGGCTTGGCCCCGTTGCGTCTCGACTGGATCCGCGACCGCGGCGACGTGGAGGAGTACGAGGGCCGGCGTCGCAACCTCGAGGACGATGGCAAGCGCGCCATCAAGCGCGGCAAGGCGTCCAAGGAGTGGCGCGGCCGCAAGCACAAGCCGCTGAAGGCCAAGGACCACCCGATCACCCAGATGTGGTACGCGCGCCATAACATCATCACGCCGGAAATGCGTTACGTCGCCGAGCGCGAGCACTGCGACGTGGAGCTGGTGCGTTCCGAGCTGGCCGCCGGCCGCGCGGTCATGCCGTGCAACATCAACCATCCGGAGGCCGAGCCGATGATCATCGGTTCGAAGTTCCTCACCAAGCTCAACGCCAACATGGGCAACTCCGCCGTCACCTCATCCATCGACGAGGAAGTGGAGAAGCTGACGTGGGCCACCAAGTGGGGCGCCGACACCGTGATGGACCTGTCCACCGGCAACGACATCCACACCACCCGCGAATGGATTCTGCGCAACTCCCCCGTCCCGATCGGCACCGTGCCGATGTACCAGGCGCTGGAGAAGGTCGAGGACGATGCGTCCAAGCTCTCCTGGGAGCTGTTCCGCGACACCGTGATCGAACAGTGCGAGCAGGGCGTCGACTACATGACCATCCATGCCGGCGTGCTGCTGCGGTTCGTGCCGCTGACCGCCAACCGCATGACGGGCATTGTCTCCCGCGGTGGTTCGATCATGGCCGAATGGTGCCTGCAGCACCATCAGGAAAGCTTCCTGTACACGCATTTCGACGAGCTGTGCGACATCTTCGCGAAGTACGACGTCGCGTTCTCGCTCGGCGACGGTTTGCGTCCGGGCTCGCTCGCCGACGCGAACGACGCGGCGCAGTTCGCCGAGCTCATGACGCTGGGCGAATTGACCCAGCGCGCATGGGACCACGATGTGCAGGTGATGATCGAAGGACCGGGCCATATTCCGTTCGACACCGTGCGCATGAACATCGAGATGGAGAAGGCGATCTGCAAGGACGCGCCGTTCTACACGCTTGGACCGCTCACCACCGACACCGCTCCGGGCTACGACCACATCACGTCCGCCATCGGCGGCGTGGAGATCGCCCGCTACGGCACCGCCATGCTGTGCTATGTGACGCCGAAGGAGCACCTCGGCCTGCCGAACAAGGACGATGTCAAGCAGGGCGTGATCGCCTACAAGATCGCCTGCCATGCGGCGGACATCGCCAAGCACCATCCGCATGCGATGGACCGCGACAACGCGATGAGCAAGGCGCGTTTCGAGTTCCGTTGGCTCGACCAGTTCAACCTGAGCTACGACCCGGATACCGCGATCGCGTTCCACGATGAGACGCTGCCGGCGGAGCCTGCGAAGATGGCGCACTTCTGCTCGATGTGCGGCCCGAAGTTCTGCTCCATGGCGATTTCGCAGAACATCCGCAAGAAGTTCGGCGACGAGGCCGCGCAGGAGAAGCTTGTGGCCGACGCGCAGTCCATCGCGGCCGGCATGCAGCAGATGAGCCAGAAGTTCCGCGACGGCGGTTCCAAGCTCTACCAGTGATACGCATGGGAACGTCTTCCACGGCATGCCATCGGTGACCGCCGCCTCGGCGCGTCATACGACGGCATGGCATAGTGAGGGACCGATGGATATGCGTATGCGAACCGGTGGAGTCATGGCGGGAGACCGTGATGGATCCGCCGGTTCGCATACGCATTTCATGGATTTATGAGATCATCCGCGAACGAAGCGGAGGAAGGAGTTGGCTATGACCACCACATTGGCGCCAGTGCTGAGTATCGCAGGATCGGATTCCTCCGGCGGCGCCGGCATCCAGGCCGACCTGAAGACCATGCTGGCCAACGGCGTATTCGGCATGACCGCCATCGCCGCGCTGACCGCGCAAAACACCACGGGCGTGACGATGGTCACCAACACTCCCCCGGATATGCTCGCCGCGCAGATCGACGCCGTGTTCTCGGACATTCCGCCGGTCGCGGTGAAGATCGGCATGGTCTCCAGCGCCGAACTCATCAACGTGATCGCCGATCGTCTCACGTTCCACCACGCGGCCAATGTGGTGCTTGATCCGGTGATGGTCGCCACCTCCGGCGCGAAGCTCATCGAGGACGACGCGATCGCCGCACTCACTTCGAAGTTGTTCCCGCTGGCCACGGTGATCACGCCGAATATGCCCGAGACGCAGGTGCTGTGCGATCTGGCCGTCAGGCAGGGTGCCGCTCCATTGGCCTATGAGGACGGCGAGAGCATCTCCACGCCGTCCGACATGGTCAAGGCGGGGCACCTCCTGGCAGACCATTTCGGTTGCGCCGTACTCGTCAAGGGCGGCCATGGCACGCAGGACGCAAGCGACGTGCTCGTCGAGCCAAGCGGCGAGGCCACATGGTTCCGTTCCCGCCGCATCGACAATCCGAACACGCATGGCACCGGATGCACGTTGTCTTCCGCGATCGCGTCGCATCTGGCGTTGGGCGAGGATCTGCCGACCGCGGTCGATAGCGCAAAGCATTATCTGACGGGCGCTTTGAAGGCCCAGCTCGATCTCGGTCATGGTTCCGGCCCGATGGACCACGCCTGGAAGTGGCGCTAGGCGACCAAAGGCCGCATGTCCGTCGTATGGTCTGCCGCCCCCGTGACCCGGCAGACCATGCACGGCACGACAACCGAATCATGCCGTGCCGCCGTCCATCCACCGGCACGGCAACAGAACAGAAAGGAAACGTGAATGACGCTCGATCGCAACGCGGAAAAACAGGAAGTGCCCATCGATCCGAAAACCGGCAAGCCGTACATCAACACGCTCGCGGCGGTCGCGATCTCCCCCGCCGGCGCGAGTCCGGAGAAATCCACCTACGTCGCACAGGCGGTCGACGTGATCCGTCAATCGGGTCTTCCCAATGAGACCAATGCGATGTTCACCAACATCGAAGGCGACATCGACGACGTGCTCAAGGTGATTCGGGACGCGACCATGAAGCTCGCCGGCCAGGGATACCGCACGGATGTGGTGATCCGTCTGGATATTCGTCCGGGATTCAACGGCCAGATCCACGCCAAGCAGGAACTCGTCGACGAAATTCTGTCCGAATAGCGGATGCCACGTATCACGGCATCCGGGAGGGCGCGTCATTCGCATCGTTCATGCGCGAATGACGCGCCCTCCCGTTTCTCACAGGTTTCGTCCAGCACAGGTATAGGGTTGCAGTTATGACCACGATGAAGGAAATCGCCAGAGAGACCGGAGTGTCCATTTCCACGGTGTCTTTGGTGCTCAATGGACGGGACGAGGGCCGGGTGAATGCGGCGTTGGCCGAACTTGTGCGCAAGAAGGCCGATGAACTCGGATACCGAATCAATCCGTTGGCGCGTAGTCTACGCACCAACAGGACCCGCATCCTTGGATTCATCAGCGAAGAGGTCGCGACCACCCCATTCGCGGGCGGCATCATTCTGGGCGCGCAGGATGCGGCCAGCGTCTACGGCTATATTCTATTCACCGTCAGTACCGATGGCGCGGCGAGCGAGGAGCAGGAGATTTCGACCCTGAAACGTTACGGCGTGGATGGATTCCTGTATTCGAAGATGTCGAACCGCATCGCTTCCGTGCCGGCGTCGCTGAACGACTATCCCGTGGTGATGGTGGACGCCACCGACGCGGCGGGAAAGATCCCCAGCGTGGAGCCCGACGAGTTCGCCATCGCATACGACGCGACGAACCGCCTGCTCAGGGCGCACTGCGAGCGCATCGCGTACATCGGATGTTCGGAAAACATAGTTGCCCAGCATGGGCGTCTCGCCGGATACCGCGCGGCCTTGCACGACGCCGGACGTGATTTCGATGATTCGCTGGTCTGCGATGTGATGAACAATGGCCCCGCATTGCGTGCCGTGGATGACCTGTTCGAGCGGGAACATCCCGATGGATTCTTCTGTTTCAACGACGCACGCGCCTGGTATGTGTACGAATGCGCCGCGCGTCGCGGACTCACCGTGGGCAAGGACATTTCCGTGGTCGGCGTCGACAATCACCGCGTGTTCGCGGAAACGCTCGAACCGCAGCTCACCACCGTGGAACTGCCGCACTACGAGATGGGATACTGGTCCGCCTGCAAACTGATCTCCATGATCGAAGGCAAACCCGTTGACGTCGGCTGCTGGCCGAAGACCACCGCCCCATTGCCGTCTCTGGATGCGCCCGTTCCCGCGAAGATCCACTGCACGCTGTTGGAAAAGGGCTCCGTGGCGGATTGAGCTTCGGCAATGCCTTCCGAGCATCCGTTCTGATGCCGTGCCATCATATTCGTTGCGTCGCGACGTCGAATCACAGCGTTCCATACGTTGCCGCCGGAGTGGGCGGGGCATCTCGCATCGCATATCTCGCCCATTGCCGCACCGTCTCACACCGTGCCTGCATCGTATCCGCATTGCGTCCGCTCCATGCCGAATCGTCCTGCGCCGCAACCGTCGCGCAAGTCCAATCACATGACTCCAACCACATCGCGACACGCCGACGCATTTCCCCCTTTCCCCAATTGCCGACATGCCGGACACCGCTATTTTCAGCCCTTCCGTATAACCTTGCAAAATCTAACGTCAATCGTTTTACGTAAATCGTTTGACGCTTCCTCCCAAAAGACGTATCATGAAATCACCTTTGTTCCGGCACGGCAGCCGAAACGAACCACACAACACCACTCAGCAACGATCACGCCGCACCGAAGCGGCAACGACACGGAGGACGGAACATCATGGCACGCGATACCCGATCCACATGGAAGAACCCTTCCTATCTGCAAAGCTCACTCGGCATCTTCATGTTTTTCTGCTCCTGGGGCATCTGGTGGTCATTCTTCTCGCGATGGCTCACCGATCCCACGCACGGCCTGGGCATGAGCTCGGCCGAACAGGGGCAGATCTACTCCATCAACTCGTTGGCCACCCTGGTCATCATGTTCGCCTATGGCGCCATCCAAGACCAGCTCGGCATCAAGCGCAAGCTCGTCATCGTCGTCTCCACGCTCGCGGCGCTCGTCGGCCCGTTCGTCCAGTTCGTATACGCGCCGATGCTCACCGCCGGCGGCAGCATCCGCTTCGTCGGCGTGCTCATCGGATCCATCGTGCTATCCGCCGGTTTCATGGCGGGATGCTCGCTGTTCGAGGCGCTCACCGAACGGTATTCCCGTAAATTCGGCTTCGAATACGGCCAGTCCCGCGCCTGGGGCTCCTTCGGCTACGCCATCGTGGCGCTGTGCGCGGGCTTCCTGTTCAACATCAACCCGCTGCTGAACTTCTGGGTCGGCTCCATTTGCGGCCTCGGCATGCTGTGCGTCTACGCGTTCTGGGTTCCCGCGGAGCAGAAGGCGGAACTCAAGAAGGAAGCCGATCCGAACGCCACCGCGACCAACCCGTCCTTCAAGGAGATGCTCGCCGTCCTGAAGATGCCGACCCTGTGGGTGCTCATCGTCTTCATGCTGTTCACCAACACCTTCTACACCGTGTTCGACCAGCAGATGTTCCCGAACTACTACGCCTCCCTCTTCTCCACCACCGAAATCGGCAACGCCACCTACGGCACGCTGAATTCCTTCCAGGTGTTCCTCGAATCCGCGATGATGGGCGTCGTGCCAATCATCATGAAGAAGATCGGCGTGCGCAACTCCCTGCTGCTTGGCGCCACCGTGATGTTCCTGCGCATCGGCCTGTGCGGCGTGTTCCACGATCCGGTCAGCGTGTCGATCGTCAAGCTGTTCCATTCCATCGAGGTGCCGCTGTTCTGCCTGCCGGCGTTCCGCTACTTCACCCTGCACTTCGACACCAAGCTGTCCGCGACCCTGTACATGGTGGGCTTCCAGATCGCCTCCCAGGTCGGTCAGGTGATCTTCTCCACACCGATGGGCACCATGCATGACGCCTTGGGCGACCGCCCGACCTTCTTCACCATCTCCGGCATCGTTCTGGCCGCTCTGATCTATGGCTTCTTCGTCATCAAGAAGGACGACCAGGACGTCGGTGGCGATCCGTTCTACACCGACAGGCAGCTCAAGGCCATGGAAGCCGCCAAGGCCTGACCCGAACGACCAACCCCGCCGGTCAGGTAGTTGGTGGTCCGGCTCCTTGCCGGACCACCAACTACCTCATCCAGACCACCACCGCATAGACCCGCCGATTTTCGCCAAACCATCGAATGGCGACGCATAGAAAGACGATCAACCATGACTGACTTCACTCCGAACGAACCGGTACTTACGCCGATCAAGAACCATGCCGAAGAACTCGCCAAGGCCGAAGCCTCGGTGGCCAGTCTCGCCGCCGGACGCAACAACCGCTGGTATCCGAAATTCCACATCGCCTCCAACGGCGGATGGATCAACGACCCGAATGGTCTGTGCCATTACAAGGGTCGCTGGCACGTGTTCTACCAGCTGCATCCGTACGGCACCCAATGGGGGCCGATGCATTGGGGCCACGTCTCATCCAAAGACATGGTGCATTGGAAACGCGAGCCGATCATGTTCGCCCCGTCCCTGGAACAGGAGAAGGACGGTGTGTTCTCCGGCTCCGCGGTGATCGGCGATGATGGCAGGCTCAGGTTCTACTACACCGGCCATCGCTGGGCCAACGGCAAGGACAACACCGGCGGCGACTGGCAGGTGCAGATGCTCGCCGAACCGGACGACGACGAGCTGACCAGCGCCACCAAGCGCGGCATGGTCATCGACTGCCCGACCGACAAGGTTGACCACCACTACCGAGACCCGAAGGTCTGGAAGACCGGTGACACATGGTACATGACCTTCGGCGTCTCCTCCGCGCAGAAGCGCGGCCAGATGTGGCTGTTCTCGTCCAAAGACATGGTGCGCTGGACTTATGAACGGGTGTTGTTCGAGCATCCGGACCCGAATGTATTCATGCTCGAATGCCCGGATTTCTTCCCCATCCGCGACGCACAGGGCAACGAGAAGTGGGTCATCGGCTTCTCCGCCATGGGCGCCAAGCCAAGGGGCTTCATGAACCGCAACGCCAACAACGCCGGATACATGATCGGCACATGGGCGCCCGGAAAGGCGTTCCATCCGGAAACCGAGTTTCGGCCATGGGATTGCGGGCACAACTACTACGCGCCGCAATCCTTCAACGACGGCAAGCGCCAGATCGTCTATGGTTGGATGAGCCCGTTCGCCACGCCGATCTGCATGGAGGACGATGGGTGGTGCGGCAATCTCACCTTGCCGCGCGAAATCATCCTGGGCGCGGACGGTGATCTGCACACGCCTCCGGTGGCCGAAATGGAGGGTCTGCGTGAGGACACCGTCGATTTCGGCGCGATTTCGCTCGATGCCAACGATGGAAGAATCATCGCCGATGACGCCGAGGCCGTGGAAATCGAGCTGACCATCGACTTGGCGGCGTCCACCGCCGAACGCGCCGGATTGAAGGTGCACGCCACCCCGGACGGCGCGTACACCTACATTGCGTTCGACGCGCAGATCGGATGCATCGTGCTTGACCGTCAGGCCAACGCACGCGGCGACCGCGGCTACCGCGCGGCGCCGCTTTCCGAAGCGGAGCTGGCTGCGGACGAGCTCACGCTGCGTGTGTTCGTGGACCGAGGCTGCGTCGAGACGTATGCGAACGGCGGGCATCAGGTCATGAGCTCGTATAGCTACGCTTCCGTAGGTTCCCGGGCGATCGAACTTGTCACGGAGTCCGGTACCCTTGAAGTCAAGTCTTTGAAGCTGCACCATCTGAAATCCATTGGACTGGAGTAGCCGCCGACGACCGCATCGTTCCGGAAACAGCTCAAGACATCCGCAAGGGGTATCCGCGAGGGGCCTCCGCACAACATGGTGCGGAGGCCCTTCGCATTGCCTCATGCGAACATTCCGTCCCCGTCCTATACTGGTCTGCCGGTAATGAACTTTTCTGGCCGGCGGACGGGCAGGCTCCTCACCTTACTGATTCCTCGCCGTCGGTCATGTGCGCGTCCACTTTGACGCGGAAAGCAAGGTGAAGATGTTGGCTTCGCGCGTGCACCGCAAATTCCTCGACGTGGCGAAACGACGTATTCCCACGATCGTCGCGATCGTGCTGCTGCTCGTCGTTTGGGAGGTATGGGTCCGCGTCGGGCATGTTCCCAGCACGATGATCGCGTCGCCAAGCGAGATCGCGCAGGCTACGGCGGAGACCTGGCCGACATTGTGGCCGGCGACGAAGGTCACGTTGCTCGAGGGCACGGTAGGCTTCCTGTTCGCCGTGGCGTGCGGCATTCTGCTCGGCATCCTGCTGTACTGCTCCCGCGTCGCGAACGCCGCGCTGTTCCCGCTGCTGTCCGCCGCCCAGACGATGCCGTTGATTTCGATCGCGCCGCTGTTTCTCATCTGGTTCGGTTTCGAGATTTCCGGCAAAATCGTGATCGTGACGGTGTTCGGCCTGTTTCCGATCGCCGTGCAGACGATTCGCGGATTGGAAGCAGTTCCGCAGTTTTATTCGGATGTGGCGTTGACGTGCGGCGCGACCCGTGTGTGGACATTGTGGCATGTGAAGCTGCGCGTGGCCGCACGGCAGATCTACGGCGGCATCCGCGTCTCGGCGGCGTACATTTTCGCCACCGCCGCCACCGCGGAGTACCTGGGCGCCCGCAAGGGACTGGGCATCTGGCTGCAGGCCGCTTACAACTCGTTCCGCACGCCGCTGATCTTCTCCGCCACGTTGGTGATCATCGTCATCACCTGCGTGCTCATGTGTCTGGTGAATCTCAGCGAGCGCGTGCTGCTCGGTCCGGCCGGCGACGATGAGGATCCCGACGCGGATCAGTGACGGACGGACAAGAACCTACCAACAGTCACTGGTTCGCACATCGCCAGCATCACAGTTGCGCACAACATCCGATGGCGACCGATTGATAATCACATCAGACAGGCCAAGGCGAGTTCCGTAACATGCTTGGCAGTGTCGGCATCAAGCCTGCCCACGTATAATGCCCGTCTGGCATTCAAATCCAGGGCTTTGAGCTGTTCCACTTGGATGAATCCGTGGATTACGTCCACATCGGCATCCTGCGCGAATACCTGCTGCTCGCCTAGGTCAACATGCAACGGATACCCGTTATCCGTACTGGTGATCGGACAAATCATTGTCAGATTGCAGTGGGCATTGTACCAATCGTTGCTTACCACCACCGCGTACCTACGCTTGGTCTGCTCGTGCCCGCGCGAAGGGTCGAGGTCGAGACGAACGATATCACCACGGGAAAAGCGCATCAGAGATCAGTCTCCTCTCCGACCGCGGGACCGGAATCGAATTCCTCACCGCGATAGTCACCGTGATAGTCGCGGAACATATCTTCCAGATTCGGTATGCGGTATTGGCCAATTTGCGTTGTTCTGACACTCGATGGCGTCAGAACAATCGAACCGTCCCGAAACTTAACATCGAGTTTGGAACCACAGATGATTCCAGCGCGGTCGCGCAGCTCTTTCGGAATGCGCACTCCCTCGCTGTTACCCCATTTTTGCACGGTAACGGTCGGCATGATGACCTCCTGCGATGTACGGTTAAGTATATGTATATCCATAAGTATATACCTCTTTGTATTCGTCGAATTATACTGGATCGCATTGTTGCAAGCGATTCCTCAAGTTTGCGCAATACAGGATGGCTCTCGCAAGTCGATGCAGAAAATTTGTGGATAAGTGGATAAACCAATATCATCCCGCAATGCACATCGACTGCACACGGAATATCGCATGCCCTTATCCATGCCGTTAGATGAGGCACATTGACTCTGAGTTCGCCCCGCACGTCATACCACCCCGTATAATGGATGGCGCTGTTCAGCCAATGCGTGGCAAACCGGCGGATTCCCCGTCGTCTGGTTCCAGACGCCATAAGGGATGCCGGGGGCATTGGCGCAACGGGAAACCGGGTCCCTTCGTACCGTTTTCTGCCCGAATACCACCCGTGCATATCCCTAGAAAACGGTAGAGAAGTCAGATTCAAGGGAAATCATCATATATGAAGAACCATATCTTCAATGCATTCGCGCATAAGACGGCCATCAAGGCCGTGGCGCTTCTCGGTGCGATCGCCATGATGTTCGGCGTCGCCGCATGCGGCCAGACCAACGACACCAGCGACAGCGGCAAGCTCAAGAAGGTGACGTTCATGCTGTCCTGGGCTCCCGACACCAACCATATCGGCGTGTACGTGGCGAAGAACAAGGGCTATTTCAAGCAGGTCGGCCTTGACGTCGACATCGTGGCCGTGGCCCAGGCCGGCGCCGAGCAGGCGGTGAACAACGGCCAGGCCGACTTCGCGCTGTCCAACCTCACCAATGTTGGTATCTACACGCTCAAGGGCGCCAAGATCAAGCAGGTCATGCAGGTGCAGCAGAAGCCGAGCGCCATCTGGTGCTCGTTGGCCTCGAACAAGGAGATCAAGTCCCCGAAGGACTTCGACGGCAAGACGTTCGCCACCTTCGGCTCCAACGAGTCCGATGCGGTGATCCGCCGCATGATCCAGACCGACGGCGGCAAGGGCACGTTCGACAAGGTGACCGTCGGCACCTCCACGTTCCAGACGCTGTCCAGCGGCAAGGCCGACTTCGGCGGATTCTACGCGACCTGGGAGGGCGTGCAGGCCGAGATGTACGGTCCGAAGCTGAACTGCTTCACCGAACCGGATTACGGCGTTCCGGGCAACGCAGACACCATCGGCGTGATCACCAACGACAAGACCATCTCCTCCAACCCGGGCTTGGTGAAGAAGTTCGTGCAGGCCACCAAGAAGGGCTACGAGTACGCGTACTCCCACCCTGACAACGCCGCGAACATCCTGGTGAAGGAGGCTCCCGACGCGAACCTCAAGCCGGCGTTCGTGAAGAAGAGCATGAAGACCATCGTGGATGGCCAGTACTGGGGCGATCCGGCCAAGATCAAGGACGGCTCGTTCGTCTTCGGCACCAACGATGTCGACGGCGCGCAGAAGTACTTCGACTTCCTCGCCCAGGAGGACGCGTACACCGATTCGCACGACAAGGTGATCCACACCGCGCCGCAGGCGAAGGACATCTCCACCGACGAGTTCCTCAAGTAGGTGCCCGAGCCTAGGATGCTCTTCGCATCTCTCACACGGGGGTTTGGCTCGGCGTTATGAATCCGGGCCGAATCCCCACGCTGCGGGCATCCATAAGCGCGCATGCCGGCAACACCATAGCCGCATGCCGCGTATGAATCGCAAAGGAGTCCGATGGATTTCGCAGATGACCGTACCGGCCGCAGGATGATTCTCGATGTCGACACCGGCATCGACGACGCGTTGGCATTGGCGTATCTGGCGTCCTTCACCGATATCAATCTGCTCGGCGTCATCGGCACCTACGGCAACGTGGCGGTCGATACGGCGGTACGCAATACCGAATATGTGCTGGAGCGGTTGGGGCTTCGGCACATTCCCGTCATGCGGGGTTCGGCGCATCCTTCCTGGGCGCGCTGTTTCGTGCCGGACGCGGGTTGCGCGCAGTTCCATGGCATCGATGGACTGGGCGGATTCGGTCCTGTGCCCCTCGGCTCCACCGCGGATTTCTTATCCACGGATTCCTCTTCCTCCGTGGACCGTGCGGATTGCGCGCAGTCCACGGATCGCGGACGTATCATCGGCGACCGTCCCATACGGACGATCCGCCTATCGCCGATGGAAAACGGCGGGGAACTGTTTTCCATCGGCGGATATCCGCTTCATGACATCCACGCCAATCCTTCGATTGACGATTTTTCCTTTTCCTTTGCCTTTGCCGCTGATGGCGACGTCGACACCAATGGCACAGCCGGCAATGCCGACATCGACGATGATGGCGACATACCGGAAGGCGTCCGATTCCTCATCGACCAGATCCGCAGGTTCGGCAGGGACGTCACCGTGGTGGCGACCGGCCCGCTGACCGACATCGACATGGCGATCGCCGAAGCCCCGGACATCACGCGGAATCTGCGCCTGGTGATGATGGGCGGTTCCCTCACCCAGGAAGGCAACTGCTGGGATCTGACGGCCGAGACGAATATGATCCAGGATCCCGAGGCGGCCGACCGCGTGTTCCACTCCGGAGCGGACATCACCATGGTCGGTCTGGACGTGACGCACCAATGCCTGCTGGGCGGCACCGCTACGAGACGCTGGAGGGATGCCGCGAGCCTTCGCGGACAATCGTCCGAAGCCCATCGTCGCGCACCCGCTGCATCATCCCCGTCATCCGCGCAATCCGAAACATTCGCACAGTCCACGTCATCCAAAGTATCCGCGCAATCCAAGGCATCCGTGACATCACCGGCACCGACGCCGTCCGCAGCGTCCACACCGTCTCCGCAACGCATGTTCAGTCCGCAGACGCTGCGTTTCCTCGCCGATATCGCCGATTTCTCCATCGCCGCCAATCTCAAGGCCGATGCGCGTCTCTTCTCCGCGGGCATGCCCCTGCATGATCCCTTGGCTGCGGCCGTCGCCGTCGATCCGACCTTGGTTTCCTGCATTGACCTGCCGATGAAGGTCGAAACGCAAACCGGCGATTTCCACGGCACCCGCGGACGCACCATAGGCGATCCGGAGGGCCTTATCAATCCGGGGGCGCCCCGAGTGCATGTCGCGTTGAACGTCGATGCCGAACGTTTTTTGGATGAATTCTCAACCCGTATCGCCGGCAATTGATGCGAATCCGCCAGACATCAAGAGAAAAAACGGCTTGAATCCGGCTGATGCGTGTCGATTCGGACGGAATCCGGCCTGATTTCGTCCGAATCGACGCACATCAGCGGCAAACCATCGAATCGATGCCCATTCCAAGTGCGAAGACACCGGAATGGCAACGGTGTCGCCGCCGACACGCATCGTCCGCATCGAAAATCAGCCGCTACTTCTTCACGCCGCCAAAACGACGGTCGCGGTGGATGTAGTGGTCGATGGAGCGCCACAACACCTCGCGGCCGCAATCGGGGAACAGTTCCGGCACGAAATCCAGTTCCGCATAGGCCGCCTCCCAAGGCAGGAAGTTCGACGTGCGCTGTTCGCCGGATGTGCGGATCACCAGATCGCAATCGGGAATGTCCGGATTGTACAGGTGGTCGGCAACCATCTTCTCCGTGACGCGGTCGCCGGAGATCTTGCCGTCGCGCACCTCACGCGCGATGGCCGCGCAGGCGTCCGCGATCTCGGCGCGTCCGCCATAGTTCAGGCAGAACACCACGTCGATGGTTGTGTTGTTCTTCGTGCGTTCCTCGGCGACCTGCAGCTCGTCGATGACGGACTTCCACAATTTCGGGCGGCGTCCCGACCAGCGCACGCGTACACCCCATTCATCCATCTGCGCCACGCGTCGATGGATGATGTCACGAGAGAATCCCATCAGGAAGCGCACCTCCTGGGGCGAACGCTTCCAATTCTCCGTGGAGAACGTGTACAGCGACAGATACCGCACGCCCGCTTCGATGGCGCCGGCGATGGTGTCGAACACCACGGGTTCCGCGGCCTGATGGCCGTCGGTGCGGATCAGGCCACGTTGCTGGGCCCAACGGCCGTTGCCGTCCATGATCACGCCGACGTGGCGCGGAACCTTGTTTTTCGGAAAATCGGGAATAATCGACGGATCGGAAAACGGTGCCGCCGGAATATCAAGGGACTTGTAGTCCACGTTCTCAAAAGCCATACCGCTAATCTAGCAAGCGCATGGAACGAATCGGACGTTCCATGTAGTATTCGCCCCATTTTTCCACCATGCGACGGGTCTCCCCCATCAATTCCCCGCCATCGAGCTCCGGCCAATCGCCGTCGACGAGCGCGTCGAGCTGGCAGATCGCCTTCCACGGCACGGCGAACGATTCGGGAATATGGTCTTTGACACACATCACACCGCCGGAGGAAATCGAAAAATACCATGCCTTGTCGATGGAGATTGGTTCGCCGCACACCACGCAGGCGCGCAGACGCGGCGTCCATCCGGCGATCGACAGCGCGCGCATCACATAGGAATCCCCAATCGCCGCGGGCTCGTGCGCGTGTTTGGCGAGCGCGTTCAACGCTCCCAATATCAGACGGTATTGCGGCACGGAACGCTCGCGCTCGGCGGATACCAGTTTGTCGGCGGTTTCGCAGATCACGTTCGCCGCGGCGTATGCGGCGAAATCGGCGCAAATCGGCCCGGCGTATGCGGATATCGATTCGGCCTGGGAGATGACGTCGAGCGAACGGCCTTCCGCGATAAGCAGCGCCACGCGCATGAATGGTTCCAGCCGACCGCCGAATCGTGATTTGGTGCGGCGCACGCCTTTGGCCACGGCGCGGATCTTGCCGTGGTCGCGCGTGAACACGGTGATGATGCGGTCCGCCTCACCGAGTTTGGCGGTGCGCAGCACCACGCCTTCGTCTTGATACAGCGGCATGTCAGGCTCCCTCGCTTTCTTCTGACCGCATCAGCATCATATGCGTTCCCACGGTTGTTCCATGGTTCGCGGCGCCATGTTCCATTCCGGGAACATGGCGCACTCTTTCATCGCGCCGCACATGTTCCACGATAAGTTTCACAATGGATTCCCATCATTCGGCAGACGCCATTCAGTAGATGAACAGTCCCCAGAAGGCGAATACCAACAGCATGTACAGCATGGCGACCGCCGTGATCCAGAACAGCACGCGTCCGAACCGTGTCGAGGCGAGCACGGGTTGGCGTCCGGTGACGATCTCGCGTATCGCGCCCCTGCGCGGCGGCCACTGGGCGATTCCTCGATACGTGGCCTCCTCGATCAGCCGCATGAACACGCGGGACCATGCCCATACCACGGCGATGCACACGACCTGGATGACCGGCCAGCTCCAGTACATCATGCCCGGGTCCTCGGCGGGGGCGCCGCCCCATGCCAGTTTGACCACGCCCATGATCACTTCGCCCAAGCCCGCCACGAACAACACGAACGTTGCCATGGTGGCGATGGCAAGGGTGACCAGCGCGTTGTTGAAACCATGGGCGAATCCCAACGAATACCGCTTCGCGTGGAGCCGCGCCCAGATCTTGCGGACCAACACGAACAGCCACAGCACGGCGGTGACCAACAGCAACAGCAGCATGCTGATGTGCAGCGCCACCATGTAGACGGTCAGCCCCCGATTGGCTTTCAGCTCCATGGGAACGGCGATCGACTGGTAGAGCCGTGTGCCGGCGACGCGTTCGCTGGTCTGTTTCATTCCCTGTGTGGTGCCGCTCGCCCAGCTGATCACATCGTTCACGTATTCGTCGGCGAACGGGGTGCCGGTGTTGGCCTCGTCGCCGAGTCTGAGCACATGGTTGGCTATCGGGTAGGTGCGTACGGTCACGTCCCAGTTGCCGGCCTTGTGCGCCATCTCCACGATTTTCTTGGTGCCTTCGACCTGCGCGGTCATGACGTCCTTCGTGCCATATGCCACCAGCGTCGGTATGGAATACGCCTGCGGCGTGAGCGTCTTGATGTCGAGGTTGTTCAGGCCGAACAATCCGGCGTCGATGTTGAAGACGCGCCTGACGATGGATTGGTAGCCGTCATGCGCTCCGGCGAGCGCGAAATCCTGCGCCGCGAGGAATCCCAGGGAATGTCTCGGAGAATAGACCATCGGGCTCAGCAGTATCTGGAAGGCCACGTGGTGGTCCCGCTGCAGCAGGTACGACGAGATCCATGTGCTTTCGGAAGTCGCGTAGATGCCGACCTTGCCGTCGTTCACGGTGTCGAGGCCGCGCAGCAGATCGATCACCTGATCGTAGATGGCCGCCGACCCCGGGTAGTCGCGCGTGGCGTCGTTGGTCGACCAGACGGGTTTGTCGAGCACTGCGGTCACGAAGCCTGCCGAGGACAGGTCATAGGCCATGTCTCCGAAGGAGTTGTCGCAGGTGCCATATCCCGCGCCATGCATGAACACCACGCCCGGCAATCCGCTTCCGGCGCCTTTCGGCTCGCGGATAAGCACCCTGATGCGTTGCATTTCGCCGGTGGAAGGGCGTTTCGCCTTGATGGTGACGTATCGTTTCGTCACTTCGTATTCGCCTTGCCGGGCGACGGTTTTGCCGGATGACTCGTCGAAGGTGACCGCCGTGTCGGAAGACAGCGTCTCGATGGTCTGGCCGGTCGGCTCGTAGTTCCATGAAATCGCCGTCAGATTCGAGGCGAACACCAGCGTGCCGAGCAGTATGACGAAAATGGGCAGGCTGACCATGAGCCGCCTGCCCCGCGTCCATTGGCGCGTATGATTCGTCCGGATGGCATTCGATGGCTGGCGTTCCTGTTCTGACACGTCGATCATTCTACCGGTTCCGGCTGAAATGGCCGCAGCGGCCCCGAACCGCCGCGGAATGGCTTCATCGTGGAGCGGTTCGTCTCAAGATGGTCAACGGCAAATGGCCCACGGTCCGATACCGTTCCGAATGCTTGCTCAGCAGTTGCCGTTTTGCGTCACCGGCACGACCACGGGACCGGTCGCGGTGGCCGTCGCCTCGCCGTTCCGCTCCATCTGGGCGGCGATTTCCTGCGCCTTGGCGAGCAGGGTTTCGACGATCTGGTCTTCCGGCACGGTTTCGATGACCTTGCCTTTGATGAAGATCTGTCCCTTGCCGTTGCCGGAGGCCACGCCAAGGTCGGCTTCGCGCGCCTCGCCGGGACCGTTGACGATGCAGCCCATCACGGCCACGCGGATCGGAGCGGTGATGTCCTTGAGCCCTTCGGTGACCGCGTTGGCCAGCTGGATCACGTCCACCTGGGAGCGCCCGCAGCTCGGGCAGGAGATGATGTCGAATTTGCGGGGGCGCAATCCCATGTATTCCAGCAGCTTGCAGCCGACCTTCACTTCCTCGACCGGCGGGGCGGACAGCGAGACGCGGATCGTGTCGCCGATGCCTTCGGCGAGCAGCGCGCCGAACGCCAGGCAGCTTTTGATGGTTCCCTGCCAGGACGGTCCGGCTTCGGTGACGCCGAGGTGCAGCGGCCAATCGCCCTTGGAGGCGAGCAGCCGGTACGTTTCGACCATGGTGACCACGTCGTGATGCTTGACGGAGATCTTGAAATCGTGGAATCCGACGTCCTCGAACATGCGCGCCTCCTTCAGCGCGGAGGCCACGAGCGCCTCGGGGGTCGGACCGCCGTACTTGGCGTACAGCTCCTTGTCGAGCGAGCCCGCGTTCACGCCGATGCGCAGGGAGATCCCCGCATCGGTGGCCGCCTTGCAGATCGAGGGGCCCACTTCATCGAATTTGCGGATGTTGCCCGGATTGACGCGCACCGCGGCGCAGCCCGCGTCGATCGCCTGGAAAACGTATTTGCTTTGGAAGTGAATGTCCGCGATGACCGGAATCGGCGATTTCCTCACGATTTCCGGCAACGCGTCGGCATCCTCCTGCTTGGGCACCGCCACGCGGACGATGTCGCAGCCCGCCGCGGTGAGTTCCGCGATCTGCTGCAGGGTGGCCGGCACGTCGGCGGTGCGCGTGTTGGTCATGGACTGCACGGAGATCGGCGCTCCGCCGCCGACCGGCACCGGACCGACCATGATGCGGCGCGATTTGCGGCGGGGATGGAGCGGGCTTTCGCTGATGGCCGCCTCACCGGTTTTGCGGAACGGCTTGTCAAGTTCTGGCATAAGTTGGAAATCCTTGCAATAGAAGGGCTCCCCCATGGGGAGCCCTTGCGATGATTGTCTCGTACAACGACCGGTTACCGGTTTATCAGATTGTCGGCGCGGTCGCGAGCCTCATGCTCGAGTTGATTCATTTCCTCCACGGAAGCGAACAGCGGATTGCCACGCAGTTCGGCGTCCATTTCGTCCAGCACTTCCCTGACGGTGTCGACGATGCCGAGATACGGCAGCCGGTGTTCGAGGAAGGCATGCACGGCCTGCTCGTTGGCCGCGTTCAATACCGCCGTGTGCTTTTCGGAGGATTCCAGGCAGTGCCGCGCGAGGCCCACCGCGGGGAACGCCTCGTCGTCCAGCGGCTCGAACGTCCATGTGGCGGCCTTCGTCCAGTCGCAGGCCGCGGCCACGTCGCCCAGACGTTCGGGGGCGGACAGTCCCAAGGCGATCGGCAGACGCATGTCCGGCGGGGACGCCTGCGCGATGGTGGCGCCGTCGCGGAATTCGACCATGGAGTGCACGATGGACTGCGGATGGACGGTCACATCGATGCGGCTCGGCGGAATGTCGAACAGTCGGCTCGCCTCGATGACCTCAAGTCCCTTGTTCATCAGCGTGGACGAGTTTATGGTCACGACCGGGCCCATGTTCCATGTGGGGTGGTTCAGCGCCTGTTCCGGTGTGATGTCGGTCATCTGTTCGCGCTTCCAGCCGCGGAACGGTCCGCCCGACGCGGTGACGACGAGTTTGGACACCTCGCCGTGGGTTCCCGCGCGCAGCGACTGCCAGATGGCGGAATGTTCGGAATCGACGGGGTTGATCTGGTGTCCGCGCACCTGCGAGTCGAACAGCAGGTGTCCGCCGGCCACCACGGATTCCTTGTTGGCCAAGGCCAATTGGGAGCCCGCCTGCAGCGCGGCGATGGACGGTTCGAGTCCGATCGAACCGGTGATGCCGTTCAGCACCACGTCGGCGCCGGAACCCGCCATGGCGATCACGGCGTCCGGACCGGCCGTCACTTCGACGTCCGCCACGTCGTTCCGTCGTAGCGCCTCACGAAGCGCCGCGACGGCGTTCTTGTTGGAAATCGCGACTTTGGCGACATGGAACCGGGCGGCCTGTTGAGCGAGCAGTTCGACATGCGCTCCGCCTGCCGCCAGCCCCGTCACTTCGAAGCGGTCGAGATGGCGGGAGATGACGTCAAGCCCTTGGGTTCCGATGGATCCGGTGGATCCCAGAATGACTACGGTTGAGGTCTGCATGGGTTATGCGTTTTCTCCGTATGTTTGGTTGTTTGGTTGTTGTATTTCGTTTTGCGAATGATTCCGCGCGCAACACACGCGAACGAAACAGGCTGACGATCACGCCAGCCTGTTTCAGATGCATCAGTCGAAGGACGGGAACGACAGATCCGGGATATCGAGGTTCGGATCGCCGCTGGTCGAAGGGAACAGCGGCTTGGCGGCCGGCTTCTTGGCGTCCTTGTCGCCATCCGCTCCGGGTGCCGGAGTCGTGGATGGTATCGCCGTGGTGGGCACGGCGGGCGCGAAGCTCGGCAACGAAGAAGCTGCCGGCGTCGTCACGGCAGGTGCCGGAGTCGTGGATGCCGTGGGAGCGAAGCTGGGAGCCGGGGTGACGGTCGATGCCGGAATCGTATATGGAGCGACCGGCGTGCTCGTGGCTGCGGAAGGCGTCGATGCCGGCACGGCCGCCGAAGCACTCTGCGGGGAAGGCACCGCCGTGCCCAGATTCAGGGAACCGGTGTTCAGCTGCGGCACGCTCGGCGCCGACAAATCAGGCACCTGCGGAGCGACGCCGCTCACGGTGTTGCCTGAAACGCCTGACGTGCCCGAAGTGCCTGAGACGCTCGAAATGGTCTGCTGCGCCAGCGCTGCAAGAGATGATGCCGCAGACGGGGAGGCCGTCGGCACGGACGTGGGCTGAACCGGTGCTGCAGAGGGCGCCGCCACCGGCGGAACCGCGGCGGCGCCAGTGGCAGGCGCGAAGCCTGCAGGAGCGTCGGCCACCGGATTGAACGGTTCGGTCTCGGTGCCCACTGTGGATTCTACGGCCGCGGCGGACGCGGTCGGCGCGGAGATGCCGCCCGGCGCGAAAATCGATGTCTTTGCCGGCTGGGCGACGGCGGGTTGCGCGGCTGCCGGCTGTGATGCCGCGTTTCCGCCCGCCATGCCGACAGCGGGCAGCGGTGCGGACTGCGTTCCCTGTGGAGCCACCGGCGTTGTGACCGGGGAAGCCGCGGGAGCCTTGAAAATGGCGTGCTCTTCCTTGTTGAGGAAGTCGAAGGATTCATTGCTGTGAATAGCGGATTGGGATTCCGCGATCACCTGGGAATCCACCGATACCGGAGCCGCGTACACCGGAGTGAGCAACTCGGTTTCCGAAGCGTCGTCCCCTGCCGTGGCGGCGGAAGCCGGATCGCCGACGAAATCGGCGACGCGGTCGTAGGATTCAAGGCGCGTCAGCAGCTGCACGCAAGAGGCCAGATAGTAGTCGACCTGGCGCTCGTCGTACCCGCGCTTGCCCTTGCGTTGCGTGAAGATCACGTTGGCGACGGTACGGGAGTTCAAGTCGGCGAGCTTCTTCGCGTCATCATCGCCCATCTTGGTGATGTCGAGGGAATCGGCAGCCTTCATCAGACACTGGTCGATGATGCGGTCCACCTGCTTGCGGTCATAGCTGGGCTTCTTGGGCTCGCCCGGCTTGAACCGCTCGCCTTCCTCGCGCTGCGCATGGTCGTTCAGTTCACGGAACAGGGCCTCGGTCTGCCCCTTCCACGCCACACGGCCATGCTGGGAGATCTCCCATGTGGTCTGCTTGTCCACCACGGCGCGTTCCAGACGGGCCAAGGCGGCATCGACCTGGGCGATCACATAGCCGCCCTTGACGAGATCGAACGAGACCTTCTGAATATCGTTCTGGGTGAGCTGGATGCCCTCACCCTCATACAGCTTGTGCGCGCGCTCGAGGAAAGCATCCACCTGGACGGAATCATATCCCCACTTGCGCTTCGGAGCGTGCGCGATTCCCGATGCGTTCTTATCGGACTCAGGTTCCTGCCCCATTGGCTATCGACCTCCTACAACAGTTTTCAACATCACCACTTTACGTGAGTGATTCGACGCACGCCGTTCACCGCCCATCCGCAAAGGCGGCCGCACGGTTCGTCACGCCGTCGAATCGACACGCATCCACGCCGTTTCGAGCTGTCTCGCGCCACGCCGACACACGGTGGCCTATCGCATGCGCGGCATGCGGTACAGTGGATTTTCGCGGGCGATTAGCTCAGTTGGTTAGAGCGCCACCTTTACACGGTGGATGTCGGGGGTTCGAATCCCTCATCGCCCACCTGTCAAAGCCTTTGCATTTCCAACGATTCGCACATTGTTCAAAGCCAGATTCACGATTTGCGCACACGCTTTGCCCATGTTCCATCATGAAGTCATCTGGAACCGACAAGGCACGGCAATGATGCAACAAGCAAAAAGAGCGGCCCGAAGGCCGCTCCTCGCAACATTTCAATCAGCACGGGCATAAGCCCGCGGAAATCATCTTCCCTTGCCGAAGGCGCGCAGACGGATGCCGTTCCAGTCGGCGCTGACGGTCAGCGGGGTGGCGGCGTTCATTCCGGCGGTCTTGGCCGCGGACTGCACGATGCTGGAGCTTGCCGCGCCCGGACGTCCCGGCTTCGGCGTGAGCACCCACAGCGGGCCGTCGTCGCCGAGGACGGCGTACGCGTCGACGATCGTGTCGGACAGTTCGTCCTCGTCATCGCCGTCACGCCACCAGATGATCACACCGTCGACGGCGGAATCGTAATCCTCGTCGACCAGCTCCTCACCGGTCAGCTTCTCGATCTTGGCGCGGATCGAGTCGTCCACATCATCGTCCCACAACCATTCCTGTACCAGGTCGCCGGCGTGGAAACCGAATTCTTCAGCGTTATCAGATGCCGTATGATTCACGCTCGCCAATATACCAACACTGCTCGAACATGCACGTTACGAATCTTGGAATTGGTCATTCTTCGAGATTGCGGCATCGTCCGCAACGCCGTCATTTTTCGGCGGCGCACTGCGGCAGGGATGCCCCCTTTCCGTCGCGGATGGCGACAAGGGCCTTGTAGGCGTCATCCAATGTGGCGACCTTTACCACGTTGAGGCCCTGCGGGATGTGCCCCACCACGCTGGAGCAGTTCGATTCCGGCGCGAGGAACCATGTGGCGCCGTCGCGTTTCGCGCCGATCATCTTCAGGCGGATGCCTCCGATCGCGCCGACCTTGCCCTTCGCGTTCATCGTGCCCGTGCCCGCGATGGTTCTACCGCCGGCGAGCTTCTCCCCGGTGACCTTGTCGATCACACCCAGCGTGTACATCATGCCTGCCGACGGACCTCCGATGTCGTCGACATGCATGCTCACCTTCATGCCGGATACGTCATATCCGTGTTTCGCGAGGAACTTTCGGGCGGCCGCGGTGGCGGAATCCTGCGACGTGCTCATCTGCGCGTTGCTTTCACGCTTGTATTCCTTGGCGCTCTGGCCAACCGGCACCACGGCCTCCTGCGGCATCACCGTGACCCTGGAACTGAACCAGCCGATCAGGGCCTCCGCGTTGGTGACCGGGTATCCGGGCACGCCGGACGCGTTGACGGTGACCAGCAGCAGCTTGCCGGAATCCTTGTGGGTGTCCACTCCGGAAACGGAGATGACCGGTTTGCCCGAAACCTCGCCCAGCACGTCCTGGGTGGGCCCGGGGGTCTGCACCACGTAGGCGCTGGGAAGGATCAGCACCAGCGCGCACAGCACGATGGTCACCAAGCCGGCGAGGTAGCGCCATGTTCTGGCATCGAGCCAGCGTCCGACACAGGCGCCGATCGACCGGAGACGGTCAAGGGGACGGATACGTGTGTTTTTGGCGCGGACTGAACGTGTTTCATGCATATTGGGCATACCTCCCATAGTATGGAACCAGTTAAACTTGGAAAAACCCTTAATGCAAGAAGGCAGGAACGGTATGGACGAGAACGCGATCCGCCAATGGCTCATTGACTGTTTTGGACCGATTCAGGGCGAGATGGCATGGAATCAGCTGTCCAACCTGCCCGAGGAGCTGCGCGAGCAGTTGATGAGCCGCGATCCGAGCGAGCTTCCCAAGCCGTCCGAGGTGCAGTCCATGATGCAGGCGTTCACCGCCGGCGGCCTGAACACCATGGGCGATATGGAACGCATCGCGCAGGAAGGCCCCATCAACGTCAAGCTGGCGAAATCGCTGGCATTGCAGCAGGCCAATGGCAAGGGCTCAGAAAGCAGCGTAAGCGCGGAGTACGGCGAGATGGCGCGCCGCGCGATCAGCGAGGCGAACCTGTGGCTCGACACGGCCTGCGAATTCAATCCGGCCGAAGGCGAGACGAAGGTGCTCACGCGGACCGACTGGGTGAACGGCACGCTTGATTCCTGGGCGCAGTTCGCCTCCCCCGTCGCGCAGTCGATGAACGACGCGCTCGCTTCGATCCTGTCGTCGCGCTTCGGTGACGATGACGGCATCCAACCGGAGGTATCCGGCATTTTCGCGGGTCCGGTGCAGATTCCGATTCCCGACAGCATGAAGGATCCGGCGCAGCTGATGCGTTTCGTCGGCAACACGTCGTTCGCGATGCAGCTTGGCCGCGCCGCTGGCGATCTTTCCCATGAGGTGCGCGGCAGTTTCGACCAAGGCATCGCGTTGCTGAAGAATCCCGCGGGCGGCCTGATCGTGCAGAACATCGTCGAATATGCGGAGTCGTTGGAACTCGATGCAAACGAGGTGATGGGTTATCTGGCCTTGCAGGAGCTCGCGCACACGCGTCTGTATGCGTCCGTGCCGTGGCTGATGCCGCGTTTCGAGGCGCTGCTCGGCAAGTACGCGCGTGGCATCGCCATCGATATGGACGCTATGGAGGAGCAGATCCGCGACGCGCAGACCGTTGATCCCGATTCGATGGCGGATGCGGTGAACATCACCAAGGTGGCGTTCCCGGACACTCCGGAACAGAAACAAGCGATGGCTTCGCTGGAGACGCTGCTGGCCTTGGTCGAGGGCTGGGTCGATGCGGTCGTGTGGCGTGCCGGCATGGCGCATATTCCGCATATTGAACAGCTTCGTGAGATGCTTCGTCGCGAACGCGCCATCGGCGGCCC
>DKCF01000009.1:276-10902 GCA_002451435.1 Bifidobacterium sp. UBA6881 | reverse complement strand
GAAGCAGCCTCGCTGTGGGAGGGCATCACCGCGAAGGAAGGCCCCGAAGCCCGCGATGCGAAATGGTCGCATCCGGATCTGCTGCCGCAGCTGCCCGATGACGGTGCGAAGGCGGGCAAGGCCGAGGGCCCCCAGCAGACCACCTCGCAGGAATCCGCCGACAAGACCCGGCAGCAGGATGCACCGGCAACCGTCGCCGACGATTCTTCCGCAACCGAGACCGAGGGGTTGCAAGACATTCCGGACCACATCGACTGGGACGCCGAACTCACCAAGCTGCTTGACGAGGAAGGACACGGCGACGGCCCGTCCGATGGCGGAGCGGATACGTCCGGCGACGATGCGACCGCCCCCAATGGCAGCGCGTCCGACGACGGTTCGGATGCGCCGGACACCAAGCCGAACAACGAATCCGGCGACGATCCGGATTCACCGGAAGAAGCGTGAGACCCGTCTCCGGTAATCGCCTTCGTTTCCTTCGCGGGTGCGTGCGAAGGAAACGTCCAGCGTATCTTCGGCGCGCGTCACCGCCACGTACATGAGGCGGCGCTCCTCTTCCAGCGCGTCGCCGTCCGATGGGGAGCCGTACGGCATCAGCCCTTCCGAGCAGCCGATAAGGAACACGTGCTTGAATTCCAAGCCCTTGGACGCGTGGATGGTGGAGATGGTCACGCCGCCCGCGCTGCCGACGCCTATCACGTCCAGCATGGCGAGCCGCGTCTGCACATCGTCGGCGAGCGCCGAGTTCTGCCATCCGCTGTCCCGGCGTATGCGGTAGCGCAGGTGCTGTTCGGCCAGCGCCTTGCAGAGGATCTGCTGCTGCGCGTTGACTCTGGTGAGGATGGCGCAGTCGGCGGGCGCGGCGCCGGCGTCCACGAGTTTGCGGATGCGGGCGGCGACGCCTCTGGCTTCGGCGAGGTCGTTGTCGTATATGGTTTCCTCCACCCGCCGGCCTTGGTCGCGTTCCGAGGTGAGGCGCAGGTAGTCCGCGCGTTGCGGCGAGGCTTTGAGCACGCGGTTGGCGTAGTCGACGATCTGCGGGGTCGACCGGTAGTCGTTGTTGAGGCTGATGTCGGCGGAGAGGGGCCCGAATTCGCTGGCGAAGTTGAGCAGGTTGTAACTGCTCGCGCCCGCGAAGGAGTAGATGGTCTGCGCGGGGTCCCCCACGACGCAGATATTGCGGTTGATGCCCAGCCATCGGGTGAGCAGCCGGTGCTGCAGCGGCGAGACGTCTTGGTATTCGTCGACGGTGAGCCATGTGATGCCAGACCGTATCGCGGAGGCCACTTCCGCGTCGCTTTCGATGAGATGGCAGGTGATGAGCAGGATGTCGTCGAAGTCGATTTCGTTGCGGTTGGTTTTTTCGGCCTCGTACGCCTTGTAGACGTCCACGAATTGTTCCGGTTCGAGTCCCGATGGCGGCTGGTGGTGCAGCGCGGCGCAGACGCGTTCGTAGTCTTCCGGCGCGATGAGCGAGATCTTGCACCAGTTGACCTCGTCCTGCAGTTGGCGCACGGTGCCGTCGTCCACCTGGATGGTGGTGACGCGGCGCAGGGACCGTTCGAGCACCTCCCTTGGATTGCGCGACACGAATGGCATCTGCCCTTCGCACACGTCGGGCCACACGCGGCGGAGCTGGTGCAGCGCGGCGGAGTGGAAGGTCGATGCGGTGACGTCGGCCGCGACGTCGAGTTTGGAGAGTCGTTCGCGCATTTCCGCCGCGGCCTTGACGGAGAAGGTCACGGCGAGCGTTTTCGCCGGATTCCACGCTTTGGTCGCGCACGCGTAGGCGATTCTGCGGGTGACGGTGCGTGTTTTGCCGGCGCCTGCCCCCGCGATGATGCGCACCGGCCCGTCCACGGCGGTGGCCGCCTCGCGCTGCGCGTCGTCGAGTCCTTCGAGAATCTCATCCGCTGTTGCACTCATAGGCTCCATTGTGGCAGATACACCGACGGTTCACGCGGATTCGCTGGCAAGTCGTCACCGCTTTGCCCTTTATATGTATTAGTGTTGGCTGTGTGATCGATCGTAACACTTTCATGATGGCTGCTTTGGCGAGCGCCACGATGCCGACTGCCGTGATGGCGGGAGTGCGCGCCAGCGAGCAGATCAACTCCACCGACACGGCCTATGGTATCGACCATGCCGTGGTGCAGGATTCGGCGGGCGCGCTGTACGACGTGTTCGCCTCCGACACGGAGCAGGGGCGCAGGCGTCTTGCGGGGCGTGTCCGCGCGGCGCGGGTGTTGTCGCAGAACCGCGATTTGGCGGGACTTGGGTTTGACGTCGATCGCGTGGTGGCTTTTTCGGACGGCGATTCGGAGCGTTCCGTCACCGCGGACACGTCGGTGCTTGTGGCGGCGCATCATTCCGGCGAGGCGCGTCCGTTGGAATTGCTGACGTTGGATGATTGCGCGGCCGTCGGCACGACGTTGGGCGCCATCCACCGTCTGCGTACGGATTTCCTGCAGCAGGCGAAGTATCCGGCGTATGCGACGGGGCAGATTCGCGCTCAGCTGATCGCCTGGATCAGGAATCTGCGCGAGGCCGGCCATGTTCCGCAGGAGATCACCGATAGCTGGGCGAACGTTCTGGAGACGGACGGCCTGTGGTCGTTCGCCACGTGCCCGGTGCACGGCGGTCTGAGCGACGGCGATCTGCTGTTCTCGGGCTCGTCCATCACCGCGGTCACCAATTGGCAGAACATGCAGGTGAACGATCCGGCGCGCGATCTGGCTTGGATCTTCGCGAAGCTTGACGAGAGCCACCGCAACGCGCTGATTTCGGCTTATGGCCGTCTTCTGGGCAATCGATTGGACGATTTGATTATGCTGCGGGCGAATCTGTGGCTGCAGATGGAGCAGGTCGGTGATTTCATCACCGCGTTGCAGCAGGCCGACAATGTCAAGATCATGAAGTTCAAGGCCCAGGTGGAGCGTCTGGCACATCAGCTGAGCCTCACCACAACGAGGAATCGCGCGTCGTCGCAGCCACGGCATGCCGCCGCGAATCCCGTGGCGAGCCAGCCGCCGAGCACGATCACGGTGGGCACGTTGCTGGACGAGTCGGAACGTCGCCGCAGGGAGGCCGCGCAGCAGCGGGATTCGTCCGATGTGACCGGCGAGCGCCGCATCGACGCGGTCGACATGGACGACACGACCGGCGATTTCGACGTGACCGGCGGCCATTCCGTGGCCGGCGTGAACGCCGTAGCCTCCACGGATAACGTGCGCACCACAAGGAACCTTGCCGAGGACGCGACGGAGGCGTTCAACCGTCCGACCCCGGTGGAACGGCCGGTGCAGGAACCACAGTCGGATTCCGCGGGATTCGCCCCGGCCTCCTACCCTGTGCAGGTGACCCATTCCCGCTCGGCCACGACGGAGCAGCTCGACGACGATGACACCGACGAACATGACGTGACGCCGGTGAGCACGTTCCTTCCCAAGCATTCCGCGAGAGAGTTGCACGACTCCATGCCGGCGAGCTCGACCATCGTGATCAGCAAATTGGAGAGCACCAACAAGAACGCCGACGCGTCCGCGAAGACGATTCCCGCGGAACACAGCGAGGCCAGCACGATGTTCCTTCCGCTGCTGGAACGCGACGAGGCCGCCATGCAGAAGGCGCGCGAGCAGCTTGGCCAGGCCAACACGGTGTCCGCGGAGGGCACCGACACGGCCTCCGTGGCGTCTCCGACCGGGGACCAGGCGTCGCAGGCGCAGTAGGCGGACGACCCGCAAGGCGTACAATAGGCGCATTATCCGTACCGAACAGCGCGGTCATACGCGCGGCAACAAGACGAAAGGCAATTTTCCATGGACATCGAACTGGGCATCCAGAACGTGGCTCGTACCGTCACCTTCAGCACCGACGACACCGCCGACGCGGTGAACGCCGCGATCGCCGACGCGGTGGAGAACGGCAAGACCATCAATCTGACCGACGACAAGGGCCGTCGCATCGTGGTGCCGGCCGGCGCGCTCGGCTATGCCATCATCGGTTCGGAGACGAAGCACGCCGTCGGTTTCGGCAACCTCTGACCATCGTTCACGTCCGGCCATGCGGATGACGCCGGACGCGAATTCATCGCAAAACAGGCCGGGCTCTTCGTCCGGCCTGTTTTTATGCGATTTCCGCACACCATCGCATGTCACCACACGTCCTCGCGCTTGTTCCGCGTTCCTATGCGGAACAAGGCTTGTCCGTCTACAATCGCACTCCGCGGCGCAGTATCTCACGGATGGTGGCATCGTCGGTGAGGTTCTCCCCCAGCTTGTTCGGCTTGCCCTTGCCATGCCAGTCGGAGCCACCGGTGACCAGCAGATCGTGCTTGGCGGCGATGCCGAGCAGCCGTTCGCGCTGTTCCGGAGGATTGCCGCGATGCCATACCTCAAGCCCGTCCAATCCCTCGTCGATCAGACGGCCGATCTGCCGGTCGGACAGCAGGTTCCGGTTGCGCTGCGGGTCGCCGGCATGCGCGATGACGATGACGCCGCCGGCGTCCTTGACCGCGGCAACCACCTCGTGCGTGGTCGGCGAAGGCGTCGGCAGATAGTATTTCGCCGTGCTGCTCACCGCTCCGGAGAACGCCTCGGAACGGTTGCGGTACACGCCGGCGGCTACCAGCGCGTCGGCGATGTGCGGACGTCCCACCGTGGTGCGCTCCCCTTCGCGCGTCTGGGCGAGCACGTCCTCCCATGTGATCGGGTAGTCCTGCGCGATCAATGCCACCATGCGTTGCGACCGGCGCAGCCGCGCGGCCCGCGTGGAGGCGAACATCTCGCGGATGCGCACGTTCGTCGGATCGTATTGGAAGGCGAGCATGTGCACGGAAACGTCATCGTCGGCGGCGGTGATCTCCGTGCCGCGCAGCAACGGCAATCCGACTTCCCTGGACGCGTCCAGCGCCTCCTGCCATCCGGCCGTCGTGTCGTGGTCGGAAATCGCGACGCCGTGCAGTCCCAGCGTCTTCGCCTGCCGCAGCAACGTGAGCGGGGTCTCCGTGCCATCGGAGAACACGGTGTGGCAGTGGATGTCCCAGCCGACGGCGGGCGGTGCGGTGATGCCAATTTCAGTCATAGGTTCCATCGTAGGCGGATTCTTGACGTGACATGGCATGTTCCGCGTACACTAGACGTATTGCTTGATTTTCCGATTGTTCAAGGATCTGACGATGAACGATATTGCCGGCGGAGCAGCCGCCAACGAACCGAACGGGCGCGGGTCCGCGGTCGACGAGGACGGTTCCATCAGCCACATGGCCGACGACTACACGATGCCGCGCGGCTGGCGGCATGGCGCGACCTGGACGTATCTGGTGATGCTGCTCGCCTCGGCGGCGGCGTTGGTGGTGTCGTTCGTGCTGTCCGCGGAGACGTTGAAACTGGCGCGCAACCCCGGTCAGAAGCTCAATTGCGACGTGAACGCCGTCATGTCGTGCTCCACCGTCGCGGAATCCTGGCAGGCGGAGATCGTCAAGTTCGCGGGCCTGAGCTTCCCGAATGCGTTCTTCGGCATCGCCGCCGAATCGGTGTTCGTCACCGTCGCGGTGATTGGTCTGGCGAAGGTGGCGGTGCCGCGCTGGTTCGCGTCGTGCACATGGCTGGGCGGTCTCGCCGCATTGGCGTATTCGTATTGGCTGACCACCCAGTCCCTGTTCGTCATCAACGCGTTGTGCCCGTGGTGTCTGGCGCTGATGTTCTCCACCACCGTGCAGTTCATGGCGCTGTCCCATGCGACGGTGGTGGTGCAGAACATTCCGCGCGGCCATGCCGGGTTGCGCAAGTATTACCGTCTGAACTTCGACGCGATGGTGGATCTCGTATGGATCGTCGCCCTCGTCGTCGTCATCATCGTCAAGGACGGCGCGGCGCTGTTCGGCTGACGGCTGCTCGGCCGCGGCACCTGCGACGACATCAGACCAGTTCGATTTTGCCGACGATGGTGGCGGAGCCGGTGAGCTTCACATCCGTGTCGGTCACATCGACGCGCAGCGTACCGCCACGCACGGTGATGGTCCAGTGGTCGATGCCGGTTTTGGCGCGCAGGGTGACCGCCGTGGCGCACAGGCCGGTGCCGCACGACAGCGTCTCCCCGCAACCGCGCTCGTTGACGCGCATGGTGGCCTCGCCGGCGTCATCGCCCTCGCTCTGTTCGTCGATGCGGACGAATTCGACGTTCTGGTCGCTTTCGATTTCCGGGGCGACCACCGGCTTGACGGCCAGATCGAGTTCCTCGACGGTCGGCAATGTCGCGAACGCGTCTTCCAGAACGGCGACGACATGCGGATTGCCCATGTCCACGAAAGTGCCGCGCGCGGAGCCTTCGACGCCGGGGATCGTGACCTCATAGCCGTCCAGCTCGCCGCGCTTCCATGCGCCCATCTCCACCTGGAACACGTCCTTGCCGAGGCCAGGCACGTCGCCGAGCGACGTGAGGGTCTTCACTCCGGCGCGGGTGCCGAGGCGGAACGGCCTGCCACCGGGCCGGTCGGCGAGCCCCTGGCGCTGCGCGAACAGCGTGATGGCCCTCGTGCCGTTGCCGCACATCTCCGCGAGGGAGCCGTCGGCGTTGCGGTAGTCCATGAACCATTCGGCGCCGTTGGCCTTGCAATCCGCAACCTGCGCGTCGCTGAGGTCGGAGACCGCGCGCGGATGCGCGAGACGGATCAGACCGTCGCCGCCGATGCCGAAATGACGGTCGCACAGGTACCGCACCTCGTCGGCGGTCGGCTCGTATTCGCCGTCAGGATCGGCGTAGACGACGAAATCGTTGCCTGTGGCGTGTGCTTTGTAAACAATGCTTGGGATGCTCATACGATTCACTCTACACGCGGTAGTCTATTGAAGGCGGATGTGCCATGGCACGTCCGCGGAACGATTTTTTGCGGGAGGAATGATGACTTCAACGGCACCGATCGGCGTATTCGACTCCGGTTTGGGCGGCATTTCGGTGGCGCGTGAGCTTCGCCGCGACATGCCGAACGAACGCGTGCTGTATTTCGGTGATTCCGCGAACGCGCCGTATGGCACGAAAACCCCGGAGCATGTGCGCGAACTGTCCGAACATATCATGGAGCGTTTCGCACGGCAGGGCGTGAAGGCCGTGGTGATCGCCTGCAACACCGCGACCTCGGTGGCCGCGAACGCGTTGCGCGACCGATACGATTTCCCGATCATCGGCATGGAGCCCGCGCTCAAGGTCGCCTGCGACCGCGGCGAGGGGCATCGCCAGCGTGTGATCGTCGCCGCCACGAACCTGACGTTGCGCGAAAGGAAGTTCGCGGTGCTGATGGACCGGTTCAAGGCGGACCACACCATCTTTCCGGAACCATGCCCCGATCTGGTGGAGATCGTCGAGCATGGCCGGCTCGACGACCATGCTCTGGTGATGCGCACGCTGCACCGGTATTTCGACCAATACGATCTGTCCACCATCGATGCCGTGGTGCTGGGCTGCACGCATTTCGTGTTCTATCGTGATTATTTCCGCGAGCTGCTGCCGGATTCCGCCGCTATCATCGACGGCAACCTCGGCACGGTCAGGCATCTGGGCGTCGTGCTGGAATCGTTGGGCAAACTCGCTCCGGAGGACGCGCGAGGCGGCATCGAACTCACCAACTCCGATTCCTCGCCGGAAATGCTGACGTTGATGGAGGATCTGCTCAACCGTTGAACGGCGGGCGATCGCCGATGGCGAATGTCCGCATTACGCGCGTAAAGTCGTGAATCATCGACAATCCGGAACGGGAAGAACGGGAAAGGACGGATGTATGGCGAACAGGACGGCGATGATCGATGTCGGCGGCGGCTTCCGCGCGATCTACGGAGCCGGTGTGATGGACCGCATGCTCGAGGACGGCACGCATGTCGACCACTGCTACGGCGTTTCGGCGGGCAGCGCCAACATGGTCTCCTTCATCTCCGGCCAGCATGGCCGCAACCACACGTTCTACACGCAGTACGCGTTCCGCAAGGAGTATGCGAGCCTCGACAGCTACATCAAGAACCACAATTTCGCGAACCTCGATTACGTGTACAGCACGCTGAGCAACCATGACGGCGAGAATCCGGTCGATTACGAGGCGTTCGAATCGAATCCGACCGGCTTCACCGTGGTGGCATGCAATGCCGAGGACGGTTCCACGAAGTATTTCGACAAATCCGACGTCGGTTATGACGATTTCGACATCATGAAGGCCTCGTCCGCGGTGCCGGTGGCATGCGAGCCGTATGTGATCGACGGCGTGCCATATTACGACGGCGGCATCGCCGATCCGATTCCGGTGCAGAAGGCCGTGGACGACGGCTTCGACCGCATCGTGGTGATTCTGACGCGTCCGAAAGACATTCTGCGCGAGCAGAAGAAGGACATCGCACCGGCCAGGATTCTGCGGCGCACCCATCCCGAGGCGGCCGAAAAGCTGCTGAACCGCTACCAGACGTACAACGACGAGGTGGCGTTGGCGAAGGAGCTGGAGCGTGAGGGCCGCGTGCTGATCCTCGCGCCGGAAAGCCTGTACGGGCTCAACACGCTGAGCAAGTCCTATGAGGGTCTGGAGCGCATGTACCGCGCCGGTTACGCGGCAGCCGCGGCGATTCCGGAATTCCTGGCAAGCTGAGGCACGACGACTTTCGCCGCGGATTTCCATGCGGGCTCAAATCCTGATGATTCATGGGCCCGCATGGTAGAATCGGCACTGGCTAATTGAATACGGAAACATAGTCTTACATGGAAAGCACTCGACGGATGAGCGATTCTAATTCAAACCCGCAGCAGAACATTCCGCCGGAATCGGATTCTTCGGCACCGAACTCCGACCCGCGGAACACACAGCCCTCAAATAGTGGCGCGCAGGACTCCCCCGCCAGCCAATCCCCGTCGGATGCTTACGGCCAGCAGCCGTATGGGCAGTCCTATGGGCAACCGCAGCATGGCCAGTCTCAGCCTGCGCAACCGCCATATGGGCAGAACGGCCAGCAGCCTATCAACCCATATGGCCAGCAGGTCTATGGGGCATCGGCACCACAGTACGGAGAAAACCCGTATGCGCAGGCGCCAAACGTCCAGCCGCAGTATACGCAGGATGCACAGTACCCGCCGCAACCGCAGAACGGCCAACAGTACGGCGGGCAATACAACGGGCAATACGCGCAGACGCAGAACACGCAGCAGAGCCCGCAACCGCAATATGCGCAGAACGGCCAGCAGCCGTATGCGCAGTCCCCATACGAACAGCCGCAGTACGCACAGCAGCCGTATGGCGGTGCGGCCGCCGGTCCTTCTGATCCCACAGCCCCTGCAACCCCAGATGGCTCCTATAACGGCCAGCCCTACCAGCAGTACGGCAACCAGTCCTATGGAAACCAGCAGTATGGCAATCAACCGTACGGGAACCAGCAATATGGACAGCCGGCGTACAATCAGCCCTACGGCTATGGTCAGAATGGTTACGCGCCAAATGGATATGCACCAAATGGGTATGCGCAGAATTCGGCACAGACGCGGGTGCCGACCACTCCATGGATCCCCGACTACCAGTGCGGCTTCGGCGACGCCATCAAACGCTACTTCCTTGGATATGTGCAGTTCAGCGGCCGTTCCAGCATCCGCGAATACTGGTGGGCGACGTTGTTCGTGTTCGTCACCAATACCATCGCCCTGTTTATTCCTGTGTTAGGCACGCTTTGGGGACTTGCCACCATACTCCCCTCCATCGCGGTCAGCCTGCGCAGGTTGCATGACAGCAACCGCAGCGGCTGGTGGTACCTCGTCTGCGCCGTCGCCGAGTTCATCGGAACCTTCCTCATGATCATCGGCGGCATTTCGTCCATATTCTCGTTCAGTTATTCGTACGCGGGCATGGCGGCGAGCACTGGCCTGGGTGCCATGTCCGCCCTGCTGACGATCGGAGGCCTCATCAACCTCGCGGCCTTCGGATTCCAGATCTGGCTGTACACGCGTCCCGCGGACCCGCAGGGCATGCACTACGACAAGCCCATGCAGTGATCGTCAATCGAATCGCCGGCCCATCCGCATTGTCGGGTGGGCCGGCGATTCGATTATCATCGTCATGGAGTCACGCGTATCGCGTGGAGAACGTTTTCATAAGGCTTTGCATGAAGGAGGGCGCATGCGGCTGCGCATGACGGGCAACATCGATTTCAACGGTGCCGATGATCTGCTGTTCCTGGGATTCCATGGCTTCGGCAATGAGGAGAACGAGATGATCCGCATCATCGACGCGTTGGCTGCCGGGAAGCCCGCGGGCGGCAATGCGAAGAGCCCGAATTACCTGTCGTTCCGCGGCACGTATGACCGTCCGTACATCGGCACGTACTACTGGTATCCGGATGGCTGTTCGGTGGAGGAACGCCGTCGCGAATGCAGTGCCGTGGGCGCTGAGGTAGTGCGGTTGCTGGATGCTCCCGCTTACGCGCGTTTCCGCAAGGTGCTGATCGGATTCTCGCAGGGTGGGTATCTGTCGTACCGCATGGTCGCGGAGCATCCCGGAGTGTTCGACGCCGCGGTGTTGATGAGTCCGTCGTTCAAGGGCGAGGAAGCGGATGGTTCCTTGATTGGCGGTTCCTCGGTTGACGGCTCTTTGGCTGGCAACTCCTTAAG
>DKCF01000009.1:0-174 GCA_002451435.1 Bifidobacterium sp. UBA6881 | reverse complement strand
CAGCACGCGATTCGCGCTCTGCTACGGCAGCGAGGACCATACGATTCCCGCCGCGGATCAGCGATGCGCGCGCGAAAAGCTCGCCGCGACCGGCAACTGCACGTATTTCGAATACCCCGGCATGGGCCACAACATCTGCGACCAGGAGATCGCGGATCTGAGGGTGTGGCTGGG
>DKCF01000007.1:3864-11843 GCA_002451435.1 Bifidobacterium sp. UBA6881 | reverse complement strand
GCCCGAATGACATCGATGGCACCGGTGATTCGCGGAACAAGGGCATCTTATCCGGAATGGACAGTGCCGAACGCCGGACGGCGGCGCTTGTCGAGCGACGCAGACGGTTCGCGTTGCGCCACCATATCGCGTTGTGGGACGTCATCGCGTCTTGCGACATCGTCGGAGCCAGCGACGCCAGTATCCGCAACGCGAAACCCAACGACATCGCCTCGATCATCGCGCGCTCACGCATCACCCACGTGTTCGCCACCGGTGCCAAGGCCTCGCAACTCTACCGCAGACTCTGCCAACCGCATCTCGAAACGTTGGGATACGGTCCGGAGGAACTGCCCATGACCCAGCTGCCATCCACCAGTCCGGCCAACGCGAGAACCGGCCTGCCGCAACTGGTGGACGCCTATCGTAGTATTAAGACGACAATCGAATACTCTGGAAAAGAGGAATGAACATGTCAATGAAGGATACGCTGAAGAAGGCCAAAATCGCCGCGATGAAGGCTAAGGACAAGGCCAAGCTGAATCCGATCAACCTGACGTTGGCCGACATTCAGAACATGGAGATCGCCAACGGCCACGAAGCCACCGACGAGGAAGTGCTGAANNGTCATCCAGAAGGGCGTCAAGACCCGCCGCGAAACCGCCAAACTGTACGAAGACAAGGGACTGGCCGACAAGGCGGCTCCCGAAACCGCCGAAGCCGACTTCCTGGAGACCTTCCTGCCCGCCGCAGCAAGCGATGAGGACTACGCCAAGGCCATCGCCGACGCAGTGGCCGAAGTGAACCCGGCAGGCCCCAAGGACATGGGCCGCGTCATCAAGGCCGCCCGCGCTGCGCTCGCGGGCAAGACCGTCGACGGCGGCAAGCTGGCAGGCCTCGTCAAGGCCGAACTCAACAAGTGAGGAAACGGTAGGGAGGCGTGGCGGAAGAACAGGATTCCCGGAGATTCCAGTAGCGAATGCCGATGAAACGCGTTCGCCTGGTTTCATTTGCCGTCGCGCAATGCGCACGCCCCGTGCAATATATAACTAGAAATGGGATGGTCGGACACAAACGATTATGTTTGCGTCCGACCATCCCATTTCTTATGCCGATCGTTATTCGGCGCCGCAGACGTGGTATGCCGTCCACGGCATGGAATCAGCGCTCGTGGTGGTCGATGCCGTTCGACACCGCGTCGCCGACGGTCTGCACGATCTGCACAAGCACCACGCACAGCACAACGGCGACGGTCATCACGTCATACTGGTAACGCTGGTAGCCGTATCGAATGGCGATGTCTCCCAGGCCGCCCGCGCCCACGGTGCCGGCCATCGCGGAGAAGCCGAAGAGGGTGATGAACGTCAACGCGGCGCCTCGGATCAGCGACGGCAGGCTTTCGAACAGCAGCACTTTGAACACGATCTGCAGGTTGCTCGCGCCGAAGCTTTGCGCGGCCTCGACCAGACTGCCGTCCACCTCGGCGAGCGACTGTTCGACCACGCGGGCCACGAACGGCGCCGCGGTGACGACCAGCGGCACGATCGCGCCCGGAACGCCGAGCGAAGTGCCGACGATGAGGCGGGTCAGCGGAATCAGGGCGACCAGCAGGATGATGAACGGCACCGAACGCACGATGTTCACGATCCAACCGAGCACCGTGTTGAGCGGCGCGTTCGGGCGGATGCCCTTCTTCGCGGAGGTGATGAGCAGCACGCCGACCGGCAGACCGATCACATACGCCAGGAAAGTGGCCACCGCGGTCATGATGAGCGTGTCGCGCACGCCCTCGACGAGCAGCTCGCCGTAGTCGGCGATGAATTGCGAAATAATCTGTCCCATATCACTTCACCTCTCGCTGGTTGCCGTCCTGGGGCGCGGCGTTGCTCTGGTTCGCGTCATGATCGGCATTGTTGGATTCGGCCGCGCCGGCATGCTGCGCCGTCGCGGCTCCGGCATGTCCATGACGGTGGTCCGACACCTCCGCGTCGGCGATCAGCGTGCGCAGGATGTCGCTCTGCGGATTGGCGAACAGCTCCTCCGTGTCGCCGAGCTCCACGATCTGCCCGCCGTCGATCATGGCCACGCGGTCGCAGATGTTGCGCGCCACCGACAACGAATGCGTGATGATGACCAGCGTGACGTTGAGCTCGCGGTTGATGCGGCGCAGCAGGTCGAGGATCTGCGCGGTGGTCGTCGAATCGAGCGCGCTGGTCGCCTCGTCGCACAGCATGATGGACGGGTTGTTCGCCAGCGCCCGCGCGATTGCCACACGCTGCTGCTGGCCACCGGAAAGCTGGCTGGGGTAGCGGTCGGCGAGGTTCTTGAGGCCGACTAGGTCGAGCAGGTAACGGGCGCGTTCCTCGCGCTTGGCCTTCGGTGTGTGGTTGAGCTCCAGCGGGAAGGTGACGTTGCGCAGCACGGTGCGCTGCTGGAACAGGCTGAAGTTCTGGAAGATCATGCCGATTCCGGAGCGCACCTCGGCGAGTTCCTTGCCTTGCGCGTCGGTGACGTCTCGGCCGTCGATGAGGACCTTGCCGGACGTGGGGCGCTCCAACAGGTTGATGCAGCGCACCAGCGTGGACTTTCCCGCTCCGGAGGAACCGAGAATGCCGAACACCTCGCCCGAATCGATGGTCAGGTTGATGTCGTGCAGCACCTCGTGGGCCTCGGCACCCCTGCCGTAGCTTTTGTGCAGATGTTCGATTTGAATCATATTGTGTCCGCTCCTACTTCCGGTATCGATGGTCGTGGCGAAGAAAAATGCCGCAGGACATGCATGTTATCCTGCGGCATTGAATTCAGGCGTCGCCGTGAATATGAATCAGAAGACCGGCAGCACGGCGCCCTTGTAGGTCTTCTTGATGTAATCGCGCACCTTGTCGGAACGCAGGGCCTTCTTGAGCTCCTTGGTCTTGGCGGTGTTCTCGTTGCCTTCCTTGACCACCAGGATGTTCTGGTAGGTCTTGGCCGCCAGACCGCCGACCTTTTCCGTGGCCAGCGTGTCCTTGGTCGGGTCGAAGCCGGCCTGGATGGCATAGTTGCCGTTCAGTGCCGCGAGGTCGACGTCCTTGATCACGGTCGGCACGACGGCGGCCTCAAGCTCCTTGAACTGCAGGTTCTTCGGGTTGGAGGTGATGTCCTTCGTGGTGGAGTTGATGTCCTTCGGGTCCTTGAGCTTGATCAGTCCGGCGTCCTGCAGCAGCAGCAATGCGCGGGCCTCGTTGGTGGCGTCGTTCGGCACGGCCACGGTCGCGCCGTCGGGCAGCGCGTCGAGGGTCTTGGTCTTGCCCGGGTACAGGCCGAACGGCTCGAAGTGGATGCCTTCGATGGACACCAGGTGGGTGCCCTTCTCCTTGTTGAAGTTGTCGAGGTACGGCTTGTGCTGGAAGTAGTTGGCGTCGACCTCGCCTTCCTCGGTGGCGGTGTTCGGCTGCACATAGTCGGTGAACTCCTTGACGACCAGCTTGTAGCCGTCCTTCTTGAGGATCGGCTTGACGGCCTTGTTCAGAATCTCCGCGTGCGGGGTCGGGGTGGCGGCCACGGTGATGGTCTTGTCGTCCTCCTTGGAGGTGGCGGTGTTGGAGCTGGAGCCGCCGCATCCGGACAGGCCAAGGGATGCGAGCGCGGTGACGGCGAGCAGTGCGCCGAGAATCTTCTTGTTGCGCATGGTTGAGTTCCTCTCTCAGTTTCGCTTTCCGGCCTGTCGGTCGATGCCGCAGGCCAACGATTGACCAATATAGAGGATTTGCCGTGCGCAACACGGCGGTTGATTATCGGAATTATTTATAGGTGGTGCGATGGGGGTTGGTTTTCGTGCTGTTGTGGAAGATGCGGTTTGGGATTTTTTACGGTTGGTGGTGTTTTGCGTGGTCAGATGATGCCGAAATGTCGTAGTGCGTTCGCGATGCCGTTGTCGTCGACGGTGTCGGTGGTGTAGTCGGCGGCGTTTTTGGGTTCTTCGGTGGCGTTGCCCATGGCGATGCCGATTCCGGCGAAGCGCAGCATGTCGACGTCGTTGCCGCCGTCGCCGAATGCGATCGTGTCGTTGCGGTTCCATCCATAGTGGTCGAGCATGACCTGCATGCCGGCCGCCTTGCCGCCGTCGGCGGGGATGAGGTCGGTGAACGCGGGGTGCCAGCGTACGCCGCGCACGTTGGCGCAGAGCTCGACGATTTCCTGTTCCGTTCGTTCGTCGACGTAGGGGCTGATTTGGAAGGTGCGGTGGTCGGCGATGCGTTCGTGTGGTTCGTGGATGTCGATTTTCGGCGCGGTTTTGCCGAGGCTTTTCCATGTGCGTTCCATGGTTTCGTTGGTGCGGTTGAAGTAGCCGTAGGCGCTTTCCGCGTAGTTGGCGATTACGTCCGGATGCTTGTCGAGCCAGTCGGTGATGCGTTCCACGTCGGTCTGGTCGATGGGGTGTTGGTAGTCGAGTCCGTCGTCGGTGGTGCAGTATTGGCCGTTGAGTCCGACTATGCCGTCGAATGCGACGGGGACGGTGTCGAGCACCACGCCCATGTACGAGGGCGCGCGCCCGGAGCAGATGAAGATCTTGATGCCGTTGCGGCGTAGCGCGCGCAGCGCTTCGATGGTCGATTCCGGCACCTCGTGCGTCGTGAAGCTGGTCAGGGTGCCGTCGATGTCGAAGAAGGCGGCTTTGATTGCCGGGGCGTGCGTGACATCCATGTGTTCTCGTCTTTCCGCGTGGTGTCGGTTCGTGGTCTCCATGATTGGAGTGTTGGGATTTCGTTCCCAAGTTTACAGGCGTTTCATGCGCATCGTTGCCGCGCATGCGGGGAAGACGCGGTGAATCTCGGACGTGGGGTGTGTGGAGCGCGTTGATGCGCCTACAATCGTCAGCTATGAGTGAAAACATCGAGATCACGCCGGAAATCATCGGGATCCGGCATTGGCTGCACGCGCACCCCGAGCGCAGTTTCAAGGAGTACGAGACGAGCGCGTACATCGAGAAGCTCCTTCGGGCGCACGGCATCGAGATCCTCAACAATCCTTTGGAGACCGGCGTGGTGGCGTTGATTCGCGGCGAACAGCCCGGCCCCCGCATCGCGTTGCGCGCGGACATCGACGGTCTGCCGATCCAGGAGGACACCGGTCTCGAATTCTCGTCCGTCAACGATGGCGTGATGCATGGCTGCGGGCATGATTTGCATATGTCGTATCTGCTGGGCGCGGCGTTCTGGCTCGCCAAGCACCGCAAGCGCATCAAGGGCTCCATCAAACTGCTGTTCCAGCCCAGCGAGGAGACCGGTCTCGGAGCGAAGTCGATGGTCGACGCCGGTCTTCTGGCCGACGTGTCCGCCGCGATCGGCGCGCACAACAACCCCAACTACGCGCCCGGGCAGATCGCCGTCGGGCCGGAACCCATGATGGCGGGCTGCGTGAAATTCCACGTCACCCTGCACGCCACCGGATCGCATGCCGGATATCCCCACAAGGGAACCGGCCCGATCGAGGCGCTCGCCACGATGGTCCTCGCCCTGCAGACCATCGTGAGCCGCAACGTGTCGCCGTTCCATCCGCTGGTGCTGTCCATCACCGAGCTGCACGGCGGGCACGTGTGGAACGTCGTGCCCGACAAGGCCAGCTTCCAAGGCACCGTGCGCTACTTCCACAAGTCGGATGGCGAACTCGTGGGCCGCCGCTTCAAGGACCAGGTCAACTCCATCGCCGCCGGCTACGGCATCACCGCCGACATCGACTGGGACGATTTCCAGGATCCGCTCGTCTCCGACACTGATCTGTCCAAGATCGTCGCGAACAACGTGCGCGAATACGCGCAGCTCGAACCCATCCACCCCTCCATGGCGGGCGAGGACTTCTGCGAATTCATGCCGGTCACCCTGCCCGTGTTCGCCTTCATCGGCTCCAACGGCGAGGAAGGATGCCCGGACTGGCACAGCCCGCATTTCGTCGGACTCGATGAATCGCTGCAGACCGGCGTGGAATTCTACGCGAACGCGGCGTTGACGGTGCTGAACGAACTCGCGTGAGAGCGCGGTTCGCGATTCCGGATCCGCGGTTCCGCGAACCGCGATCGCGGAACCCGGCCACAACCCAACCACAAGGACCACGACCAATACCCGCACTAAGCTGGAGACCATGACAGACATTCGTTTCGCACTCGCCCAAATCGACACCTGCGTAGGCAATCTCAACGACAACGCCGACAAGGTCATGCGCTACACGCACCTCGCCGCGAAACACGGCGCCCAGGTCGTCGTGTTCCCCGAAATGACCCTGACCGGATACCCGATCGAGGACCTCGCCCTGCGCGCCACCTTCCGCAAAGCCGCATGGGACAAGGCCAACTGGCTCGCCACCGAACTGGAGGCCGACGGGCTCGGCGACCTGTACGTGGCGGTCGGCACCGTGGGCACCGACCGGGAGACCTCCAAACCACGCAACCGCCTCGTCGTATTGCACGACGGCGTGGTATGGGCCGGATACGACAAGCACTTCCTGCCGAACTACGGCGTCTTCGACGAATTCCGCATCTTCAGCCCCGGCGACAAATCCGTCGTCCTCGACGTGGACGGCGCCCGCATCGGCGTGGCCATCTGCGAGGACATCTGGCAGGACGGCGGCCCGGTGGCCGAACTCGCCAAGGAGAACATCGACCTGCTGCTCACCATGAACGGCTCGCCATACGAGGAAGGCAAGACCGACACGCGCCTCGACCTCGCGGTACGCCGCGCGGCCGAAGTGGACGCGCCGCTGGTCTACGTCAACCAGGTGGGCGGCCAGGACGATCTGGTCTTCGACGGTGGCAGCTTCGTCGTCGACGCCGACGGAACGCTGCTGGAACGCTCGCCGATGTTCATGGAGGACCTGAGCTTCTTCGACCTGGACACCGTCTCCGCGCGCCAAAAGGCCTCGACGATCGCGGCCAAGCCCGATCCGGACGAGGAGGTATACACCGCGTGCGTGCTCGGACTGAAGGACTACATGGCCAAGAACCGTTTCCGCGGCGTATGCCTGGGATTGTCTGGCGGCATCGACTCCGCGCTCGTCGCGGCCATGGCCGCCGACGCGGTCGGCGGCGAGAACGTGCATGGCATCTCCATGCCGAGCATGTACTCGTCCGACGGCTCCAAGGACGACGCGGCCGATCTGGCGCGCAACATCGGCGCCCACTACGACATCCAGCCGATCGAACCGCTGTTCAACGCGTTCCAGGGGCAGCTGGAGCTGGAAGGCGTGGCCGCGGAGAACCTGCAGGCGCGCATCCGTGGCGTGATCGTCATGGCGTACTCGAACTCGAAGGGGCTGCTGGCCGTGGCGACCGGCAACAAGTCGGAACTGGCATGCGGCTACTCCACGATCTACGGCGACGCGGTCGGCGGCTACGCGCCGATCAAGGACCTGCTCAAGACCCGCGTATGGGAGATCTCACGCTGGCGCAACAAGGCCGCTGCCGCGGGGATGGGCATCGGCGGACTGCATATCGTCGGCAACGAGCAGGGGAGCGCGGGCGTCCCGCTGCCCGATGGCGTGATGATCCCGGTGAACTCCATCGAGAAGGCGCCGTCCGCCGAATTGCGCCCGGGACAGAAGGATTCGGATTCGCTTCCCGAATACGCCCTGCTCGACCAAGTGCTGGCGATGTACATCGAACACGCGCATGGCAGAGCCGATCTGCTCGCCGACGGTTTCGACGAGAAAACCGTCGACACGGTCATGCGTCTGGTGGACCGCGCCGAATGGAAGCGCCGCCAGTACCCGCTGGGCCCGAAGGTGACGGCGCTGGCGTTCGGCCGCGACCGCCGTCTGCCGGTCACCAACGCGTTCCGCGAGTAGAACGGGATTGATGCCGTGGCCGCGCTTTGATCCCACGTGCGGCCACGGCGCGGGGCGGGTGAAGGCGTGGCACCGCGGCGGCGCCCCGCCGAACGCCGTCGAATCGGATTTCCACGGGTCCGCGATACGCGTCAGGCGCATCGCGGACCCGTTTTTCACGAAACGGCCTACCATGCACATAG
>DKCF01000007.1:0-3830 GCA_002451435.1 Bifidobacterium sp. UBA6881 | reverse complement strand
GAGCACATAGAGGAGGGCAATCATCATGGGCAAGCAATGGTATTTCAACACGGTCACCCAGGAGCCGGAACTGGGCATGATCTCCCCGGCGAGCCATCGGATGGGACCGTACAAGTCCCGCGAGGACGCGCTCGACGCCTGGAAAATCGTCCAGGAACGCAACCTCAAATGGGAGGAGCAGGACCGCGAATGGAAACGCTGGTCGAACGACGATTCCGGAAAACTTTCCAAGCGGTGAGCGCGCCGGCGGAATCCTTTCCCCGAAGTACGGGGGGTGAATGTGATTTATGTCACTATTTTCCTGAACAAAATTCAGGTTTCACGCAGCTTGCGAACGCTATCATGGTGAACTAGCGACGACGTAACGATGCGTCGCCAACCAACCATCCAGAAGGAGTTGAAATGGCAGCAGTTGAAGCGACGGCGGTCTCCCCGGAGGAACTTCAGGCCAAGGCTTGGGAAGGCTTCGCCGAGGGCAACTGGCAGAAGGACATTGACGTCCGCGATTTCATCCAGAAGAACTACACGCCTTACGAGGGCGACGAATCGTTCCTGGCTGACGCAACCGACAAGACCAAGCACCTGTGGAAGTACCTGGACGACAACTACCTGTCCGTGGAACGCAAGCAGCGCGTCTACGACGTCGACACCCACACCCCGGCCGGCATCGACGCGTTCCCGGCCGGCTACATCGATTCCCCGGACGTCGACAACGTGGTCGTCGGCCTGCAGACCGACGTCCCCTGCAAGCGCGCCATGATGCCGAACGGCGGCTGGCGCATGGTCGAGCAGGCCATCAAGGAGGCCGGCAAGGAGCCGGATCCGGAGATCAAGAAGATCTTCACCAAGTACCGCAAGACCCACAACGACGGCGTCTTCGGCGTCTACACCAAGCAGATCAAGGTGGCGCGCCACAACAAGATCCTCACCGGCCTGCCGGACGCCTACGGCCGTGGCCGCATCATCGGCGACTACCGCCGCGTCGCCCTGTACGGCGTGAACGCGCTGATCAAGTTCAAGCAGCGCGACAAGGACTCCGTGCCGTACCGCAACGACTTCACCGAACCGGAGATCGAGCACTGGATCCGCTTCCGCGAGGAGCATGACGAGCAGATCAAGGCCCTCAAGCAGCTGATCAACCTCGGCAACGAGTACGGCCTCGACCTGACCCGTCCGGCGCAGACCGCCCAGGAGGCCGTGCAGTGGACCTACATGGGCTACCTCGCCTCCGTCAAGAGCCAGGACGGCGCCGCGATGTCGTTCGGCCGTGTGTCCACCTTCTTCGACGTGTACTTCGAGCGCGACCTCAAGGCCGGCAAGATCACCGAGACCGACGCCCAGGAGATCATCGACAACCTGGTCATGAAGCTGCGCATCGTGCGGTTCCTGCGCACCAAGGACTACGACGCGATCTTCTCCGGCGACCCGTACTGGGCGACCTGGTCCGACGCGGGCTTCGGCGACGACGGCCGCACCCTGGTCACCAAGACCTCGTACCGTCTGCTCAACACCCTGACCCTCGAGCACCTCGGACCCGGCCCCGAGCCGAACATCACCATCTTCTGGGATCCGAAGCTGCCGGAGGCATACAAGCGCTTCTGCGCCCGCATCTCCATCGACACCTCGGCCATCCAGTACGAGTCCGACAAGGAGATCCGCTCCCACTGGGGCGACGACGCCGCCATCGCATGCTGCGTCTCCCCGATGCGCGTGGGCAAGCAGATGCAGTTCTTCGCGGCCCGCGTGAACTCCGCCAAGGCCCTGCTGTACGCCATCAACGGCGGCCGCGACGAGATGACCGGCATGCAGGTCATCGACAAGGGCGTCATCGAGCCGATCACCCCGGAGGCAGACGGCTCCCTCGACTACGAGAAGGTCAAGGCCAACTACGAGAAGGCCCTCGAATGGCTGTCCGAGACCTATGTGATGGCGCTGAACATCATCCATTACATGCACGATAAGTACGCATACGAGTCCATCGAGATGGCCCTGCACGACAAGGAGGTGTACCGCACCCTCGGCTGCGGCATGTCCGGCCTGTCGATCGCGGCCGACTCCCTGTCCGCATGCAAGTACGCCAAGGTCTACCCGATCTACAACAAGGACGCCAAGAACACCCCGGGCCACGAGCACGAGTACGTCGAAGGCGCGGACGACGACCTGATCGTCGGCTACCGCACCGAAGGCGAGTTCCCGCTGTACGGCAACGACGACGACCGCGCCGACGACATCGCCAAGTGGGTCGTCTCCACCGTCATGGGCCAGGTCAAGCGTCTGCCGGTCTACCGCGGCGCGGTTCCGACCCAGTCCATCCTGACCATCACCTCCAACGTGGAATACGGCAAGGCCACCGGCTCCTTCCCGTCCGGTCACAAGAAGGGCACCCCGTACGCTCCGGGCGCCAACCCGGAGAACGGCATGGACTCCCACGGCATGCTGCCGTCCATGTTCTCCGTCGGCAAGATCGACTACAACGACGCCCTCGACGGCATCTCGCTGACCAACACCATCACCCCTGACGGCCTCGGCCGCGACGAGGACGAGCGCATCGGCAACCTCGTGGGCATTCTGGACGCCGGCAACGGCCACGGCCTGTACCACGCCAACATCAACGTGCTGCGCAAGGAACAGCTCGAGGACGCCGTCGAACACCCGGAGAAGTACCCGCACCTGACCGTGCGCGTCTCCGGCTACGCGGTGAACTTCGTCAAGCTCACCAAGGAGCAGCAGCTCGACGTGATTTCCCGTACGTTCCACCAGGGCTCCGTCGTCGACTGAGACGGCATGACGCCGTTGAAACGGTAAACGGATGACAAGGGGCGGGCTTCGACTCGCCCCTTTGTCGTATCCCCGGTTCGTGAACGCGATGCCGGGACAGCAAGGATGAAAGGACACCGATGTCTGATAACGGACGCTTCCGCACCACGACCCGGCATATGCTCCGGGAATCGCAGACATACGTCAGCCAGACGCTGATGGGAGGACTTTCCGGATTCGAATCACCGATCGGCCTGGACCGCCGCGACCGCATCTCCGCGCTGAAAAGCGGCGACATCGGATTCGTGCACTCCTGGGACATCAACACCTCCGTCGACGGTCCCGGAACCAGAATGACCGTGTTCCTCAGCGGATGCCCGTTGCGCTGCCAGTTCTGCCAGAACCCCGACACGTGGAAGATGCGCGACGGCAAGCCCGTGTACTACGAGGCCATGATCGAGAAGATCGAGCGTTACGCCGACCTGTTCAAAGCCACCAAAGGCGGCATCACCTTCTCCGGCGGCGAATCGATGATGCAGCCGGCGTTCGTCTCCCGCGTGTTCCACGCGGCCAAGGAGATGGGCGTGCACACCTGCCTCGACACATCGGGCTTCCTGGGCGCGAGCTTCACCGACGAGATGGTCGATGACATCGACCTGTGCCTGCTCGACGTGAAATCCGGCGACGAGGAGACCTACCGCAAGGTGACCGGCGGCGTGCTGCAGCCGACCATCGACTTCGGTCAGCGCCTGGCCAAGGCCGGCAAGAAGATCTGGGTGCGTTTCGTGCTCGTTCCCGGACTCACCTCCTCGGAGGAGAACGTCGAGAACGTCGCGAGGATCTGCGAGACCTTCGGCGACGCGGTGGAACATATCGACGTGCTCGGCTTCCACCAGCTCGGCCGTCCGAAGTGGCACATGCTGGACATCCCATATCCGCTTGAGGACCAGAAAGGCCCGTCCGCGGCGATGAAGCGGCGCGTGACGGACCAGTTCAAGGCGCACGGCTTCACCGTGTACTGACGGGCCTTCCCGCATCCACCCGTCGACGGGTTCCGCCGTGGACGCGGATCC
>DKCF01000071.1:56273-58269 GCA_002451435.1 Bifidobacterium sp. UBA6881 | reverse complement strand
AGTAGCGCGCCGCCGCATTCACTTTTGTTGGGGTTCCCGTGGAGCTTGGCTCCGGGGACCCCTTTCTTTTTGTCTCGCGTCTTTTTTGTCCGTTCGCCTCGCGCCTGGGACATCCGGACCTGGGATTCTGGATGAGCAGTATGGCCTTGGTGGATGGGACTGATGCTCCTTTCGCGCTTCGTCGCCGCGGGGTCTCCGTGTCTTCAACCTCTTGCACTAGTGGAATCGCATGTTGCCACTGATGCGGTCCGCTGTTCGTTTTCTTGTTTTTGATTCTTTGACGTGTGCTTTGGGATGTGCCCAGACGACAACGCCTGGCCGTTATAGGCGCGGATCATCAATGTGGATAATCCCATCATGATGATTGGCGGAGCTTATTGCAGGGCATACGATTTCCCGATAAGGAAACGCCTGTCGGACCGTAATCGGTTTGCTAGAGTGTGAGCCATCGTGGACGGAACACCAGGCAGTGTTTGCTGCGATCGGCAAGAGAGGGGAATCATGGCCGACTACGTGTTGGGTTTAATACAAGCCGCATTGGATCGCGCTGTGGAACGCGGCGAAGTCGGTGGCGCGAATGTGCTGGTGCTGCACCATGGGCATGAACGGTGGTATGCGCAATCAGGTTTTCGTTCCATAAGTCGTGCAGAAGCCATGTCACGCGATACCATCGTTCGTCTGTATTCGCAGACCAAGCCCATTACCGCCGTCGCCGCGATGATATTGGTGGAGCGGGGACTGCTCGACCTCGCAGAACCGGTCAGCGCGTATCTACCAGGCTTTGCGAATCAGAGGGTTTCGACGATTCCATCGAAACCGCTGGAAAACAACGTGCCGGTAGAAAACACGCGACATCACTGGCTGGAACCCGGTGATGGCGAAACCATCGGCGAACCGGTCCAGCGCGAAGCATGCATCAAAGATCTGCTGACAATGCGTTCAGGCTTGGCATATCCCGAACCCGACAGTGAATCAGGCCGGCTTACCGGCGAGTTGTTCGATGAAATCGGAGCACGTCTGCACGGCACGAAGCCCATGGGTACGGTGGAGATCGCCAATCGACTTGGACGGTTGCCATTGGCGTTCCAGCCGGGGAAACGGTTCACATACAGTACGAGCGCCGATGTGCTGGGCGCGGTCATCGAAGTCGCCAGTGGCAGACGCCTCGGGGATTTTCTCCGCGAGGAGATTTTCGAACCACTGGACATGGTCGATACGGGATTTTTCGTGCCGGAGCCAAAGCTGGGACGGTTGGCCGCGATTTATGAACATCCCTCCGACTTATCGAACACGCCGGCTGCCGATGCGGCCGTGGATGAAGATGCGACGGCACATCGGTCGTTGAAAGAAGTCGTGACCGAACATCTGGGCATACCCTATGCCGCGGCCACGGAACCGGCGTTCCAGTCCGGTGGAGCCGGGCTGCGCTCCACTGTGGATGATTATGCGCACTTTGCCCAAATGATGCTCAACCAAGGTGAATGGAAGGGCGTCCGTATCCTCAGCCCCACGACGGTGTCGATGATGACGCATAACGCTCTCGACTCCGACCAGCTTCAGGATCTGCAGGAATGGCATCCCGGGTGTGGCTACAACGCGCTTATGCGCACGGTCGAGGATCCGGCCAAGGCCGAATTCATTACCGGCCCGGGAACCTATGGATGGTATGGGTGGCTCGGTACCTATTGGGCGAATGATCCGAAAGCGGATTCCGTGATCCTGTTCCAGACCCAGCTTGCCGATACCGGGGTGATTCCACTCACGCGGCGACTGTCCAACATCGTCGCGGCGGGATTATGCGAGGGATAATACGATTTCGCATAGACGGTCGGGCCGCTTGCCAGGCGGCCGCGGATCCTCTGAAGCTGACCGGAATCGCATATCCGGAGTATTCGAAAGTCGGAGGACATTGCAGGTGATTCGGCATAAGGGCGTTGCGGGCTGAAGCTGAGCGGAACCGCATTTCAGATGCCGGGGATAATGCCCTGTGGGGCTG
>DKCF01000071.1:37949-56146 GCA_002451435.1 Bifidobacterium sp. UBA6881 | reverse complement strand
TTGAGCTTCATGTGGTTCAATGCGGTGTTCGGATCATAAGTGTCGTCCAGGCGCTCCTGGTACATGTCGATAAGCGCGTCGCGTCGCCCGAGCGCCTCCAACGCGGCCTCGCGAATGGTCTCCCACTCATACGGAACCACATCCTCCGGGAACATCACCGTGGTCTGGTTCGGCGCATCGCGTTCCACCAAATCCACGAAATTGAGCAGATCCTGCCATCGTTCCGCGGCGATCAACCGCGCCGCATACGCATCGGCAAGCGGCTCGGAATCGTGATGGTCCCGCAGGAACGCATCCGCCTCGTCCGCGTCGCCGCTGATGCGCATCAGATCATGACGCAGGAACTGCACGGCATGCTCGAATTGATCCCCCGCGGTCTGCGCGATCTCCTTGTCCGAAAGCAAGGCCGGGTCGAGCATCGCGAGATTATGCAAGTCATCGGAGGAGAGCTGGCCTGCGGCCTGCTCGGGATCCGCCTTGGCCCCTGTTCGGGAACCACCCGAATCGCCGGCAGCCGGATGCTTCGCCATGAAATCGCCCATGGCCTCCAGTCCCTTGTTCAACGCATCATAGGCGAACATGCGCGTATCATCCCATTGCGCGAAGGAAAGCCCGCAAGAGAGCAACTCCACCATCTGCATGGCATTCAATCGGAAATCGTCGTTGCAGGCCACCTGCGTGATCATACGCAACGCCTGCTCGCCCGTCATCGGATCGGCGTTGCACGCGACGGCGTCCACATACACGCGCACCGTTTGAATAAGATCCTTCAGATAATCGAAGCCCTCATTGTCGCGATCGGCGACATTGCCGACGAAACGCGCGGTCATTTCAACGGCCTTGGCGAGATTGCCGACGGCATCGAGCCAACGCGTGCTGACCACCGCGTTGCCGACCACCGCGTCCACACCGGACAGCGCCTGCGAATCAAGACGGAACGTCGGCATGTCCATGCGGGGAATCTCCACGCCGCCTTCGGTGCGTTCGGCGGTCGGCACCATGGAGGCGAGGCCATCGAAATACCATTGCATGGGCATGCTGATGACCGTGTTCGCGTCGGAAAGACCGGCCACCGGCACGTCGTTGCGTTGTTCGGCATCCTCCTGGCTCGCCTCGCGGATCATATGGTTCCATAAAAAGGTCGGTCCATCGAATTCGGCGGAACTGAGCCATCCGTTGTTGACGTAATCGGTGAGATCGTCGGCATCCTGCCTGCGATTGAAGTTGCCCATATGCCCACCTTTCCCTCTCATGGCCGTCGCAATGGCATGGACAAAGGTATCTCGTCATCAAACAGATGATGAGGTTGTCCGCGGTCGCGCGCCGCTATCCGTCGCAACAAGTATAGAGGTTATCGGCTACTTGGACAGGTGAGCCGGCCGACGATGCCGAGACGGTCGCATACCCGGCTATAGCGGGATGAGAAGGAAGATGGAATCGGAAGAAGGACCGGGTGGGTCGGAAGGCGGAATCGGACGGTCAGTTGGGAGGAAGATGGATCAGGAAGGAAATCTGGATAGGATGAAAGACGGAATCGGGCAGCTAAGGCAGGCGGGGAAACCGGATAAGGCGGAAGGAAGGCATGAGCATCGCATAGGAAGAATGAGACGGCACCATGCTGATTCGACGGCGATAGCCTACAATACATGGCAATAACAGAATATTTTTCAGCGCATTCGAAGCGGGTCTTCGGGTGCGCTGAACTGTTTTTTGGCGCAAAATGAACGGAGGGCCAACGCAAGATGAACGCACGTAGACTAGGCGCGATGGCGGGCGCCATCGCTATGATCGTGGGTTTGTTCGCAGGATGCGGCTCGTCGAATGACGCGTCCGGCACGTCAACGAGTGATGGCTCGGGCGATGGCAAAAGCTCGACATACTCCACGGATGGCGCGAAGGAATCCATTCGTATCGCCTCGGGTTCCGAAAACAAGGAAGTGGACGACGCCATCAAGCAGGCGGCGACGGCTGCGAACGTGTCGGTCACCGTTGATTACATGGGGTCGCTCGACATCATGGACGCGCTGCGCAACAAGGGCCACCATGCGGGCCAGGATTATGACGCGGTGTGGCCGGCCAGCAGCATGTGGATCAGCATGGGAGACACCCATCACATCGTCAAGGACCAGGTCTCCACGTCCACCACGCCGGTGGTGTTCGGCGTGAAAAAGAGCAAGGCGAAGGAGCTTGGCTGGGTGAAGTCGGACGGCTCCACGAAGTCGGTGGGCACGAAGGACATCATGGCGGCGGTGCGGGCCAAGAAGCTGTCGTTCGCCATGACGTCCGCCACGCAGTCGAATTCCGGCGCGTCGGCGTATATGGCGTTCCTGACGGCACTGAACGGCGGTGACGGCGCGCTCACCAAGGCCGATCTGAATGATGCCGCGCTGCAATCATCCGTGAAGACCATGCTGTCGGGCGTCAACCATTCGTCGGGCTCATCCGACTGGCTCAAGGACATGCTGGTCAACGATCCGGATGCCAGCGATTCCATGGTGAATTACGAATCGTTGGTCATTCAGGCCAATAAGGAATTGACGGCGAAGAATACGGAGCCATTGCTGGCGATCTATCCATCCGACGGCATTTCGGTCTCCGATTCCCCGCTCGCCTACGTGGATCGCGGGCAGAACAAGGAACAGGCGTTCAAGCGGTTCCGCAAGGCGATCACGTCGAAGGATTCCAAGAAACTGTTCGAACGCGCGGGCCGCAGGACCGGTCTGGGCGGCACCTTGACGTATGCCAAGGACTCGCAGGTGAAGGACTCGTTCCGCAAGGAATGGGGCATCGATACGGACGCCTCGGTGCTGAAGACCATCACCATGCCATCCGCCGAGGTCATCGAACAGGCGCTTGACGCCTATCAGACGGGTCTGCGCAAGCCGGCGTACACGCTGTGGGTGGTGGACTACTCCGGTTCCATGTCGGGCCAGGGCAAAAGCGGCGTGGTCTCGGGATTGCAGGCGGCTCTTGACACCGATCAGGCGCGTGCCTCGCATATCGAGCCGGGTGACGGCGACGTCAACGTGTTCATTCCGTTCAATGGCGATGCGAGCGTGGCACAGACCGCGCATGGCAAGCAGACCGCGGAACTGCTGGCCGCCGGCGAGAACCAGCCGGCCATCGGCAGCACGGATATCTACAACGCGCTGGAAGTGGCGTTGCAGAACCTGCCGAGCGACCGCGACGACTACACGGTGGCGATCGCCCTGCTGACCGACGGCCAGTCGGAGACGGGGAAGCTTGAGGAGTTCAAGCAACGCTACGAATCCGAAGGCAAGGGCGTGCCGATCTTCTCCATCATGTTCGGCGACGCGGATTCCAACCAGCTCAACGATCTGGCCACGTTGTCCAACGGAAAGGTGTTCGATGGACGCAACGGCGACCTGAGCGGCATCTTCCGTGAGGTGAAGGGCTACAACTGATTGGCGGTATGACGATGAGAACAGTGCTTGCCTTCGTCGCCGGGCTTGTCTGCGCGGCCGCCGCGTTCGCGATCGCGCACGGCGGAATATTGGGACTGGCCTCGGCACTGGTCGCGGCCTCACTTGGATATGTCGCGGCCAGCATGCTGACGGAACCCACATTGAAGCTCGGCGGGGTGCTGGCCGAACAGCTGCCCTCGGGCAGGGCCGCCGCGTTGGCCGTGGAGCGGGCGAACGCCTTCTGCGGGCAATTGCGCAAGCGCATCGCCGTCATGCTTGATGGTCAGGTGCGCAAGGAGGCCGACGATATTCTGGCCGCGACGAACAATCTGGCCGCATTCGTGACGGACAATCCGGCCAGCCATGGCATCCTCGACCATTTCCTCAACGTGTACGCGCAGCAGACGCTGCGTCTGGTCGATGGGTATCTCGGCATCGAACGCACTGGTGTGAGGGAGCAGATCATCAGCGCGAAACGGGAGACGATCGGCGCGCTGCAGGCATTGGAGACCACTGCCGCGGGAGAGCTCATGAACGCGGTCAAGGCGAAAAGCCTGTCGCTGTCGGCGGATTCCGACGCCATCAAGCGACTGGCCAATATGGACGGATACCAGACGGACGAAGCGGATGCTGAACCGAACGGAATGCGTCGGCCGGATGAAACGGATGCCGATTCGCATGGAGCCTGCCAATCGGACGGAACGCGGTGGGCGAATGGGACGTCCGGGAAAAGAACGGAACCGTTGCGCGGCAACGTGACGCAGGTCGAGGAAGGAGACGATCGGCGATGAAACTGTCGAAAAACAAGATCATCGGCTTGGCGGCGCTGCTGGCCGTGGTGCTGGTGCTGGGAGGATCGCAGATCGTCTACTCCGCCATGCAATCCATGAAACGTGACAACGCGCCGAAGTCGACGCAGACCGTCACCGGATATCTGGGCGGCGAGAAGATCAGTCTGTTCGATGACGGGGAATTCGACAAACTGCTGGCCGGACAGGGACTGAAGGTCGATTACCGCAAAGCCGGCAGCCTGGATATGATGACCGCGAGCCGGACGGGCATGGATTACCTGTTCCCGTCCAGCAAAGCCGCGGTGGAATACGGCAAAAGCAAGAAGGTCGACGTCAGCAAGGCCGACACCGTGTTCAATTCGCCCATCGTACTGTACACGTACCGGAACGTGGCGGATGCGCTGTGCAAGTCCGGTCTGATCGGCAAGGACGGCGGCACCTACCACATGGACATGGCCAAGGCCGCGCAGGACATGCTCGACGGGAAAAGCTGGGCGGATCTGGGCTATACGCAGGGATACGGGCAGTTCCATATCGACTCGACCGATCCGGCGAAATCGAACTCCGGCAACATGTATGCGGCGCTGCTGGCCACGGTGCTCAACGACGGGCAGCCGGCCACGGTGGAATCCATCAACCGTGACGGCGACAAGATCAAGCGGATCTTCGCGAAATCGGGGTGGATGGAGACCAGTTCCGAAGACAGCTTCAGCCAGTTCCTCACCTTGGGCGTGGGATCCAAGCCGATGATGGTCGGCTATGAAAGCCAGTTGCTTGATTTCGCAGCCAACAACGCCGAAGCGTTCAAACAGATCAAAGACAACGTGGTGATGGTGTATCCGACGCCGACCGTGTGGAGCTCGCATGTGTTGGTGCCGCTCGACGAAAAAGGTGAGCGTCTGCTGAAAACACTGAAATCCAAGCCGGTTCAGCAACTGGCATGGAGGAAGCATGGATTCCGATCCGCCAATTTCCTCGGTGCCGATTCCATCTCGCGGTTCCATGTCTCATCCGCCGCGGAACAGGTGACTTCGGTTACCGAGCTGCCGAACGCGCAGGCCATGACGACGCTGATCGACCTGCTGGCGCAGGTGCCGAAGTCATAATGCCGCCATGCATCGGCGCGTTTGGTTCGCGATACGGCGAGGTGCCGCGGACCAAACGCGAGGACAAACACAGACAACTACGGAAACAAGCCCAAGAAGGCAACAACACAATCAGAAAGGTGACGGCCATGTCACAGCAAATCTCCCTTTCCGACCTCGCACAGGCGGGCGCCGGCGCATCGACCGCGGTCAATGCGGTCACATTGGAAACATTCGACGCCGTGCGTGAACAGGTTAAAACGCAGTTGGAGACGGTCAGCGTCGAGGAACAGCAGGCGATCGACAAGAAAGCGGCGGAGATCGATCTGCTGCAACCGGGCTTGGAGAACAGTTACGGCAAGGACGTGAGCCGCGCGACTTCCGGTTTCGCCGACGAAATCATGGAAAAGACCCGGTCCAAGGATTCCGGTGACGGCGGCGATCTGTTGCGTGAGATGCTTGTGGTGCTTGACCGCAATGACATGGGCGCCGTCGCCAAGGTGCCGTTGCTGGGCCGGCTGCTTGGCTCGGCGAACAATCTGCGTCGCAAATACCAGACCGTGAGCGGGCAGATCGATGAGATCGTGGGCAAACTGGAACGGGCGCAATCACAGATGATCGGCGACATCGCCATGTATGACCGCATGTATGAGCAGAACGCGCAGCAGTATCGGGATCTGCGCGTGACGGTGGCCGCGGGACGCAAGGCGTTGGAGGAATTCCGGACGGGAAATCTGCCGCAGTTGGAACGGCAGGTGAGCGAATCGTCCGATCCTATGGCCGCGCAGCAGCTCAAGGACTTCCGTGACAAGCTGGAGCGTTTCGACAAGCGGCTTGACGATCTGGACCGCATCGGCGTGGTCTGCCTGCAGCAGGCGCCGGAGATCAAGCTGATCCAGCAGGCGGACCAGACCATCGCCAACAAGATCGACACCACCATCAGCACCACGATTCCCGTGTGGAAAAGCCAGATGGTGGTGGCGCTCGGACTGCAGCACCAGAAAACCGCCTTGGATCTGCAGAACAAGGCCGATGATCTGACCAACCGTCTGCTGGCGCGGAACGCGGCGGCGATCCATTCGGGCGCGGTTGCCGCGGAAAAGGCCAATCAGCGTGGCGTGGTGGATGTCGAGACGCTGGAGAAGGTGAACAACGAGCTCATTTCGGCGTTGAAGGAGACCGTGGAGGTGCAGAAGGCCGGGCGTGAGCAGCGCGAGCAGGGGAGGACCCGCATGCGTCAGATCGAGCAGAGCTTGAAACAGGCGCTGATTGAAAACGCGCAGGCGCTATGACGCCGGATCCGGGCTTGGTTGCTTGCCATTCCGTGCCTGTGTGTGGGGGCACGTCTGTAGGGATGCCTGCTCGTGCGGATGCGCGTTCGTGTGGAACTGCGTGTGAAACATATGTTGCCGTGATGCCTCGTGTTGCGAGTCGCGCATTCGGCTGTGTGGACAAGGATTCGATGAGTTCATTCAGTGGTTGGATCGGCCGCGAATGAGTAATGGGGGTTGTTCCTGGCATTCTCCATGCCTGGAACAACCCCCATTGAACCGATATGCGAATTCGCGGTGCGGAAACGGCTGATCAGTACTTGTTGGCGCCGTCGCCGACGAAGTTGACGGTGAATCCGCGGTGGTAGTGCAGGAACATATCCGCACCGTAACGGTCGACCGGACGGTGGGTGAAGAGCATACGGATGGCGAAGGCGGTCTGCACGTCATCGGGAAGGTTCATGAATTCCTTGTGGGCGTCCCAGTACGGGTTCATGGTGATGGCCGCGTCGGGAACGTAGGCGTAGCCGTAGCCGTCTTCGTTCACGTATCCCATGAACGGCAGATCCCATGCGTTGTGGTCGGTGAGGGCCTGCTTGAAGTCCTCGACCTTGGCGAGGGCCTCTTCGCTGATGCCCAGGCTCCTGGCGACCTTGTTGGCCTCGGACGTCTTGGAGTCGGCGTCCTTCTCGAACATGTTGAGATCCACCGTGATGACGGTCTTCTCGTCTGCCATGATGAAGGTTCCTTTCCTTCGGGTGCCTGTATTGGGCACTTGATAACAAAAGCGTTGTGTATTTCGATGTTCGTTTATTGGTATAAACGAACATCGAAACGGAGTTTGTATCTGTTGTGTCGATGAACGCCTGTTGCGTTCGGTAATAACGATAGCACGGTTCAATCGGCTGAAAATCAAGGAAAATGAACTTTATATGAATGGATGAGGGTGTAATCGTTGCAATAGTGCGGTTTGTTAAAGGTGAAGAAAAATGAAAAAAGCTAACATTGAGCGTGTTCTTTTTGTTCTGCAAAAACGTGTTAGCTTTCTGTTCAAATGAACATGGTGGCGTGATTTGTGCTGCTTGCAATACGGTTCAGTACGCCGCTGCATTCTTGTGATTACTGAAAGTACGGTTTGAATTGGTTCGTTTGTACGAACTTACTTATGCGCGCGATACAACTTGTATCGCGCGCAGTGGGAAATCAGGCTTCGTCATCGTTCGGGAAAGCATAGCGTTCCATAATACGATCCTTGAACCACTTAGTTCGTCGTATTATATCGGCAATCGACCACGATGTTTTTTCCTCTATCCTCTCCGATGGAGCTGGAATAGAAGCATTTAGGCGCAGACACTCTCTGAGGCCAACGTACGTGCCATGTTCCTTGAAATCTCGTTTGGATTTAGTGTAATTATCTTCTTCTCGGGAAGGATGTTTCTCATCCATGAATGGCAGTTGTTTCAAATTAGCATTGTATGGTGAGAGCGTCAAATTCCCGATAAGATGGACGTATTTTCTTTGGACAGATTCAGCCTGTTCTCTGTCATCTGGTGAAATCGCATCTTTCCAGTAGTCTGGGAGTGGACCTTCTGGAAGAATATGTTCGATAGTCCAACGGGGCTGATTTTTCTTAATATATTCATCAAAAGTGTCAGGATTACCTTTGTTGATGAGATTATTGCCTGGGAGGTTCCGTTCAAGATCGATTAATACGAAGCGAGTTGTCTTAGCATTCTTGTCGTAAATTCCGTCATTGCAGATTGCATTTGCAAAACGATCGTCGGACTCGCTCATTTCTTTGAGCTCGGCAAGTATGCATGCGTTGACATCATGGCCAGTAAGGTTCTTATCTTTGATCGTATGGATCAGATTAAGCATACGCGCCCTGATGTTAGAGGATTTGGGTACGAGCGTGATGTTTCTCCGGACATAGAATTTAATCAGATTATCAAGGATGGAACAAAGATTATTGGTGATTTGAAGTTTTTCGGCGTTGCAGAAGAGGAATAGTAAAAGTGGATAAGCTTGTGAAGATTCAAGTTTGCTTAGACTCTGCAATTTATCATCGATTTGTTCATCCGGATAGCTGTTGTCTCCGATGCGGGCGATGCGAGCAAAGATAGAGGCCCGATCGATAAGTGTTTGCAGATAGTTTTCGCCTTGCCTGTAATGCTCGGTTATCAGTTGTTGATATTTTTTGAGAGCCTTGCTCTTTGTTATAGATTGTTTTCCATCGGATTCAAAAGCATCGAAATTATTGGTAAGGAATTGAGTGGTCAGTGTAGTATTAGGATCGCCGCTTTCATCTTCCGAGAAGATACCGGAGAAGGTTGTCCAGCGTTCTACGGCTGTTGCATGATCTTCATTGATCTTTCCCGCTGCTGCAAGGAACTCTCCTTTGAGAAGATCGACTAACGTCAGTGGTAGGCCCTTTGAATTAAGGGATGAGAATACAGTAAATGCTTCACTGAGATCAGGAACGCTGATTTTTAAAGTAGTGGCGCTTACAAGTTTTTTGTAGTAGTTATCAATTGCTTGAGGCGTTGCGAAGTGGGCCCTATCATTGAAGAGATTGTAAATGAAATGATAGCGCTTAGGCAGACTGCGATTGCCCCACTTGCCTTGGGTCTTTCCGACCATGACTCCGAGCATGGCGTTATATATTCCCCTATCGGTCTCTAGCAGGCAAATTCTTGGCTGGTTCGTATTTTCATTAAGTAGTTGACGTCTGATATCTCGTTTCAGGCCAGCCATGTCTTCTATAACGTTATTGGGCAGCGATTCTCCTTCAGGGAGTGACGCAGGCCAATTATTAAGGCATTCCCAAATTGCCAGTAGGAACAGAGACAAAGTCGTTAATCTCTGTTGACCATCAATGACATCACAAAGTTCTGCAGAATCCCCATGGTTGGTGACGAGAAGATTGCCTACATAATATCCTAGATCTTCTGTGGCAATGTCATTAAAAAGTTGTTCTATTTGTTCTTCTCTCCAAGAATAATTTCTTTGATACTCGGGAATTACATATCCGACGTTTCCTGTGATGGGGAGCAGCTCCGCTAGATTTTTGGATTCAGAAGAGATTTGCATGTTTTCTCCTAGTCTTTGAGAACGTCATTGTGATTAATATGATCTCGCAGAAGCATTCAAACCCCTAATTAAGGTGTGTTCCCTCCTACAATGCGGATTTGCCGGTGAGATGACGGTAGAGCTCCGGATCGACGGGTTTGTTCAGCCGGAGTGTGGAGATGACCACTTTGGATTCGCTGCCATCCTCTCCGCGATTCGTTGATTCGCGTACGTCATCCAATGCGATGGCGTTGCCGACGAAATAATAGGATTTTTCTTGTTCCTCAGCTTTGCGACGGATGAAAATCGGCACAAAATGGTGGTCTTGCCATTGTGCGCTCCGCTCTGTTCCATTGAGCAGCCACTGGAATTCATTCGATTTCAACGAACGATTGTTCTTGCTGAACCATTCGATCTCGCCTGGATTGAGGAATCTATCGCCGTATTGACTGGCCTCATACTTGATGAAAATCGGGAGCGAATCGGTTTCGGCGTCCAACTTGTATCCGCCGACGTTCTGCGGCACTTGTTCCGCGGCCCATCCGCACAGGCGCATCACATCGAATACGCTGTATTTTTCGCCATGCAGGAACCCATGGTTCTGTGAAATGTGATGCTTGCGAGCTGACCTTGCCAAGGCGATCGCATTGAATAACCCGGCCTTGACCGTATCTTTGAAGAACATGCTGAACGTAGTCTGCCCAAGCATCGCGCGAAAGTCGTCGGTCAATCGGTATGCTCCATCATCGCCGAGCCGTATCAGCGGTGTGCGCCCGAAGCGTTTGTTATTCGCGGCGATGAAGTAGGAATAATCCAACGTTGCGAACGCCGAACGGCATTGCAGGTCGCTGCGGTCCGCATCGGGGAACAGTGCGGCCAACAGCATTTGCAATCCGGCAATCGTGATCGTATGCCGTGAAGCGATGCTATGGAACACGGACAATGCCTCGCCAGAACAATTCGGATCGATTTGCCGCCAATCCACACCGCACAGCGCGGCCAGAACCAGTAATTCATGCGGACGCAAACCACGCAGCTGCGTGGACGTCAGCATCTTCAGCACGCCGTTCTGTGCGTCTGACGTCGGCTCAAGTTGTTCCAGATATGAGATGGTCGCATTCTTCCCCCGCGACAGACTTTTCTCACGCGAACGGACGAATGACAGATAATCATCGTTCTTCGAAGCCATGGTAAATACCAATGAAGCATCACGGCGTGCGAAATCCATCAGCATCGGGATGCGTCCCAACTCATAACGCATCTGCTGATATTGCCTGCTGAGCAGCTTCATATTCGACAGATCCGCCGTGTCGAGGGATGCGAGCACGCGCTCGCGGGAGATTTTGTCGAAGCTGATGGATGAGATGCCGATGGTTTCGCGCTGCAGGTTTTTACGGGCCACATCGCGGTCGCCGGTATTGCCATATAGCGCGATCGGAATCAGATAATTGTTCGCGTAATTGCCAATGAAATCAATGACCACGACACAGTCCTTGCCGCTGGCCTTGCGTAGACCTCGGCCGAGTTGCTGTGTGAAAATGATGCTCGATTTGGTTTGGCGCAGCATCACGATCTGGTTGATGTGAGGAATATCCACGCCCTCATTGAACAGATCGACAGTAAAAATATAATCCAATTCGCCGTTTTCCAGCTGTTCCACCGCTTCGTCACGTTCGGTTTGCGAGTTTTTGCCGGTGATGGCCTTGGTCCGGTATGGACGCTCCGCCTGCTGATTCATTTGCTGGTTGAACAGGTTCGAAAGCCGTTCGGCTTCCTCTGTGCGGCTGCAGAACACCAGACCCTGCACCGGAATGCCGGCCTCGCTGTAGATCTGGATTTTGTCGATGATATAGCGCACTCGATTCGGATCGGCAAGCTCCTCAAGCCAGCGGCTTAGCTCATTACGTTCCTGATCGGTCATGGCGCCGGCCTTGACGTCCTTGCCCGCGATCCTTTCGTCGGGCGCATCCTGAATGTATTCGTGCACTCCGTAGTAATGGAACGGGCAGAGCATGTTCTCTTCAAGCGCCTTTTGCAGACGAATTTCGTATGCCACGTTGTTGCCGAATAGTTCGAAGATGTTCGCGCCATCGGTACGTTCCGGCGTAGCGGTCATGCCAAGCATGAAATCCGGGTTGAAATGGTCGATGATGCGTTTGTACGAGTCGGCCGCGGCATGATGCACCTCATCGATGAGGATGTAATCGAAATCGGTTCCACCGAATTGCGCGAGCACTTCCGGCCGTGACATGGTCTGCACGGTGGCGAACACATACTTGCGATCCGATTCCTTGCTGGTTCCGGAGAACAGTCCGAATTCTTCGCTTGAGCAACCAAGTACCTTGTGGAACGAATCCTTGGCCTTGGAAAGGATCTGCTCCTGTTGGGCGATATACAGCATGCGTTTCGGTTTCGCCTGACGCACATCGAACGCGGAGAGATACGTTTTGCCGGTGCCGGTTGCGGAGATGATGATCGCGCGGCTTTCGCCCTGCTTGCGCAGTTGCGCGAGATTCATCAATGCCTCCACCTGCATGGCGTTCGGCTGAATGGTCTGCGGTTCCTCGGACTGCCTGCGCCTCGGCTGTTTCGGTGGCGCGTACTTTTCGAAATCCTCTTCGTAGAGTTTCAGCCAAGCGTCGGTAAGTGGTTTGGATTCACTGATCTGCGATTCGATTTCGCCGGTGAGCTGCTCGGCGAGTCCGCTGCTGTCCGTAGTGGCGACTTTGAGGTTCCATTCGCGGTTGGTTTTCAGCGCGTTGACCGTGAGATTCGAGCTGCCGATATACGTGGAATATACCGATTCCTCATTCTGCGCATGATGGAAAACGTATCCTTTGGGATGGTAGGGGTATGCGGCTGTGGTTTCGTTGTCATCCTGCCCGGGCTGCCACACCTGAACTTGGATTCCGGTTTCCCTCTGAAGTTTCAACAGCTCTTGGAATGCCCTAGGGGAGTTGAAATAATTGAACGTGGACGTGATGATCCTGCCGGAATCATGGTTGTTGTTGTCGGCGAAATCAAGGAAATACTGTTTGAGGTTCAGCAGTGCGCCTTGGCTCACGAATGCGACCGACATGTCGAAATCCTGGCTGCGGCTTAACTCGTCTTTGAGTGCGAGTTCCATGGTGCGACCATCATGGTTTGCGATCAATACGGGCTCGTATTCAGAATTCGCATCTTCGTTTTTGCGGATGAACCCCGACATGATGGCTTCGACGAGGGAGGATTCGGATGACTGCTGGACCGGCATAAACGTCACTTTCTCGTCAGTTCCATGGCGGAAATCAGTCGGACGGCTTCGCGATCGGCTGGCGCCCAAAGCAGAGTCGGCATATCATGCGGGCTGAGCCAGCGAATCTCATGGTGCTCGGTCAATCGTGGAGTGCCATCGAGCAGGTGGCAGACGAATGTCGTCAGTATGACGGTGCCGAAATCATAGTCGTAAGAAGATGTGCACACTTCATCAGCGACTTCGACCTCGCACAGCAGCTCTTCTTCGATTTCGCGGTGCAAGGCCTGGCGTGCGGTCTCATGAGGTTCGATCTTGCCACCTGGAAATTCCCAGAATCCCGCCAGAGACCGGCCCTCACCACGTTGCGCGCACAGCACTTTGCCGTCCTTCGCGATGGCTGCGCCGACGACATTGATGATTTTGCGTGGCGCTTGCTGCTGACCATGATCGAATGCTGGCATTGTTGTGTTCTCCTGATTGACGAAACAGGACCAGGATACAACGAGGGAAAATGCGCCAGGCCCGAAAAGGAATGCAAAAAACGGGAAGAAGATCGTGGATCTGTTGTGGATCGTGGCGGAAGACAGTGTCTCGGCATCTGCAGGCCGATCATAATCGTTGCTCAAGCAATGGGAATTCTTGATTGAAAGGAGCTTGAGAATGTTGATGGACGCGCTGATGGTATTCAATATGGGCGAGGGCACGTTGCTGGAGTGGCACGTCGACTATTGCCAGATGGTCAAGCATGACGGTACGGAAAAGCGTACGGTGAATGACTTCTCCACTTTCGGTGAGATCTCGCAATTCTTGGCGAGTCGTAAACCTGAGTCAATAGCCGTGTTTTTTGCCGAGCCGGAAACGAAATAGACCGTGTATCGAGTCGATCATCTGCGTCGCTGTGTGTAGCATAGGTTGATTGCGGTTTTATGATGCGACGGCAATCGCGGGGATAGTCGTTCTCCCCATGATTGCCGTCGCATATGTTCGCTGCATCCAATAATGGAGGCGTTATTTAGCTGATGTCGAGGTTTGAATCATGGAACGTTCCAATCGAATTTGCGGCAATAGCTGACGATTGTCGCCTGCCTTTTGGTCTTCTGCAAAAGTCGCCAGCATTTGCTTATAGTCCAGTTTCCCCTCCCAGCGTGCGATGACAAAAGTGGCCACGCAATTGCCGAGAAGATTGATGAACACGCGCATCGAGTCCATGATACGATCGGCACCGAGCATGAGCGCTACTCCGGATGTCGGGAAAATCCCCAACGCCGTAGCAGTGGCCGATAAAGCCAAGAATGCTGATCCGGGTACGCCGGCCATGCCCTTCGAGGTAAGCAGTAGCACTCCAATGGCTAGTAGCTGTTGTTCCAGATTGAGATGGGCATTGAATGCTTGCGATAAAAATAGGAAAGACACGGACAGGTAAATAGCAGCGCCATCGAGATTAAATGAATATCCAGTAGGCACCACTAGCCCTGCGATGCCTCGTGGGCATCCAGATTTGATAAGTTTTTCAATGATTTGCGGCATCACGGCTTCAGTGGAGGCGGTGCCCAAAGCGGTTCCAAATTCTGAACGCGCATATGCGATAAAACTTGCCAGTGGTACGCCGGCCGCAATATGCGCGACGAGAAACAATATTCCAGCGAAAGCGATGCCGGCACCATAGCAGGCGGCGATAAGTTTGGCGTATTGTCCTAATGTGCCAATTCCATATTTTCCGATGATGTAGGACATGGCACCGAATGCTCCTAATGGAGCTACTCGCATGATCCAACGCATAATGGTGAAAATCAAAGTGAGTCCAGCGTCCATGATGTCTAGAACAGGACGTACCTTATCGGGGCCTACGGCGACTGCGGCTAATCCGAGAAATACCGAGAACACTAATATCTGTAGAATGTTGTTTTGCGAAAGAGCGTCAAAAATACTGCTGGGCAATGCGCCAAGCAGGAATTGAGAGAATGAGACCGATGCGGTGGCGCCATCGGTTTTGCTGCTGAGCGCGCTGGCATCCAAGGATGATGGGTCGATGTGCATTCCGGCGCCTGGCTGCACCAAATTACCTGTGATCAAGCCGAAAATGATGGCAAAAGTCGACATTCCTAAAAAGTACAGCAATGCCTTGCCGCCAACACGTCCCACGGTTTTGATGTCACCCATTTTGGCAATACCGGTGACTACGACCATTAGAATCAATGGAGCAATTACCATTTTGATAAGAATGATGAAGGCATCGCCGAAAAATTTGACTTGCGCTGCGAATCCAGGCCAGATCATTCCTACTGCTACACCAGCGAAGATGGCTACCACTAGTTGGAAGAACAACGATGAAACGATGGAATGCAGATGCGAAGCTATGGATTTACGGCCGTGAACAAATGAATTGCTGTAGCACATGATTCCCCTTTCCGTGTAGCTGACATCTGAAATACATCAAACGTGTTGGAGGTTACTGTTCTGATTACATTGAAATAATCATTTCATTAATCTCTTAATCTAAAAGAAATATTTATAGATGTCTTTTAGCCGTCGTGGATCAGTGGTTTACGCTTATGACCAGATGGATGATTTTCGATACCTGCTTAATCAGGGGAAGCTATGCTCAGCAATGAGTGCGATGCCCTGCAGATGGGTGATGCGGGCAATTGTCAGGGCATTGGTATTGTCAATGCCATATCAGAGCAACATGTCATCGGATGCGTCGGCAGTTCGGGCGTCTGATGCATATGTGACGAGCGGAATGAAGCGAAATCGATGTGCACCGTTGATTTCGGTTATTCGGCATGCGGTGAAATTCGAATTACTATCGTCAGGCGTAGTTAATCCTTGAATGAATGCTTTGCCATGAACCGTGTCGGATTTCGTAGAGAGATGGCGGCGAATCCGCCGGCTACCGGCGCATCACCTTTTCGAAACGGAACATCTCATCATTCGAATCCTCGTGTCCAAGATGCTCTTCTGAGTTTTCACCGGATGCGGAACCGATTTCCGGATCGTCGGATGGGGCGGGATGGTGGCTGTTGAAGAACTCCACGATATGGAATCCAAGCACGTTCACATAAAAATGAATGTTGCGCTTCTCGAAATACGGGGTGACGAGTTCCCACACCTTCACATTCGGATACAGGCGCTCCACCGCTGTCCATGCCTTCGTTCCCGCGCTTTTTCCGTGCTCATCGGGGTTCACGAACAGCAATTCGCATTCGCCACGGGAACCGTCTTCGGAAAAACGAAGCACCAATCCTCCGACTTTCTCGCCATCCGCCAGAATGCGGTATGCGGTGCCTCCGTCCAGACAGCCTTCGATCGTGGCGCGGGAGATAATCTGTCCGTCCTCTTCGAAATGGTTATCGCGCAATCCGAATTCCTCGAGCGCGCCGTAATTGAAAGCCTTTTGGTTGTCTGCGATGAACTGCTCGCGGTCAATGCCCTCCAACGGGGCAAGCGTCACATTTGGCATGTTCCCCTCGTTCGTCTCGTTTCCGTCATCGTTTCCGCTGGCCACGTCCGCCCGATAGACGAAAATCACCTGCATTGCCGAGTATACCGGCAATTCGGGTAGCCGGTGCACCCGTAGAACGAGCGGGACGGGTCGGAACCGGCATGCCGCAGCCGCAGGGCCTCGCCGCAGTTCGGGCATTGCGGTGGCAGCTTGACCCCGCGGAAGACATTCGGGCAGATGCGGTCATGCAACTCATACATGAACCGTGACGGCCGAGTCTGGTCGACCACGAAAAACAGCTTCTTCCGGCACCGCGTCATCGCCACGTAGAACAGGCGGCGTTCCTCGGCGTGCGGCATGCGCTCCACTTCCGGCAGCAGCAGTCCAAGCAGCGGCTCTTCGGGAATCGCGCTCGGGAAGCCTTTCAATCCGCCAGAACAGCAGAGCAGGAACACGAAATCGTATTGCAGTCCTTTGGATTTGTGCACGGTCATGAACGTGATGCTCATTTCCGGCTTCTCGGCAAATGCGATGCTTCCGGTCCCTTGGTCGATGCGGAACAGGCCATCGCGGTCGTTGCGTGCGATGAGGTTCAGGTCGCTGTTGTACCGTCCCAGCAGCAGCACCGATGCGGCCTTCGGCAGTTTGCGCAACTGCGCGACGACCGCTTCGAAGCGTTCCTCCTGCGTGGCGCCGCCGAGTGCCTTCAGCGAGTAGTCCCTCTTGTCGTTCGGATTGCGCAGATGCTTGGCATAAAGGTTGGCGTCCCGCATGATGAATTTGCCGCTCGCGTCGATGAGGCTCTGCCGGAATCGCCTGGTAGTGGTGATTTGGAACATGCGCGTCGGTCCCCAGGCCTGCCAGCTGTCGGCGAAATCAAGGATCAGATGGATGTCGCTGCCCGCGAACCGGTAGATCGACTGCCAGTCGTCACCCACGCAGAACAGCGTGAAATCGCGTTGTTCGCGCAATGCGCGGATCAGCGCGTACCGCGGCCTCGACATGTCTTGGTATTCGTCGATGAGCACGTATTTGTACGGGTGCCGGTATGCGCCGCTTTTCACGCATTGGATGGCGTCGACGATCATGCCGGGGAAATCGATGCCGTGGGTCGTGCGGAAATTGTCGGTGTATGCGGCGTACAGCGGTTCCACGAGCCGCAGCATCTCGCGATTGCGGCCGATGTGCCTGCCGCCGTTGCGTTCGTTGAGCGTGTGCATGCCGTCGATGCCGATGTTGTTCTGCCGCATGTGCTGGATGATCGTCTGCGCGTTCTCGATGAGGTTTTGCCGATACTGGTTGAAGGCGTAATCGTCCGTCGGCAAGTGGAAATCCTCGCGTCGCGCGGCCGCGCCGTATTTGCCGAACAGCTCCTTCGGCATGAGCTTGAACGCCAGCAGACGATAGGGGATGTTTCGTTCGAGCAGCCGTTCGAAGGTTTCGCGCACCACGGTGTTCGACGCGTGCCCGTCGATGATGGGTCGGTCGGCGATGGTGGATGAACGGCAGATCTCCAATCCGAGACTGTGGAACGTGCACGCGCGGATAGTCATGCCGGTGCCTGCCATGATGCGCTGCGACATCTCGTCCGCGGATTTTCTGGTGAACGACAATACGAGGATTTCCTCGGGGACGGCGCGTTTCGTGGCGAGCAGCCAGGCGATGTAGCCGATGATGGTCGTGGTCTTGCCGGTTCCGGCGCCCGCCAATACGAGGGTGTTATGGCCGGCTCCGGCGATCGCGCTGATTTGCTCGTCGCTCAATTCGTGCTTTTCGATATTGCCGATGATGGCGCGGGCCTGGTCGATTTGCTCCTTCGGCAGCAGCGGTTGCGGAACGAGTTTTGCCGGACGCTGCGATTGCCGATGCCGGACGATGG
>DKCF01000071.1:35327-37840 GCA_002451435.1 Bifidobacterium sp. UBA6881 | reverse complement strand
GTTCGCGTTGATTTCGGTGATTGCCGTTGCACGCGTTGCGTGGATTGCACAGGTCGTACGGATTGCGATTGCCGATGTTGCCCGGGCTGCTGCTGGTGTTGCGTGGGTTGCGAAGCTGGCTCTGCCGTCGCCGTTGGCCGCGCTGTTGTAGCCGGCCGCGTCGCGTCGTCCGAGCCCAGCATGTTCTTCAGCATCCTCAGCAGTCCCATGGCGCTCCCTTCCATCACGCACGGGCAATTATAATGTGTGGAGTTCCGCAAAGGGAAAGGGATGCGCATGCGCGTGCTACATACTTCCGACTGGCATATCGGCAGACGGTTCAAAGGCGTCGATCTGCTGGACTACCAGCGCAAGGCGCTTGAATGGCTCGTCTCGTTGATTGAACGCGAACGGGTGGATGTGCTTTGCGTGGCCGGCGACGTGTATGATGCGCCGCGTCCTTCCGCCGAGGCTGTGCGCCTGTTCAACGAGATATTCCAGCGGCTCGGATTGATGGAGATTAACGGGCATGCGCTGCAGATCGTATTCACCCCCGGCAACCACGATTCCGCGGCCCGATTGGGCTTCGGTGCCGCGCTGATGCGACCGAACGTGCATATGCGCTGCGACATCGCCGGCATCGGCACGCCCGTGATGGTTGAATCGGCGGACGGTGAGCGGCTGGCGGTCTACGCGCTGCCGTATCTCGATCCCGACCTCGCGCGCCCGGCATTGCAGAGCCTGCTGGGAACCATGGCCGATGGATGCGGCCGCGCTGATGCGACCGATTCCCGGGATGCGGACATGGTCGGCACATCGGGAATCGCCGAATCGTCCGATGCTCCGGAAACGGGCGGACGGAATGCCGGATCGCACGACATGCGAACAGGCAAACGGCATGCGGGACACACCATCCAGCGCTCCCACGAGGGTGTCATGCGTGCCGCATTGCAGGTGGCCACCGCCGATCTGGCGGCGCGGCGCGCCGAAGATCCGCGACTGAACGCCATCCTCATGGCGCACGCCTTCGTATCCGGTGCCGCATCCTCCGATTCCGAACGCAATATCAGCGTCGGCGGCGTTGACAGCGTGCCCGCCGAACTCTTCTCCAATTCCGGATTCGACTATCTGGCGCTCGGCCACTTGCACAGGCCTCAGAAAGTCATTATTCCCATGAAATCCGTGAGCGAGTCGCGGTACCAGCTCGGCCGCACCCCGCAGGCGCGCTACAGCGGCTCCCTGCTCGCGTACTCGTTCTCCGAATCGCAGAAGCCGCCGGTGGAGGGCAACGGCAAAAGCGTGGTGCTGCTTGATTTCGAAGACGGCGAACTCTCGGAACCGCGCGTCATACCCGTCGAATCCGGCGAGCCGCCATTCGTACAGGTAAGCGGCACCATGGACGAGATCCTCGGCCCGTACGCCGAACAATACGGAAGCATGTGGGCGTCGGTCACCGTGCGGGTATCGGAATTCCCGCACGGCGCCTACCAGAAAATCGACCGTGCCTACGCGCATGCGTTGGAAAAGAACTTCGAATACTCGCAGCGGCCGCAATCGCAGGAAACCCGGAACATGGCCGACCTGAAACAGGCGACGGACGAAATGGACGTGCTGCGCGACTTCGTAAGGTTCTCTTTGGGACGCGCGCCGTCGCAGGCGGAAAACGACGTACTGCATGACGCCGTGGAGACGGTGCGCGCAAACACTCGAGGGGAGGCCGCGCAATGAAGCTCATCGCACTCAGATTCCAAGGCGTCGGACCATACAAAGGCGAGTACGCCATCGACTTCGCCGCATTGACCCGATCGCACATGTTCCTCATCGACGGGGAGACGGGTGCGGGCAAGACCACGTTGCTCGACTGCGTCACATTCGCGTTGTACGGATCGATTTCCGGCAACACCGAAGGGAAAAGCGGCGTCGGCGACCGCAACAGGTTGCGCTCGCGGTTCCTGGACGGGCAGGACGTTGAAACCTATGTGGAGCTGATTTTCGAGGAAGGCGGGCACTATTACGCGGTACGCCGCACGCCGGCATACGAGAAGCCGAAGGCTCGTGGCGAGGGCATGACGTCGAAAAACGCGACCGGCAAGATGATGCGGGTCGCGGATGGTGCCGAAACCGGATTCGCGATGCTCGTCGCGCAGGCCGGCGAGGGCGACGCGACCGACATCGGTGGCACGGCAAACGTCGGCGGTTCGAATGGTGCCGCGCGCTATTTCGACTTTCTTGACGAACCGGACCATGCGGTTGCGATCACCTCGCGCGCCGGCGAGGTGGCCGTTGAGGTGGAACGGCTGCTGGGATTGGACCGCGGGCAGTTCTCGAAGACCATCATGCTCGCACAGGGCCAGTTCGCCCAATTCCTGCGTATGAGCCCGGAGGACCGCACCGATCTGGTCAAGGAACTGTTCGGAGCCGAGGAATACGAGGCCATCCAAAACGAATTGGACGCGAGACGCAAACGGTTCGGCAGTGCCGTCGACGAGCAGCGCGCCACATTGGAGGAACATGTCCGCACGGCCCGTGAGAAC
>DKCF01000071.1:32264-35137 GCA_002451435.1 Bifidobacterium sp. UBA6881 | reverse complement strand
AGTCCGGCACCCTTGACGAGCCGGCGCGCAGCGAAACCGAAATCGTGGAGCAACTGGAAACCACATTACGTGACGTGGAATCGAACGCGCGACGGCTGCTGTCGCAAACGGAATCGCGGGTCGGTCAGGCCGACGAACGGCTGGCGGCCGCACGGCGACGCAATGAGGCCGCATGCGGATTGCGTGAATCGTACGAAGACATGCAGGATGCGCGTACACGGGTTGACGAACTCGAATCGCGCAGACGGGACATCGAAACGGTACGGCAGCAGGTCGCGCAGGCGCGGCAGGCTGCGCCGATTGTGGCGAAGCACGCCGAAAGCGCGGCGTTACGCGCGAAACTGGACGATTGCCTATCGCAAATCGCGGACAACGCGGATGCGTTGGCGGATTTCGAGCCGAAAGAGGAACTGCGGAAGCGGCATGCCGAGGCGGTCGCGGCGGCCGCGGGCGGGGATGCGGCCCGCAAGGCGCTGCAGATAGCGGATGCGCATGCCAGGACTCTGGCCCAGGCCAAGGAAGCTCGTGAGCGTTTGGAAGCGGCCCGACACAAGGCCGAGCGGTGCGAGAAAGCCAAGCTTGAGGCCGCGGCGGCATGCGAGGCGCTGCCGTCCTCGGAATCCGTCGAAGCCCAACTGGAGGAACTCGCCGGCAGACTGGGCGCACGCGGACAGCGGGAAGCCGAGCTCGAACGCGCGAAGGGCGTGCTCGTTCATGCGCGCACGGCGGAAACGCTCGCCGGTCAGGTCACGGATGCCGAAGCCGAGTATGTGGCGGCGCAACAGGCGAGGTCAAGTGCCGAAGCCGATGCCGATCATGCGGAGGAGACGTTGCGACTGGCGGGCGCCGCCCGATACGCCGAAGACTTGGTCGAGGGAGCGGCATGCCCGGTGTGCGGTTCCGTGGAACATCCCCATCCCGCATCGCGGCCGGACGGCGCGCTGGACGAAAAAACCGTCAAGGCGCTGCGGAAACTGGCGACCGAACGCATGGAGGACGAGTCGAACGCCAAGTCGAAGCTGGAGACGTTGCGTGTGAAGGCCGAAGCCGAACGCGCGCAGGCGGACGGGGCCGACGTGGCGTCGGCCGAGGAACGCATGCGCTTGGCGCGGCATGCCATGGACGAATTGGACGAACTGGCGGAGCGGCAAACCGCATTGAAGGCCCGGCAGAAGCGGATCGCCGACGCCGTTGAGGCTTCGGCGAAGGCTGGAGAGGCCCTGACCACGGCCATCGCGGAACGGGAAATCGCCGCGAAGCAGGCCGCGGACGCCGACTCCGCGGCGAAAGGCATCACCGCGGAAAGCATCGCGGGCGAACGGGGTGCGGCCGAGCGGCAACTCAAACAGGCGCATGAGCGGGCTTTGGAGGCCGAAACGTTGACCAGACGCATTTCGGAGCGCGAGGAACTTGAGCAGAAGGACGTGTCGCTGAAAGCCACACGCGAGGCGTTGACAGAACAGCACCAGACCGTACAACGGGCCGTCGCACGATTGTTGGAAGACAGTGATTTCGCGGATTACGAAGCCGCCGAAACGGCCGCATTGGACGATGCGGAAATCATGCGTCTGGAATCGCAGGTCGACACGTTCGGCAAGAACCGTGCCGCGGCCGACGCCGATATGAGCCGAACCCGTGAGCTGCTGACGGAACGACTGGACGCATGCCGCAGGCTTTTCGCGCCGGCATCGGGGGAACCGCTGGATTCTCGGAAACCATCCGAAACGCGGGAACCGCTGGATTCGCAGGTTCCGCAGGGCGCCTTGGCTCCGCAGGGCTGCCGGGATTCCTTGAATTCGCAGGACCGCAAGGATTCGCGCGATTCCCAAAATCCTCAGGACTGGAATGCGATATCGCGACAAGCGGCGCAACTGCTTGAATCCATTGATTTCGCCGCACTCGACGCCGCGCAGTCCGCCGCATCACAGTCGCGCGACGACGCCATCAGCGCGCAGCAGACCGCACGCGACCTCGACGCGAACCGCAGGGAGATCGCGAAGCGGCTCGCCAAGGCTGCGGAGACATGGCGGACAGGCATGGCCGATTTCGCGCCGGTCCGCACCATGGCCCTGCTCGCCACCGCCGGCAAGGACTCGCCATCCGCGCAGAAGGTGTCGCTTGTCACCTTCGCGGTGACCGAACGATTCCGGGACGTGCTCGACCGCGCCAACGAACTGCTCAAAGACATCCACGGCGGCGTATACGAGCTGCGCCTCGGCACCCACGAGGGGCGCTCGGGTGGAAAAACCGGACTGCCGATCGCGGTGTTCGACCGCCGCACCGAACGCTCCACCGAGCCGAGCACGCTTTCCGGCGGCGAGACGTTCTTCGTGTCGCTGGCGTTGGCTCTGGCGCTCGCTGACGTGATTCAGGCGGAAAACGGCGGAATCTCGATGGAGACGCTGTTCATCGACGAGGGCTTCGGTTCACTGTCGGACGAGTACCTGGACGATGTGATGGACGTGCTGGACGGCATCGCCCGCACGCGCGACATCGGCATCATCTCGCATGTGGGGCAATTGAAGGAGCGCGTGCATGCGCGCGTATCCGTGGCTCGCGTGAGCGAAAACGGCGAAAGCCGCCTGACCGTGACGGCGTAGGCGGCTTCCGGGATTCTCCCATCACGCTTCGAACGGGTACTTGAGTCCCCAGTCGGCGCGCAGCGAATCCATGAGCTTCATGATGCGCAGCGTGTCGGCATGCGGCATCGCCGCGCATTCGCGTTTGCCGTCGAGCATGGCCTGCGCCGCCGCGGCCACCTCGTACTCGTAGCCGGTGAGCTGCGCCGGCACGTCATAGTGCTTGACGACCGTGTGGTTCGCGTCGTACACGTCGATTGCCTCGACGTTGTTGATGTTCCGGCAGACGAGGTA
>DKCF01000071.1:25976-32135 GCA_002451435.1 Bifidobacterium sp. UBA6881 | reverse complement strand
TCCACGCCGGTCTCGTATGCGCGCATCGACGACTCGACACGCGCGATCGGCGCGTTGTGCATGATCATGTCGATGAAATTGATCGGGTACACGCCGACGTCGAGCAGCGCGCCGCCGGCCAATGCCGGATCGACGATGCGCGCCTTCGCGGTGGTGGGGTAGCAGAGGTTCGCGTCGATGGCCTGCACGTCGCCGATCGCGCCCGACGCGATGATGTCGTCGATCATGGGGCGCGACGGCATGTATCGCGTCCAGATCGCCTCCGTGCACAACATGCCGGTCTCATTGGAAACGTCGATCATGGCCTGCGCCTGCGCGGTGTTGGCGCCGAACGCCTTCTCCACCAGCACGCCCTTGCCCGCGCGCATGCACAACGCGGCCTGCGACGCGTGCAGATTATGCGGCGTCGCGATATACACCAGATTCACCTTCGGATCGGCGGCAAGCTCCTCGTAGGAGCCATAGGAGACGGGAAAACCGAATTCGGCGGCGAACACGGCGGCGCGGCCGCCATCACGTGCGGCGACGGCATATGGCGCGACGAGATCGCGATACCGTTCGTCCTCCGCCATCTTCACCAAAGTATCGGCCATATGCCGTGCGATTCGCCCGGCACCGAGAATCGCGACGTTGATCTGCGCCATGAGAGCCTCCTTGATATGCGCCCGTATGTCTGCGGAATACGCTTCCGTGCATGGAACCGTCGTGGTTCCGCCACCGGCCCATCGCATCCGCGACGTTGTGATACAAGACTACCCGTTCGACCGTCCGCCTGGCATGTCCGCGCGCATTGCATGCGGCGCGGAATTCGGATGCGGTGCCCAAGCCGCCGAACGCCCGCGCGCATGGCATATGGCGATTGGAACGGCATTGCCCATCCCTCCGTGCGGCGCCGTGAGACGCCGTGAGGGAAGATCCGCGCCGTTGCGATAATAGGGAGCCGTGGCAGCAAGGAAACCGGAAAAATACCAACGCGGCACGCGCAGCTATACCATGTCGCACATCCGCGGCAAGGACACGTCAATCGAGCGGATCGTACGAAGCTTTCTGTTCTCCAAAGGGTTGCGGTTCCGCAAAAACGACAAACGCTATCCCGGCCATCCCGACGTGGTGCTGCCCAAATACCACACCATCGTATTCATCAACGGGTGCTTCTGGCATATGCACGAGCATTGCCCGAAGGCGGCGCGCATACCGAAATCAAACGTCGAATTCTGGACCGCGAAGCTCACGCGCAACCGTGACCGCGACGCCCGGCAGCACGCCGAACTCGAAACGATGGGATGGCGCGTGATCGTCGTATGGGAATGCGAACTCGCCAAAAAGACCCGGGACGAGCGCTTGGAACGCCTATACCATCAAATCGTGGATGTGCCGGCCGCGAAGACGTGACCCTCGCATGATCGATGATTCGCGACGCCGCATGGAACGTGGTAGAAAATTGAAATATGGAAAATGCTGAGAACAGCGCGCTGCCGCAGATGTCGCATCGCGCGCAGATCGCCAATCCGTTCCGTGCCATGGTATTCGGCGCGATGGCCGATGAGATGATCGCCTCCGGTACCGATGTGGTCAAACTGAGCTTGGGTGAACCGGATTTCGGCGCGCCCCCGGCCGTCCGCGATGCCATGCGCGAACAATATGACGGACGTCCCCTGCCGTACACCGCCGCGATGGGTCTGCCGGAATTGCGCCAGGCGATTTCCGATTTCTACCGCGAGCGCCACCATGTGGACGTCGATCCCAAACGCATCGCGATCACCGCGGGCGGCTCCACGGCGCTGCTGCTGTCCGCCGCGCTGACGGTGAACGACGATGACGAGGTGCTGATCGCCGACCCCTCGTACCCGTGCAACCGCGAACTCGTGCGGGCGTTCGGCGGCAAGGTCGTGGACGTGCCGACGGACGCTTCGACGCGGTTCCATCTGACGCCGGAGCTGTGCGACGAATACTGGACGGACCGCACCAAGGCCGTGATGATCACGTCGCCGTCGAACCCGACCGGCACCACCATCGCGTTCGACACCTTGAAGGCCGTCTGCGATCTGGCCCGCAGCCGCGGCGCATGGCGCATCGTGGACGAGACGTACCTCGATCTGGCCGACCGCGAACCGGACGGCTCCGAAGTGAAATCCGTGCTGGCCTGCGATCCGGACGCCATCGTGTGCTCCAGCTTCTCCAAGTTCTTCGGCATGACCGGATGGAGGCTCGGTTGGATGGTCGTGCCGGAATACGCGCTCGAAGCCATGGACGACCTCGCCACCAACTTCTTCCTGTGCGCGCACACGCCCACCCAGCATGCGGCGCTCGCGTGCTTCACTCCCGAAACGCTCGCCGTATGCGAGGAGCGCCGTCAGGAACTGCTGGAGCGCCGCCGCATCGTGGTGGATGGTCTGGCTGAAATCGGCCTGCCGTTGGAAGTCGAGCCCAATGGCGCGTTCTACGCGTACTTCAACATCTCCGGCACCGGTCTCGACGCATGGACGTTCTGCGAACGCGCGCTGAAGGAGGCGCACGTTGCGTTGACGCCGGGCCGTGACTTCGGCAACGCCACCGCGGACACGCATGTGCGCCTGTCGTACGCGGCGTCGCGCGAGGCGCTGCGTGAGGGATTGAAGCGCTTGGGCGATTTCGTGGCCCGTCTGCGTGGCTGACATATCGCATATCGCGCCTGCGCGCTTGGCGTCATGCGGCCGACGGCATCGCGCGTGCGCGGCTGCGGTGTCGGCCGCACTGCGAGACGCGCGGTCCGAGGTCGGTCACTATGTGGCCTTCCGTCGATGATTCCGTCTGACCGGACTATGGTGTGGCCTCAGCGCAAGACGGGACGCACGACTTCCCGTCCATGCGGATTCTTGGATCCGTCTTATCGATGGCGAAGGCAACCCTACACAATGGGGTTGCCTTCGTCGTCTTATGGGACGGCGAAGAATACAACAAAAACGAGGCATTGAGAGATGACTGCACAGGCTTTGCAGAATGTGAAGCGCAATGCTGCATCACGCGCGGCCGAAATGGACGCCGCGCAGAAGAAGCAGGTAGAGGAAATCACCCGTCGTGTGGATTACGCGAAGGAAACGCGCATGTTCCACAAAATCGTCGCATTGGTCGCGGCGGGCATGCTGATGGATTCCATCGACGTGTACATCGGTTCGGCGGTGGCGTCGAGCGCCCTGTCGACGCATTGGTCGACGGTGGCGCAGAATTCGACGTTCATGTCGGCCGGATTCATGGGATTGCTGATCGGTTCGCTGCTGGCCGGATTCATCGGCGACCTGAAGGGACGCCGCGTCGCGTATCAGATCAACCTGCTGCTGTTCGGCGGTTTCACGTTCCTGGGCGCTTTCGCGCCGAATATGGCCGTGCTGTCGTTGTGTCGCCTGGGCGCCGGACTCGGCTTGGGCGCCGAGATCGTGACCGGTTTCGCGATGGTCAACGAATTCGCTCCCGTGGAACGTCGAGGACGTTGGTGCGCCATCGTGTCGTTGGTCGCCAACTGTGGCGTGCCGGTCGCCATGCTGCTGTGCGCGTGGATCATCCCACGCTGGTCGTGGCGTCCGCTGTTCATCGGCATCGGCATCATCGCCGCGGTGATCTGGTGGCTGCGCCGCGACATTCCGGAGTCTCCGCGTTGGCTCGCCGTGCATGGGCGCTACGACGAGGCCGAGGCCATCGTGCGCAAGCTTGAGGAGAACGGTTCCGAATTCGACGATGCGAACTTCAAGCCTCGCCATGATGACATGGATGCCGCCGGTTCCCGCTCGATGAACGCGCGCGAACGCCGCAACCACGCCTTGGGTGTCTGCCTGCTGGTGGCCATCGTCGCGGTCGCCGCGACGAACGTGTGCTCGTACGCGTTCACTTCCTGGGTGCCGACGATTCTGGTCAAGCGCGGCATCGATCTTTCCAGCTCGTTGTGGACGAGCACGCTGATGATGTGCGGCGCGCCTGTCGGCTGCCTGATCGGATCCGTGCTCCTCGACCATATCGGACGCAAGAAGGTCATCGTTTCGGCGTTCGGCCTGACCGCGGTGTTCGGTCTCGCCTATGCGGCGCAGACGAGTTCCATCGGCGCGATCGTGGTCGGCTTCCTGCTGACGATGAGCCTGTACGTGTTGATGGCGTCGGTCGTGGCCGTGTACGCTCCGGAGCTGTTCGCCACCAAGGTCCGCTTCCGCTGCGTCGGTTTGGCGAATGCCATCGCGAAGCTGCTGAATGTGCTGATGCCGATGATCGTCGGCTGGATGCTGGTGACGATGGGCGCCAATTCCGTGTTCGTGTCCATCTCGGTCGTCGCGGTGATCGCGATGCTGGTCACCGGCGTGTTCGGCGTGGAGACCTCCCGTCGTTCCGTCGGCTGACGTGAATCCGCGAAGGCTACGGGGAAGGGCGCATCTTCGCGGATGGTTCGTATGAAGGGCGATTCAAGGGTCACGCACCGTGAATCGCCCTTTTTCTGTATTTTGCCAGCGTTGGCAAACAACGTACTGCAATCGTTGTATTCCTTATATTGCAGTCATATGATGTTATGCAATCGTGTTTCTGTTAGAGAAAATGCAAATGTTTTCATTGGCATGTCGTGCGAAAAGTGAACATTCCGATCAGTATGCTGTGAACTATGGTCAGTTTGCATTCGCACGCCACGCGACTCGGCGTGCTTGATATTGGTTCGAATACCGTACATATGCTTATCGTCGATGCCGCTCCGGGCGCGCGCCCGGAGCCTGAGGCGAGCACGAAGAGCACCGTCCGTCTGATGCAGTACCTCAAAGAGGACGGTACCATCAAGAAGGCCGGCGTCGAAGCCGTGGTCTCCGCTGTGGAAAAGGCCATGGAGCTGGCCAAGGAGTACGAGATCACCCAGCTGCTGGTGCTTGCCACGTCGGCATTGCGCGAGGCTCCGAATGGCAGCAAGATCCTGCGTCGCATCGAAAGCACCATCGGCCAGCCGGTCACCGTGCTCTCGGGCGTTGACGAGGCCCGCCTGACGTTCCTCGCCGCGCGCCGTTGGTATGGTTGGGACGCCGGCCGTCTGCTCGTCATCGACATCGGCGGCGGTTCGCTTGAGGTCGCCATGGGGTCCGACGAGGATCCGACCGTGGCGTTGTCGGTGCCGGCCGGCGCGGGCCGCGTCACGCGCGAGTTCCTGCCGGAAAGCGGCATCGCAAGCGAAAAGGAGCTGGAGGACGCGCGCAGAAACATCCGCAAGATCCTCGAGCCGATGGTCGATGCGTTCCCGAAGTCGAAGCACCCGATGCACGCCGTCGGCACGTCGAAGACGATTCGCTCCCTTGCGCGTCTCGCCGGTGCCGTGATGCGACAGCCGGGTCGTGTGGACACTTCGGTGATGACCCGCGACCAGCTGGAGGATTGGCTCCCGCGCCTCGCGGCCATCTCCCCGGACCAGCGCGTGGCGCTGCCGGGCGTCACACCGGAACGCACCTACCAGATCGTCGGCGGCGGCTTGGTGATCGACGAGATCATGAAGGCGCTCGACGTCAAGGAAGTCGAGATCTGCCCGTGGGCGTTGCGCGAAGGCGCGATCCTGCGCTGGCTCGACCAGTTCGGCCGCACCCGCCTCGGTTTCTGACGGTTCTTTGGCGCTCTCGCCGCATGGGGGACGCGCCGAAATTCGGTTTCCGGTTTCCTGCTTTCGCATGCGATCGCGCATATGAAAGCAGGAAACCGGTTTTTATGTGTGGAACATGCGCACGCTGATTAAGTCGCGTGCGCCTGCGCGATTGCGGTACCTGTGGATTGCGGTGGCCATGCGGTTTCCATGCCACCCGGTCGCCGCAAACACGGTTACCCCAGCAATTCGTCCAGCTGCCTCTTGGCCTTGTGCAGCTTGGCGTAGATCTCATTGCGCTGCGCAGGATTCTTCGCACGCTGGTGGTCCCGCGTGAGCTTGTCGATATCGGCTCTGAGCTGCGCGGCGAGCATATGCCGCCTGACGCGTTCGTCGAGGTCGACGGGGGAGGGGTCTCCCAGCAGTACCTGGGAGCACAGCGACTCCCACAACGCGTCCACGGAATCCACGCCTTCCGCAGCGGCATCGAGCGTCGCCTCGCCCGCCGGAACCCAATCGGAGGAAAAGACGCGGAACGTCGGCGTATGGCCCGCACGCCCCGGAAGCGCACGACGCACCGCGAACGCGCA
>DKCF01000071.1:18850-25902 GCA_002451435.1 Bifidobacterium sp. UBA6881 | reverse complement strand
GATCTGCGCTGCATCGCAATCAATTCGACGATGTCTTTGGGAATCTCGGCGTTCCGGTCATGCAGACGCAACCCGATCACCAGTACTTCGGGAATCCTGCGGCCCTCGGCAAGCGCGGTGTTCGACGCCCGCATCAGCGACAGCATGGTGATCGACTCGATGCCGGAGACGAGGTGCTGTTTCGTTTTCGCTGAAATCGGTATCTTCGCGGCGAACAGACCCTTCGGCAACGTCGCCTTCGCGGCGGGAATGGCCGTGGAATTCGGCAGTCCAAGGGTGGAAGCGGAAACGGAACCGCAGGAGGCGATCGTCATTGCTGGCCTTCTTTCTTGCGAACGAACGTTGATTGCAACTGTAGTCAAGGAGATTACGGCAACATGCCATGGTTGGTCGGTATGCGAATGGAGCGCGTGCCGTTCACACGATGGAACCGCGTCCATATACCGGGCTTTTAGCATTGAGTCGGGGCTATGGGTGGGTGGATGTTGGAAGCCATGCGATGAACGCACACCTTTCCCGTGCCGCGATGCGTTCGAATGGTGACGTGGCGCATAACTGCGGGTTTCCGTCATATGAACATAGGATTTTCACTGAGTGAAAAATCGCTTGCATCGATGAATGCGGTTTTCCTATATTTCTTTGCGATGGGGGCACCCCTTGGGTGTATGATGGATTTTCGGAGCATGTATGATTCCGATGCTCCATCACGGTATGAAAACGATATTTCGGAAGTTCGTCAACCATGATTGCAAGATTGATGCGCGTCATACTTGCGGCTGTGACGGCCGTGGGCCTGACCATGCCCGCAACCATCGCTGATGCCACGGATGAAGGAAACCAGCAACAAACGCCCGTGTGTGGACAACCGTGGAATCAGAACGCGGATGGAACCGCTTCGGATCCCACCAAGGCGTCAGGCCAACTGGTCGGGTGCATCTCCAGCAGCGGTGTGCAATACCGTCTGCGGAATTCGACGCAATGGCAGGACACGCCGACCGACGGCAACGGTCAGGCATCATTCGACTACACCACGAAAATCGCGCAATTCCGTTTCGAAGCACGGTTCGTTATCCCCAAAGGAGCCATCACCGCCTCCAACCATGTTTTCCTCTACCGCATCGCGGGCTTCAACGGCACTGGCAGCGAAATGTCGGGAACGCTGACCGGAGGCCTCGGAACATACGTCATCGGCAAAGACGGCTTGGTCACCATCACTTTCAACGAGCAGGCCATAGCCAGCAACGCCAATGCGCCGCTCGACAATGGATGCCTGTACATCGAGGCCGACCGTGGCAAAGTAACGGGAAACAACCCCGGGCAGACGGTTCTCGATTTCGGCAATGGCCATACCACCACCATCGACATGTACCGCAAAAGCGGCACGGCGGCGAAACAATCCGTCGGAACGCCCACGCTGCAGTCGGACGGCACGCTCAGCGCACGATGGCGGATCTCATATGACAATACGGGAACCATCGACCAGCCAATCGTGAAAATCGAGGATTGGATGGCGTATGAAAACGTCTCCGGCAATGGTTCCAACGCGCCCGGCCGTGGCTGGTACACCGCCGGCAATATCGCTGACCTGTATCAAACGCTGGTTGCGGCGATGGGCGTCGGCACGCTGACCGTGTATTCGGTGGCCATCTCGGGAACGACATACAAGACCAGCAACACCGCCATCACATGGCCGGCCGGCGGCCTTTCAGCCGGGACCTATTGGAAGTGGGTCTTCCAGCCGCAATCATATTCGGTCAAGCCCGGACGGCAGCTGGAAATCCAATATGATTCCACATTCGCGAACGACGTGTTGTATCCGGCCTCGAAGAATATAGTTCGTTTTTACCGTTCCGATGCCAAGGGCGACTACTATACCAAAAACGCGGTCGCATGGAATCCGCTCCGGCCAAGGATGACCCTGTCGAAAACCGCAGGCGGCCAGAGAACCCCCTCGCTGGAGGAATGCCGGTCCATGGGCGAGACGAACGGCCAATGCGGCTTGGCGGCATGGAACGTGACATTGAAGAACTCCGGTGATGGAAACCTTCCCCAAGGATGGGTCGTGCAGGATACCGGCAGCGGCGTATGGTACACGAAGGCATTGTTGCGCGACAGCCTGCGCGTCAGCGTCGACGGCACGACGGTGACCGGAAAGACGCGGGTCACGTCCGATGGCGGCAAAACCTGGACGGATCTCGACAAAGCGAACGACACCCAGCGCTACACGTCGTTCCGTTTCATCGCCGACACCGCATTGGCATCCGGAAAAACCGCGGATATCACCTACCAAAGCCTGTTCGACGTCACGGAAACCAAGGTGCGCAAGAATTCCGCGACGGCGGGAACCGGTGTCGGCGGAGCGTTCGTGAACACCGTCACCGCCAGCGTCCAGGCCGCGTCTTTGGTGAAAGACGGTTGCAGCGACCCGATGGACGCCTCGGGAAATCCGAAATTCACCGCTTGCGGAGCCAACGGTGCCGACTACACGATTAATGCCGGCGATGACCCGGAAACCGCTTCGCATGTGGGATGGCGCATCAGCGCGCATGTGACCGACAACTGGCGCGATTCGCCGCTCGTGTTCGACGAGACCCTCCCGCAAGGCCTGAGCGATGTGAGATTCGCGTTCTCCGACTACGCCAACAAAAAGAAGTGGCTTGACGTGGGTGAGACGACATTCACCAATATCAAGGGCGTCTCCTATCGGGTGAAGATCGAGAAAACCGGCGAGCGCAATTACCGCATCACCATTCCGCAGCAGGCGAGCGATCTGACGAACGAGGGCAACGTATATCTGTACGTGGCCGCGCATACGCCGGATGTTAACGACAACACCTATTGGACGGAAGGCAGGTACGACAGCAAAAAGGGATGCGTTGCCGACAAGACGCTGCAATCCGGTGCCGGAGACTGCCTGACGATCGCATACCGCAACACGGTGTCGATGAGTTCCGGCAGCATACCGTCCGTCACCACATCGGAAACAATCACCGACAATTTCCATAAAACGAACGCGGGCGTCGGAGACAAGCAGAACGTCGACTCAGACTGGGCCTCGGATGGCAAGAGCTTCACCAGAACCTACTATGTGCGGGCGAATCGTTACGGATTGAACATCAATCCTTCGCACAAGGCGCAAGGTGACATCACCGATGCGGACACCCTGCCCATCAAAGACACCTTGACGGTGCCGACCGCTCCTTCGGGAAGCAACCCGCAGGTTTCGTTCCTCGGCAACGTGACCATATGCCTCGCGTGGATCGGCAATGGGCAGGCATGCCCGGCGGGCAAAACGTATCAGCCGTCTTCCGACGCGATCGTCTACCAGGAAAACGCCGATAAGCTCGGCGGTGTGCTGACGGTGTATGTGCCGGACTCCACCCCGGTGACCATCAGCTACCAGTACGGGTTCAAGGGGGACGCGGGATTCGACCTGATGAACACCGCGCAATTCGCCAACGCTCCTTGGACGGATCCCGGGAAGTCAGATGCCAACGGCGCGGCCATCAGCAGCAGTGGCGTCATCGTGCAGACGTCCACGATTCTGCTGCATAAAACCGACGACAACGCTGCCGGATACCAAGACCTCAGTGGCGCCAAATTCGAATTGCTTGAATGGAATGGACGGGAGTACGCGTCGAACGAACCCACGCCCATCACCGCAGTGACGGATGCGCAAGGCATGATCACCGTGGGAAGGACCCAAGGGCTGCAATGCGGCACGGCGTATCGGGTCAAAGAGCTCGAGGCGCCGGCCGGTTACGAAATCAGCGACGAGCAGACCGATTTCTATCTGACCGACTGCGGAGGCGGCGACTATTTCGGGCCCGTCGATGCGAACGGCCAGCCGGATTCATCCGTGCACAAATGGTCGGGCGGCTACACGTTGACGATCCGCGACAGGAAAATCACCGGTTCGGTCTCCTGGAGCAAGGTCGACGGCGATCATCGCACGCAATACCTGTCGGGAACCACCTGGCGTCTCGAACGCCGCAACGATTCCGGACAGTGGGAGAAGGTCAACGACACGTTGAACAACTTCGCTGATTGCGTGGCCGATGGAACGACCACTTGCGCGGGCGCCGGAGACAAGGATCCCGAAGTCGGCCGTATGACCGTCGACAATCTCGACTGGGGCACATACCGGCTGACGGAGACCACCGCGCCCGGAGGATACCGGTTACCGGACGCCACAAATACGTGGGCCGAATTCACCATCGACCGTGCGCATCCCAAAGCGCAAACCGTGCTGCGCGGATATGGCGAGTGGGCCGATACCACCGACAACCGGTTGACCAACCGGTTGAAGCCAGTCTCTTCGCTGCCTCGCACGGGACGTTCCACCGCATGGATTCTGGGCATCATCGGCACCATGGCGGTCGGCGGCGCGTTGGCGACGCTGACGATGGCCGCTCATATACGCAAGCGTTCGTTCGGAAACGCGTTCCGCGCCGGACGATAGAAGTGTTCCCAAGCAAACCAACAATGGAGGGAAGAACATGAAAACAACAATGAGAGCAACAACGATGGTCGCGGGGCTCGCCGCGGCGGCGACGCTGTTCGCGACGATGGCCGTGACCAATGGTGCCATGGCCGACGAACCGTCCACGGCGTCTTCGACATGCGCGGCCACAGGCACGACCATCACGCTCCAAGGCAGCGATCTGGACGCCTTCAGGACATGGAACGGCAAGACCTCCACGGGGCTGCGCACGTTCAGCGCGGCGAAAGTCGCAGATTATAAGATCGCCAACGGAACGACCGGCGGATCGCTGCATTTGCAGACCGTGGCCGCGGACAAGGATGCGATCATCAACGCGCTGGGCGACATCAAGGACAACGCCGGCAACAAGCTGTACGACAGCGAAGACAACCAAGGCGATCCGATGAACTGGCTCGCCAACACGCAGAACGACACCTTCATCCGCAATTACGCCGACGACCCCGGCGTCACCGGCACAACGGTCTCCACGAATGACGTGACGGTGGACGAGACCGCCAAGACCGTGACCATCGATGTGAAAGAGCCCGGCCTGTACATGATTTTCGATTCCACGGATCCAAAGACCCAGACCAAGGACACCGGCGACACCACCGTCCAATACGATGGATTCAAGAACATGCTGGTCGGCACGCCGCTGTCCGGTGACTGCCAGGTCTCGAACGGCACCGGCATCGTCGACCTGAGCTCGACGTCCAATGCGAAGACCAGTTCCTCCACGACCGTGCGTGGCGGATTCAAATTCACCAAGGTCGGCGTGAAGGACGACCGCACCGGTCTGGCCGGAGCCGAATTCACCATGTACTCCGATGACCAGTTCACCACGCAGGTGGAGGACGGCAACGGCACGCCGGTCGTGGCCACGTCCGGCAAGGGCGGCGTAGTCGACTTCACCGGCTTCAAGCTGGATGCGGGTACTTACTACCTTAAGGAGACCAAGGTTCCGGACACCTACTGGGCCGGTTCCGCCGGCAAGCTGAAGATCACGATGTCCAAGAATGAGCAAGGGCAGATCGTGCTGTCGAAGATCGAGGACATGTCGGTTCCCACGAGCGGTCTGCTGACCAATGGCCAGAACGGATACGTGTACCACAACGTCAAGAGCATCACCCAGCTGCCGCTCACCGGCGCCATGGGCATGGCCATCCTCGGCCTCGTGGCGGTGCTGTGCATCGGCGGCGCGACCATCGTCGTGATGCGTGCCCGCAAGACGAAGCGTGAGCTCGGCATCTGACCGCATCGTTCCGATTCGTCGACCTGATTATCGGGACGTGATCGGAACGATGGCGGCATGACCAAACGGACGGCCGCGAACCATGGACGCGTGCTTGCGCGCGTCGCACGAATTCGCCGGCCGTCCGTCTTGCTCTCAAAATCGGCCATTCGCGGCATGCCGGTTGTCGCAAAAGGAGAAAAAAAGACATGGCGCATTCGCCGGAGTCGTTTGAACGCCTTATCGATGTTTCCGACATCTTTCGCGCACAGACCCGTCTTCGTACCCGATTGCGGATCATGTACGGTATCGCGGCGGCGCTGGTCGCCGTGGCGCTCGCATGCACGGCGATTCCGATGCTGATGCAACGCGCGTCCCAGAGCTCGATGTCCGAACTCGTGTCTTCGGGGGAGGAGCGTGTGCGGCTTTGGCCGAAAAGCCGCATCGATGACGCGCTCAAGAGCGCCCGCGCGTATAACCGGAAGCTTGCGGCATCTGGCCAGCCGGTGCTTGGCGAGGCGATCGACCCTTTTACCAGAGGCGGTCGGTCGTTTTCTCACGCTTCAAAGGACAGGCAATACAATCGTCTGCTCAATGAAGGGCATGGCGTCATAGGGAGCGTGGTCATTCCGAAGATCTCGGTCGATCTTCCCATCTACCACGGCACCGGCGACAAACAACTGTCATTGGGCGCCGGTCACCTTTACGGTACCAGCCTGCCCGTTGGAGGCAAAAGCACGCATGCGGTCATCACCGGACACCGCGGTCTGGTGAAGGCGCAGATGTTCACCCGACTTGACGAAATGCGTAAGGGGGACTTCATCTACATCAAAACCATGAACCGGATCCTCGCCTATGAGGTCGACCGCATCGCGGTGATCGAGCCGAATGACACCTCCTTGTTGCGCATTCTCCCAGGGCAGGATCGGCTTACCTTGATGACGTGCACGCCATATGGCATCAACTCCCACCGGCTCCTCGTTTCCGGCCGTCGCGTCGGCATACCCGTTCCGGCGCCCGATCCGACGGACCTGCATGACGGGCGGACCGTTGGCGGTTGGTCCGCTCTGTCGGTCACGCTATGCGGCTGCGCGGGCGTCGTGGCGTACCGCAAGCCATGGCGTTCGCCGGGCGAATGCATGCGGCATGCGACACGGATGTATGGCAAAGGCGCCGCGTCGCGGAGAAAACACGCGGCATGAGGCTTCAGCATAGGCTTTGGCACGAGTGTGTCTCCGTTTGATTCCATCATCGTCATTGGCCATTGATGGTTGGTTGGAAACGCGTTCGTGTAGGTACTGGTCTCCTCATCGGGATTCCATCGTTTCAGAACGGTCG
>DKCF01000071.1:17322-18821 GCA_002451435.1 Bifidobacterium sp. UBA6881 | reverse complement strand
ACGCATGTGACCAAGCTTACGTTCGATTTCTTCTGGTTCGCCGCCGTGTTCGGAACGCGTATGCATATAATGCGGTACGTCATTCCTGCCCGGGTCGCGCAGGTCGAGGAAATGGCCCACGGCGAACGCCGCGATCTCCTATAACAGTGCGCGATAATCCAAAACAAAGGAAATATTCATGGCGCAGCCATCTGTTTTGCAAACCAATAATGCGATTTCATCCAAAACAAGTCTGACCCGCAGCCTGCGGTGGCGCGTGGTCGATATCGCGGTCGGAGCGGCGCTCGGCGTGATGGCCGGCGTGGTCTCCTGGATCTTCGACAACGTGTCGTATGGCATCTTCCCGATGCTGACGCTGATTCTTCCCGGTTCCGCGGCCTTGCTGCACGCGCTGTGGTATTTCCAGGCCACATTGGGATTGCTGATTCTGCGCAAGCCCGGAGCGGCCATCTACGTGGTGATGGTCGGCGCGTTCGCCGAAGCGGTGCTGGGCACGAAGTACAGCGTGAGCTTCCTGCTGCCCGCTTTGCTGCAGGCGCTGAGCGCCGAAGCGGTGTTCGGGGCGTTCCGCTACCGTCGCTGGACGCTGGGTGTCACCGTGCTCGCGGCATGCGCCATCGCGGTCGTGTACAACTTCTATCTGATGACCTTCTATTACCAGTCCTTCACGTTCTTCAGCCCGCGCGGCATCATCGGCACGATCTGCGAGCTGATCAGCGGCGTCGTGTTCGCGGGATTCGGCTCATGGTGGCTGTATCGCGCGGTCGCGAAGGCCGGCGTGCTGGACCGCTTCGCGTCGGGCCGCGAATGACGATTCGGCGATTCACGGAACGCGACACGCCGATTTTGCGTTTTCGCTGAATGCGCGTATATTTATTTCTCGCGGTGGTCATAGCCTAGGTGAGACGCCCGGCTCCATTCCGAACCCGGAAGCTAAGGCCTAGAACGGCGATGGTACTGCATTCGAGAGGATGTGGGAGAGTAGCAAGCCGCCGCACTTAAACTTTTTTAAAAGTCCCGAGTTGAGCAAAGCTCCTCGGGACTTTTCCGTTGTCCAATCAATTATTCGCGATGCCATACGCGTGGTCGAGGGCCTGCGCAAGATCGGCGATCAGATCGTCGGGCTCTTCCAGACCGATCGACAGGCGGATGGCCTCGTGATGGATGCCGGCCGCATCCAATTCGTCGGGCGTGAGCTCGGAATGGGTGACAAGAAGCGGGTCGACCGCCAAAGACTTCGAATCACCGATGTTGGCCTGCAACTGGAACAGCCGCAACGCATCAAGGACGTCGCGTTTGCGTTCCTCGGTGTCAAGGTCGAAGGTGATCAGCGTGCTGCCGTCATGTTTGAGGTATTTGCTCGCCAAATCACGGTAGGCGTAATCATGCGCGGCGGGATGGAACACCTTGGCTACGCGAGGGTCGCCATCCAGGAACTCCGCGACTTTCCGCGCGGTCCGTGTCTCCTTGTCGAGACGCGCGGACAAGGTTTCCAGACC
>DKCF01000071.1:16380-17232 GCA_002451435.1 Bifidobacterium sp. UBA6881 | reverse complement strand
CGGAGCCTGGCGGTGAACGGCGTGTTCGGCGCGACGTCCAGGATGCTGCGTTCGCGGCCGTCGCGCGTTCTCAGGGTCCATGCCTTGCGTGAGAACTGCGGGTATCGGCCGCTGGCGTAATCGAACGCGCCGCTTTCCAACACGATGCCTCCGATGGCGTTGCCGTGCCCATTGATGCTCTTCGTGGTCGAATACACCACGATGTCGGCTCCGAAATCGAATGGATTGAGCAGATACGGCGTGGCGAGCGTGTTGTCCACGATGAGCGCGATGCCATGCGTGTGCGCGATGCCGGCGAGCGTGCCGAGGTCGGCGACGGCGTTCAGCGGATTCGACACGCTTTCGACGAGCAATGCCTTGGTGTCCGGGCGGATCCGTTCCTCCCAGGACCGCGGATCGTCGGGGTTGTGCGCGAAGTCGAAGCTGATGCCATAATCCGGCAGCACGTTCGAGAAGGCCGCGACGGTTCCGCCGTACAGCCGGTACGAGGTGAGGATGCGCCCGCCGCCCGCCGCGATGTTCAGGATGGCGTCGCCCAACGCGGCGAGACCGGAGGATGTCGCCACGGCGCCGCTCACCCCATGCAGCGCGGCCAGGCGCTTTTCGAGTATTCCGGTGGTCGGATTGGAGATGCGCGAGTAGATGTCGTCATCGAGTTCGGAGAACACGATTCGGCTCGCGTACTCTTCGTTCGGCAGCGCGTATGCGGCCGTCTGGTACAGCGGCACGCCGCTCGAATGGTGGTGTTCGGCGGGATCGTAGCCCGCGTGCAGCGCGAGCGCGGAGAATGACGGCGCGATGTTTTCCCATCCGTGGCTCCGTTCGGGGTTTTCGCGTCCGCGCGTCTGCTCG
>DKCF01000071.1:1536-16317 GCA_002451435.1 Bifidobacterium sp. UBA6881 | reverse complement strand
GCTTGATCGGGTGGTTGTCGTTGCTCATGGGAAGCCTTCCTTGATGTTCCCGACGTGAAATGGAATCGATCGGTCGGGATTTGGATATCGCCTATTGGAAGGCCGGAATGATGGTTGGATGCGTTGATTGCAGTGAATGCTACATGGGAATGACGCCGCACATGCCCATGCGCGCCAAGGAAATCGTTATATGAATGTATTGATTTATGTTATATAACGGGAAATAGCGGTTCATAAGAATTAATTATAATTTTCCGGTTGCGTCAGATTTTTTGATTTGTTATGCTGATTGCGGGCCGGGAAAGTTGGATGCCTGGTTCATCAGTTTCAATACCGACATTAAGAAAGGAGCTCAGCAAAATGTCTCGCATGATGATGACGATTTCCGTCGAAGGGAATGGACGAATGTGTAGCATGATGGGTTCCCGAATGGCCATGATGGCCGTGGAGTGTATGGCTCGCTAGCCTTTCGGCCTATATAGAGACCCTATTCCACCGTTTCCGCGGTGTTCTTCTGGATTTCGCGCCGCATGCCGGCTATGGCGCGATTCTTCTTGCAAAGCGTTCCCAGTATGCCCGTCGTTTGTCGACGATCTGGGGTGATTTGCTGATTCGATTAAAAATTCAATATATCAATATATTGAATAAAAATTTCTCTATATATGTATTTAAATTAAAAAATGCATATAAACAATCTTTATTAAGGAATAAACAATGACTACTGATGGTGCTCACGACGGATTCGAATACAATCGTTTCGAAAGCCACTACACGGAACGCCCCAACATCACCGAATCCCGTCTCCGCCTGCTGTGGGCCGCGCTGACCACGAAGATTCCGGGGCGCACCCTTTCGGTCGGCGCCGGAACCGGCAGTGTGGAGGAGGAGCTGCGCGACCGGTACGGTTTCACCGTCGATGAGATCGTGGAGCCCTCGGACGCGTTGTTCCCGGCCATACAGGCGAAGGGCTTCCACGCCTGGAAGGGCGTCGCGGAGACGTATCCGTACGAGGCGGAATCGTTCGACACCATTTACTACAACGGCTCCAGCCATGGATTCATCGACGATGAGAACCTCGAGTCCACCTTCCGCAAGAACTACGACGCGCTGCGCCCCGGCGGCAGGCTGATTCTGTCGGACGTGCCCAAGGAAAGCTCGCTCGGCATCCTGCTGCTGACGATCCGCAACCATCCGGACCTCGACCGGGGGCAGTACGCCGACCTGCTGTCGGGCACCGCGTTCTTCGACCTCGCGCAGGGCAAGGAACCCACCTACAAGCCGAACTGGCATGTGACGACGTTCTACATCGACCTGCTCAAGCGCATCGGCTTCGTCGACCTGCAGTTCAAGCAGACGGTGCTGGCGAACTCCACCTTCCAGAACGATGTGGTCGAGGACCCGGTCCCCGGCTACACGAAGGGCAACTACGTGGCCATCATCGCCACCAAGCCGGCCAAGTGACGGCGCGCCCATCCGCCGCCGGACGGACGGCGCGGCCGAGCCGACGGCGGATGACGATTTCCAATGGGTATGCGACCGCGATGCCCGCGCATGCTTGGTTCCGCATGCTTGGCCCCCGCATGCCCATCTCCGTGCCCATCGGCGCAACGATGAGACGGCACGTACGTCAACATCACCAAACATCTCCTTATTTCCAATGAATTCCAGGCGGCGCCATGGAACCGCGCCGCCCACAGAAAGGTTTTACCCATGTCTCGTTACCTCGTTTCCGAATCCGTCACCGAAGGCCACCCCGACAAGGTCGCCGACAAGATCTCCGACGCCATCCTCGACGCGTACCTCGCCGAGGACCCCGATTCCCGCGTCGCGGTCGAAACGGTGGTGAAGGAAGGACTGATCTCGCTGCAGGGCGAGATCTCCGCGCCGGTCACCCTGAACCATTCGGAGATCGCACGCAAGGCCGCCGCGGAGATCGGCTACACCGACGCCGACAGCGGCCTCGATCCGCAGGGCGCCGGCGTCATCAACAACGTGTGGCCGCGCGACTTCTCCGAAAGCAAGGGCGACTACGGGCAGACCGCCGCGCAGACCGAGGAGGAGCGCGAGCGCCTGTACGACACGTTCATCGGTGACCAGGGACTCGTCGTCGGCTACGCGACCGACGAAACGGAGGAATACCTGCCGCTGCCGTACGCGGCCGCCTCCAAACTGGCGGAACGCCTCGCCTACGTGCGCAAGAACGGAATCATCCCGCAGCTCCGGCCGGACGGCAAGACGGAGGTCGTGGTCGAATACAACGAGGACCTGAGCCGCGCGCTGCGATTCGACACGGTGCTCATCTCCACCCAGCACGACCCCGACATCGAACTGGATGATCTGCGCAAGCAGGTGCGCAAGCAGGTGCTCGAACCTGTGCTTGACGAATTCAAGCTTGACTATTCCAAGGCGAAGATCGTCATCAACCAGTTCGCGTTCGTCAAGGGAGGGCCCCATTCCGACGCGGGCCTGACGGGACGCAAGGTGATCGTCGACACCTACGGCGGCATCGGTTCGCACGGCGGCGGCGCCTTCTCCGGCAAGGACCCGCACAAGGCCGACCGTTCCGAGGCGTACGCGGCACGCTGGGCCGCGAAGAACATCGTGGCCGCGGGCCTCGCGCACCGCGCCCAGGTGACGCTCGGCTTCATCCTCAGCCAGGGCGCCCCGGTCTCGATCGACGTGGAGACCTACGGCACGGAAAGCGTGCCGCGCGAGATCATTCAGAAGGCGGTGGAGAAGACGTTCGACTTCCGACTGCTCTCGATCATCGACCAGCTCGACCTGGCGCGTCCGATCTATTACAAGACCGCGGCCTACGGCCACTTCGGCCATGACGATCCGGACTACACGTGGGAGAAGCTCGACAAGGTCGAGGCGCTGAAGGAAGCGGTGGACTCGCTCCGTTAGCGATCTCTCGGGGCGCGTTCCCGGAGACGCCGAACGGGTGGCGGAACCGATGTGATTCCGCCACCCGTTCGTATGCAAAGGACTGCTTGCGGGTTTGGCTTTGCGGGTTTGTTCGGTCGGCCTGACCCGCGACCATGGACGCGCGCTAGTTGAACTGCACGGTGGTGAGCAGCGCCTTGTGGTCGGTGCCGTCGATTTTGACGGTTTTCGTCTGGCCGGCCTGCATGCCGGAATCGAGGATGATGTGGTCGATCCCGGCGAACGGCGGCACATAGTTGATGTTCGCCGGCCAGGTGAACATCAATCCGTTCGCCGATTGCCGTGCGGCGTCGATGAAACGGCCACCCAGCATGTTCCGCAACGGCGTATGGTCGGTGGTCGCGTTGAAATCGCCCATGAAGACATAGCGCCTGGAGGCGTCGAACCGCATGCGGGCAAGCTCGTCCAACGAGCGCTTCCACTGCTGCCAGTAGCCATTGGTCGGGGATGTGGTGTGTACGGAGACGAACCGCACCTGGGTGGCGCCGTTGTTGAATCCGATGGTCGCGCCCGGCATGAACGAGGCGCTGGAGTCCACATCGTCGTCCGACGGGTCGGCGAGCGGCGTGGCCGACCACAGGCCGTTGCCGTACACGCCATCCGAGCTGGATACCTGCGAATAGGGCAGCACATCGCCGATGCCGGCCTGATTGAGCTCGTCGATGAACGCGTCCGTGGTCTCCTGCATGGCGAGCACCTCCACATGCTCGCTGCGGACGAGATCGACGATCTCCTGGGCGTCGGCGTGCCCCTTGTACACATTGCAGGTCATCAGTTTCGCGTAATCGTCGGTGGTGTTGACGGTGGAGCCGGATACCGCGGCGATCGCGGCCCGTGAGATCTTCGTTCCGTTGTAGAAGAACGGATACTGCCACCAGACCTGCAATCCGACGGCCAGCAGGGCAAGCATCAGCGCCAGCCGTTTTTTCGAAATCGCGGCGCAGGCCAGCGCGACCACGGCAAGCAGCGCGAACCACGGCACCAGCGAGACCACGACCGGAACATACGGCAACGCCTGTATCTCCTCGGGGAGGATGCGGGTGAGCGTGCCGAGAAGCGCGGCGAAGGCGAATACGGTGCCCAGAAAACCGCAGACGAGGCCGCGGATACGATGGTTGTTCGATTTTTTCAGGCTGCGGATCGGCTTGGCGGCTTTCGCTGGCCGCGAATTCTTCTGGGCCATGCTTCCTCCCAAAATCGGCATGCTGATATGGCCGGGGAATACAACAAGTGCCCCAGATAGGAATCGAACCTACGACACCTTCTTTAGGAGAGAAGTGCTCTATCCACTGAGCTACTGAGGCAACGAAGCTCCATTCTACACATAAGCCGGACTCGACCGCGGGCATTCGACGTGTCGGCCATACGGAATGCGTCAGCCGTGCGGAATGGACGCTCGGAATGCGTCGGCTGCGCGGAATGCGTGCCGTCCATGCGGAATGGAAGCGCGGTCAGCTGAGATTCGACTGCGTGCCGGCGGTATCGGCCGCGGTGGCCTGCTGCGCCTGCGCCGCGTCCAATTTGGCGCGGACCTCGCCCAGCAGGGTCTGCGCGCGTTTGGCCAGCGCCTCGCCGATCTCCCACTGGCGCATGGACTGGTCGAGGCTGAGCCCCCCGGCCTCAAGGGCCTGCACGGCCTGGATGAGCTTGTCCCTGGCCTCCTCGTAGGGCATCTGTTCGATGGCCTCGCGTTCCTTGTCGGTGAGGCTGGATGCCGGTGCCGTGTTGTTGTCGCTCATGATGTCGCGTTCCTTCCTCTGTCGCGTGTTGTATGGCGTTCCATGCCGTTCGGATGCTTTGCGTGATCCGAACGACGATTGGCGTGGACGTCGGTTGTTTCGGTTGCTGTCGGTTGTTCGTGTCGTCATGGCCGATGGGTGTGGCCGGACGGCACGACCGGAAGCCGTCACGGCCGCACGGTTTTCGCTTCGGAGACGACCACGCCGTGCTTGAGCGTCATCGTCAACGTGTCGCCGGGGGAGACCTTGCCGGCGTCGTCGATGACGTGGCCGTCGGCGTTCTGCACCACGGCGTATCCGCGGTCCAAGGTCGATTGCGGGCTGAGCGCGGTCAGCGAGGCCTGGGTCTTTTCGATGGTCAGGCTCGCGTCGTCGAGGATGCGCGTCAGGCCGATGCGCATGCGCTGCCTCGCGTCGTCGATGAGACGCTGGTGCGGCTCCAGCATGGTGAGCGGCTGGGTGAGGCTCGGACGGTTCGCATAGCCCTCGATCAGCCTGGCCTCGTTGGAGACCATCGCGTCGATGCGCATGCGCATGCGGCTGATGCCCGTGTCGATCAGCTGCGCCTGCTCGCGCACGTCGGGCACCACCTTCTTCGCGGCGTCCGTGGGCGTGGACGCGCGCAGGTCGGCCACCAGGTCGAGCAACGTCCAATCGTCCTCGTGGCCGATCGCGGACACCAATGGCGTGTTCGCGGCCGCCGCGGCGCGCACCACGCCCTCGTCGGAGAATCCGATCAGGTCCTCGAACGCGCCGCCGCCTCGCGCGACGATGATGACGTCGACGTCCGGGTCGGCGTCCATCCGGCCGATCGCCGCGATCACGTCCGAGGGGCATTGCTCGCCCTGCACATGCACATGCATCACCTTGAAGTCGACGGCGGGCCAACGCAGCCTCACGTTGGTGATCACATCGCCCTCCGCACGGGCCTGCGGCGCGCAGATCAGGCCGATGCAATGGGGGAATTCGGGAAGCGGCTTCTTGCGGTCGGCGTCGAACAGCCCCTCGCCCTTGAGCTTCTTGCGCAGGGCGTCGATCATCGCCTTGAGGCTGCCGCCGGCCCCTGCTGCGATGATCTTGTCGCCGCGCAGCGACAGCGAGGTGCGCTTCATCCACAGATTCGGTTTGCCGTGGATGATGACGCGGTCGCCCTGTACGAAAGGCGCCGCGGCGGCCGCGAACTGGCCGAATCCGTTGACCTCCATGGCGATGTCCTGAAAGTCGTCGCGCAGGGTGATGTAGGCGCTGCCCTGCCGGCGCGTGTTGATCTGCGTGATCTGGCCGGCGACCCAGACGGACGGCCAGCGGTCCACCGCCGAATGGAACTTCTCGCTGAGCAGACTGACCGGCCAGGGATTGTCGGCCGTGGTCTCGCCTGCCATGCGCGGCAACGGCTTCGCCGGCGCCTGCGGCTGCGCTGCCATCGGGTTGTAGTCCGGATTCCAATTCATGGATTCAAGATTCCACCATCTTGCGGACAAGTAGAACGTATGTTCGAATGATTGCCGGATTCCGCTTGGTCTTCGTCGGCGTGTCCGGGTGCGTGGTCCGGTGGTTTGGGTGTCGGGTCCGCCGCGCGTCCGGCCGGCTCGTCCGGCATGGTTCGGACGTCCGACGCGCCGTCGCATGACGCTTCCGGGGCGCTTCCACGGCGTTTCCCCGGCGGTTCGCGACGTGTCCGTGAAACGGTTTGCGCGAGCGCGTTCCCGTGTGTATAGTCCCTCTTCGGAGCAAACGCCAGCTCGACACCCCGCTTCGCCGCGTTAGTTATGTCACAGTTTTTTTGAAATGGCAGAATACCGCCAAAAACGGCATATATAGTTTCATTGTCGGCGTGGCGGCCCTAGATATAGTGCTGGCCTTGGCATATAGTCATAGACGTCGAAAAACACAGCGCATGCCCGACAACGCATGGAAACCAGCCGGAAGGCCCGGCTCGGAAAGGATGACGAATGGAAACCCAGGTTCTGGATATTGCCAGCGCAACTTCTGCGACGGGCACCGGCAAGGTGCTCGTCGAGAAGCGTGATGGTCGTGTGGTCGATTTCGATCCGATCAACATCATCAGCGCGGTGAAGTCCGCCTTCGCCGACCTTGACAAGAAGATCGGTCCCCAGGAGGAGCGGATGATCCGCGACATCGCCAACCAGGTCGAAGGCGAGATCAAGGACCGATACAACGGCCCCGCCAAGATCGAGGACATCCAGAACCTCGTCGAGCACGGTCTGATCGAGGACCATCTGTACGACGTTGCGCGCACCTACACCAACTACCGTCTGAACAAGGACATCGAGCGCGCCAAGGCGACCGACATCAACGAGGCCGTCAGGCGCCTGGTGAACCGTGATGAGGCGCTGGTGCGCGAGAACGCCAACAAGGACTCCAACGTCTACTCCACCCAGCGCGACCTGCTCGCCGGCGCGGTCTCCAAGGCGTCCGCGTTCTCCATGCTGCCGGACGCGGTCTCCAACGCGCACATGAAAGGCGACATCCACTTCCACGACGCCGACTACTCGCCGTTCACCGCCCAGTCCAACTGCTCCCTGCCGAACTACTGGGACATGCTCGCCAACGGCTTCACCCTCGGCAACGCGCCGATGGGCTCCCCGAACAGCATCTCCATCGCGGCCACGCAGATCACCCAGATCATGAAGGACGTGGCGTCCAGCCAGTACGGCGGCCAGACCGCCAACCGTGCCGACGAGCATTTCGTCGAATACGCCAAGAAGGACTACGACAAGTTCCTCGAGCAGGCGCACGAGATCATGCCCGACGACCTGCCGATCGAAATCGCGGAACGCCAGGTGCGCATGGCCAAGCAGGTCGAGCCGAAGCGCCTGCATTTCGAGAAGGACCGTCCGGCCCTGCCGATGGACGAGCCGTTCAACAAGGACGTCGACCGTCTGGAGCAGCTGCGTGAGATCTGGGCGAAGATCCAGACCCGCAAGGCCATCTACGACGCCATGCAGACCATGGAATACCAGATCAACTCCAACCGCGTGTCCAACGGCCAGACCCCGTTCGTCACCGTCGGATTCGGCCTGGGCACCGACTGGTTCGCCCGCGAGATCCAGCGCGCCATCTTCCTCAACCGCATCCGCGGCCTCGGCTCCGAGCACCACACCGCCATCTTCCCGAAGCTCGTGTTCACCATCAAGCACGGCGTGAACGCCGATCCGGGCGACCCGAACTACGACATGAAGCAGCTCGCCCTCGAATGCGCCACCAAGCGCATGTACCCGGACGTGATCTTCTACGAGAACATCGTGAAGATCACCGGCTCCTTCAAGGCCCCGATGGGATGCCGTTCCTTCCTGCAGGGCTGGACCGACCCGAAGACCGGCAAGGACGTCGAGGACGGCCGCATGAACCTCGGCGTGGTCACCGTGAACGTGCCGCGCATCGCATTGGAATCCCACGGCGACAAGGACCGTTTCTGGAAGATCTTCGAGGAGCGCATGGCCGTCGCCCACCAGGCGCTGCAGTTCCGCATCATGCGCTGCAAGCAGGCCACGCCGGTCAACGCCCCGACCCTGTTCCGCTTCGGCGCGTTCGGACGTCTCGGCGCCAGCGACAGCGTCGACCAGCTGTTCCGCAACGAGCGCGCCACCGTCTCCTTGGGCTACATCGGCCTGTACGAGGCGACGAGCGTGTTCTACGGCAAGAACTGGATGCGCGACCACGGCTGGGATCCGCAAGGCAAGGAATTCGCCCTGTCGATCGTGCGCCGCATGAACGAGCTGTGCAAGGAGTGGAGCAAGGCCGAGGGCTACCACTACTCCGTGTACTCCACGCCGGCCGAATCGCTGACCGACCGCTTCAACCGCATGGACCGCGAGAAGTTCGGCAAGGTCGAGGGCGTCACCGACCACGACTTCTACACCAACTCCTTCCACTACCCGGTGTGGCTGCAGCCGACCCCGATGGAGAAGCTCGACTACGAGAAGGACTTCCCGTACTTCGCCTCCGGCGGCTTCATCAACTACTGCGAGTTCCCGTGCCTGCAGGCCAACCCGAAGGCTTTGGAGGCGGTCTGGGACTACGCCTACAACATCGGCATCGGCTACCTCGGCACGAACACCCCGATCGACCGCTGCTACGAGTGCGGCTACGAAGGCGACTTCGAACCCACCGAAGAAGGCTTCAAGTGCCCGGAGTGCGGCAACTCCGATCCGGACAGGTGCAACGTGACCAAGCGCACCTGCGGCTACCTCGGCAACCCGGTGCAGCGCCCGATGGTCCACGGACGCCACGAGGAGATCGCGCACCGCGTCAAGCACATGAGCGGCGAGACCGGCCACGTCACGCTGAACGACGGCTCCGAACGCGAATGGTTCGAGGAGACGAAGTAGCATCCGCGCGAAACCGACCGAGTGAGAACCGATGAACAGGAGGGTGGTGTCCGCAAGGGGAATCACCCTCCTGTTCCGTAACGGAGCCCCGCATGGCGCCAAGCCATACGAAGACGCGCATGCTCGGTGCGGGGCGCATAGCGTGGAAGCGCAGGAACAGGAGGTCCACATGACCAGCAGCGTCAGCACGTCGATCAGACGCCACGATTTCGCGCCGACCGACGCCAATCGTGGTCCGGGAATCCCGACCATCAGGGCGAACAACCCCAAGGCCGGGCAATGGACGAACGCCATGAGCCACAACATGGTCGCCGACTACAAGCGCTTTCTCATGACCGACGGCGAGGGCATCCGCTGCTCGCTGTACGTCTCCGGCTGCCCGTTCCGCTGCGAGGGCTGCTACAACTCCTCGATCTGGGACTTCCAGGCGGGCCACGAGTACAACGACCGTCTCGAGGCCCAGATCATGGACGACCTGAGCCTGTCATACGTGCAGGGCATCACGTTCCTCGGCGGCGAGCCGTTGCTCAACACGGGCGTGCTGCTGCCGCTCGCACGCAGAATCCGCGAACGCTTCGGGCATGAGAAGGACATCTGGTGCTGGACGGGCTACACGTGGGAGGAGCTGATGCGCGACGGCGAAAGCCCCGACAAACGCGAGCTGCTCGAACAGATCGACGTGCTCGTGGACGGCCGCTACATCAAGGACCTGCACGACTCCCTGCTGCAGTTCCGCGGCAGCAGCAACCAGCGCATCATCGATGTGCCGCGGTCGCTGGAGCGCGGCGAGGTCGTCATCTGGCCGAAACTGCACGACCAGATCCGGTTCATTCCCGAGATCTACGGCAAGGACCGCTCCGCGGGGGAGGGGGCGGCCTCGTGACGGAAAAGACGGGTGACGCGCGAAGACGCGTAAACTAGACAGGCCGATAGGTTTGGTCGATTAATTTGTGTGACGTGCCGCACGGTTTCGCCATCTGCGAATCATCGGACGGGTTCTTAGGCGTGGGCACGGACTACGATTACATGTTTGGATAACCGGAATAGGGCGTTCCATGCCCCGCATGAGGCGCAGACCGGCGGACAAGAGTGATAGAGGTTAATTGCATGGTTGAAGCAGCAGATACCGCGGTGGCATCCCGCGATACGAAGCCGTTGCGCGTGGGTCTCGACATCGGATCCACCACGGTGAAGGCCGTGGTGCTCGATCAGACCGACGCGCTCGATGGCGTGCTCTTCTCGGATTATCGCCGTCATCACGCCAACGTCCGTGCGACCGTGGCAGGGCTGTTGGAGGACATCCACGGGGAACTCGAATCCCGTGGCCGTGGCGACGAGCCCATCCGCCTGGCCATCACCGGTTCCGGCGGCCTCGCCTTGGCCGACAACCTCCACGTGCCGTTCGTGCAGGAGGTCATCGCCGAAACCCGCGCGATCGACCAGGAGTATCCGCAGGCCGACGTGATCATCGAACTCGGCGGCGAGGACGCCAAGATCACCTATCTGAAGCCGACGCCGGAACAGCGCATGAACGGTTCCTGCGCGGGCGGCACCGGCGCGTTCATCGACCAGATGGCCACCTTGCTCGACACCGACGCCGCAGGCCTCAACGAGATGGCCAAGCACTACGAGACGCTCTACCCGATCGCGTCGCGCTGCGGCGTGTTCGCCAAAACCGATCTGCAGCCGCTCATCAACGACGGCGCCGCCAAACCCGATCTGGCCGCGTCGATCTTCACCGCCGTGGCCACCCAGACCATCGCTGGCCTGGCGTCCGGCCGCCCGATCCACGGCACCGTCATCTTCCTCGGCGGCCCATTGTTCTTCATGTCCGAGCTGCGCGCGGCGTTCCACCGCGCGCTCGAAGGCAAGGTCGACGAATTCATCGTGCCGACCGACGCCCACCTGTACGTGGCGTTCGGCTCCGCGCTGCTCGCAGGAGAGCCCGACCAGCTCGAGGAGGGCCAGCACTTCGAGGCACGCACCTGCGCCGACATCCTCAAGAACCTCGACGAACTGAAGAACCTGCCGGCGAACACGCCGACCATGCCGCCGCTGTTCCCGACCGAGGCCGACCGCGAGGCGTTCAACGAACGCCACCACCGCGAACACGTGCACATCGGCACCCTCGACGGCGCGAAGGGTCCGCACTTCCTCGGCATCGACGCGGGATCGACCACCATCAAGGCGACGCTCGTCAACGACGACCGCGAAATCGTATGGTCGTCATACGCGACCAACGAAGGCAGCCCGCTGACCGCGGCGGTCAACATCGTCAAGGAAATCCAGAAGAAGCTTCCCCAGGACGCATGGATCGCGCGCTCCTGCGCGACCGGCTACGGCGAGGGCCTGATCACCACCGGCCTGCACCTCGACGAGGGCGTGGTGGAGACCATGGCCCACTACCGAGGCGCCGAAATGGTGTCGCCCGGCGTCACCGCCGTCATCGACATCGGCGGTCAGGACATGAAATACCTCGCGATCTCCGACGGCGTGATCGATTCCATCGCAGTCAACGAGGCATGCTCGTCCGGCTGCGGATCGTTCCTGCAGACGTTCGCGCAATCCATGGGACTGACGATCCAGGAATTCACGCAGGCCGCGCTCAACTCCACGCATCCGGTCGACCTCGGCTCCCGCTGCACCGTGTTCATGAACTCCTCCGTCAAGCAGGCGCAGAAGGAAGGCGCCTCGATGGAGGACATCGCGGCGGGCCTGTGCTATTCCGTGGTGCGCAACGCGCTGTACAAGGTCATCAAGCTGCGCGATTCCGGCGAACTCGGCGACACCGTCGTCGTGCAGGGCGGCACGTTCCTCAACGACGCCGTGCTGCGCGCCTTCGAGCTGCTCACCGAACGCAAGGTGACCCGACCGAACATCGCCGGCCTGATGGGCGCATACGGCGCCGCGCTGACCGCGCGCATGCACTACTCCGACGTCGCAGACGGACTGGACGACGACGCGGAGGACGCCGACGCCAAGCACGTGAGCATCGACGGCGTGGAACACACCGCGTCCGGCATCGTCTCCGGCGACGAACTCGACCACCTGTCGATGACCACCGAACGCGACGTGTGCAAGCTGTGCCAGAACCACTGCAAGCTCACCATCACCACCTTCCAGGACGGCTCGCGCTACGTGACCGGCAACCGCTGCGAACGCGGCGGCGACGCCAAGCGCAAACGCTCCGACAGGCCGAACCTGTACGACTACAAGTACAAGCGCTGCTTCGCCTACCGCAGGCTCACCGACAAGAAGGCGACCCGCGGCGAAATCGGCATCCCGCGCGTGCTCAACATGTACGAGAACTACCCGTTCTGGTTCACGTTGCTCACCTCGCTCGGCTTCAAGGTGATGATCTCCGGCCGCTCCAACCACGAGCTGTTCGAGACCGGCATCGAATCGATCGCCTCCGAAAACATCTGCTACCCGGCCAAACTGGTGCACGGCCACATCAAATGGCTGCTCAACAAGGGCATCAAGACGATCTTCTACCCATGCGTCAGCTACGAAGAGGAGTTCGTGCCCAACACCGACAACCACTACAACTGCCCGGTCGTCGCCAACTATCCGGTCGTCATCGGCGCGAACATGCCGGAACTGCGCGCGGAAGGCGTGCGCTACATGCGCCCGTACTTCAACATGGCCAACCACGAACTCATGGTCGACCGCATCGTCGAGGAATTCGCATGGGCCGACGTGACCCGCGAGGAAGCCGAAACCGCGGTCAAGGCGGCATACGCCGAAAACGAGGTCTTCAAGCACGACGTGCAGATGGAAGGCCTCAAGGCGCTCGCCTACATGAAGGAGCACGACTGCAAGGGCATCGTGCTGGCGGGCCGCCCGTACCACATCGATCCGGAAGTCAACCACGGCATCCCGGAGACCATCTGCTCGCTGGGCATGGTGGTGCTTTCCGAAGACTCCATCTGCGAACTGCAGCCGGGGCAGAACCTCAACCTGAGCGAATTCCTGTCCGAAGGCGAAGAGGACCCGCGCAGGAAGAACGCCAGCGGGTTCCGCCACGTCGACGACCGCAAGGTCACCAAGATGCCGCTGCGCGTCACCAACCAGTGGGCCTACCACGCGCGCCTGTACGCGGCGGCCAACTTCGTCGCCTCCTATCCGGGACTCGAACTCGTGCAGCTCAACTCCTTCGGATGCGGCCTCGACGCCATCACCACCGACCAGGTCAGCGAAATCCTCGCCGACAAGGCCGACGTGTACACCATGCTGAAGATCGACGAGGTCTCCAACCTCGGCGCGGCGAAGATCCGTCTGCGCTCGCTCAAGGCGGCCATTGAGGAGCGCGAACGCAACAAGCGCCGAACCGCCGCGTCCACTTCGACTGATTCCACGGAATCGTCGGATTCCACGAACACCGCCGCGGTGGCCGAAGCCAAGGCCCGGCTCGAAGCGGCGAAGAGCCAGCTCGCGCAGGCCGAAGCCCAGCTCAAGTCCGCCGAACGGCAGGCGAACGCGACGGCCAGGCAAGGCGGATTCCGCAAGACCGGATCCGACGCGCCCACCCCGGGACGCCAGATCATGCTCGACACCGTCATGAAGGCCAATCCGAAACTCACCAAGGCGGTCAAGGACGCATCGCGCCGCGCCGCCGAAAACGGCGTCGGCGAAAGCCACGAACACGGCAAATCCGCGCACAACTCGGCCACCATGTCGAAATACGCGAACCGCATCCCGTTCGGCAAGAGCATGCGGAAGGACTACACCATCGTCGCCCCGCAGATGAGCCCGATCCACTTCTCGCTGGTGGAATCCGTCATCCGCTCCGGCGGCTACAAGTTCGACATCCTCAAGCACGCCAGCCGCGAAAACGTGGAGACCGGCCTCAAATACGTCAACAACGACGCCTGCTACCCGGCCATCATGGTGATCGGACAGCTCATCGACGCGATCCTGGAAGGCAAGTACGATCCGGACCACACCGCGCTCGCCATCACGCAGACCGGCGGCATGTGCCGTGCGACCAACTACTTCGGACTGATCCGCAAGGCGCTGGTCGACGCCGGATACCCGCAGATCCCGGTCATCGCCATCTCCACGCAGGGCATCGAGGACAACCCCGGCTTCACCGCGACGCCGGCGTTGCTGCACCGCGCCATCAAGGCGCTGATCATTGGCGATCTGCTGATGAAATGCCTGTACCGCGTGCGCCCATACGAGGTGACGAAGGGCAGTGCGGACAAGCTGTACCAGACGTGGGACACCATCGTGCGCGAGACCATCGAGCATCACGGCCATTCCAAGACCGCGCGCAGGTTCATCGGCAAGGGCTACCTGCCGTACCAGACGCTGCTCAAGGAGATCGTCAAGTCCTTCGACGCGCTGCCGCTGAAGGACGAGCCACGCAAGGTGCGCGTCGGCGTGGTCGGCGAGATCCTCGTCAAATACCAGCCGGACGCCAACAACCATGTGGTCGACGTCATCGAATCGCAGGACTGCGAGGCCGTGGTGCCGGGCATCATGGAGTTCATGACCACCAGGCCGTACATCTCCGACTGGAACGAGCACTACTTGGGTACGGGCGGCAACAAGCTCGGCTATGCGCTGATGCGCAAGGGACTCGACCTGTACCTGAACCCGGTGCGCCACGCCATCGATCTGGCGCATGGCAAGTTCTCCCAGGACCTGCCGATGCCGGAGCTTGTGAAGAAGGCCGGCGAGGTCACGTCCGTGGGCGTGCAGGCCGGCGAGGGCTGGCTGCTGACCGCCGAGATCCTCGA
>DKCF01000071.1:0-1453 GCA_002451435.1 Bifidobacterium sp. UBA6881 | reverse complement strand
CCGAACCACGTGACGGGACGCGGCATGTTCGGCAAGATCCGCCGTCTGCATCCGGAAGCCAACATCGTGTCCATCGACTACGATCCGGGCGCTTCTGAGGCGAACCAGCTCAACCGCATCAAGCTGATGATCTCCGCCGCGAAGAAGGCGCACCGCGCCGCGCAGGAGGCCAAGGCCGCCTGACGCGCTGGCGGCGGTCTCCGAGAGCGATTCCGGATGGACGCAACCGCGGATGACGGCTTTTTGAATAGCGGGCCCCGACCGGGAACGGCCGAGGCCCGCTATCGATTTTCCGTATAACGTCTTCTGCGTTGCGCGGACGGTTTTCCATTACGATGGCGAGCATGACAACGCCGAAGATTACGTATGCGCATTTGCTGACCAAGCCGAATCCAAAGCACGTGGAGAGCTTGGTCAAATTTTTTGAATCCGGTTGCCAGAGCCGCGGCACGGGCGGCTTCGGCGTGGAGATAGAGCATCTGCCGGTACACAACAGCGACGACACCGCCGTGAACTACTACGAGGAGAACGGCATCGGCACGCTGCTGAATCGCATCCGCCCGTACTACGACGAAGACAAGGAATATTGGGAGAACGGCCAGCTGGTCGGCTTGGCGCGCGACGGCATCTCCGTTTCGCTGGAGCCGGGCGGCCAGGTGGAGACCTCGATCGGCATCCTGCACAAGCCCGAGGACCTTTCCCGCATCTACGGCAGGTTCCGCCGCGAGACGGATCCGATCCTCGACGAACTTGGCTTCCGCCTGGTGAACTACGGCTACCAGCCGAAATCCAGCTACGCCGACGTTCCGGTCAATCCGAAGGACCGGTACAAGGCGATGACCGCATACTTGGGACGCGTCGGCCAGTTCGGCCCGTGCATGATGCGCTGTTCGGCGTCCACGCAGGTGAGCATCGACTACACCGACGAGAAGGACGCGATCCTGAAACTGCGTCTGGGAACGGTGATCGGTCCGATTCTGGCATGGTTCTTCCGCAACACCCCGTATTTCGAGGGCGCGGAGAACCCGTATCCGCTGCTGCGCCAGCGCATGTGGGATTACTTGGACTTCCAGCGCACCAACGTCATCCCCGGCCTGTTCGACCCACGCTTCGACTGGGAGGACTACGCGGTGGACGTGCTGTCCACCCCGATGATGTTCGCCGACCTGACGCACACGCCCGAGGCTCTGGCGGTGCCCGGCACCGACCTGCACCATCCGGCGTTCTATGAGAACGCGAACGACGTGTACCCCGACCGCGAGCTCAACCCGTATGAGATCAACCATGTGATCTCCACGCATTTCAACGACGTGCGCCTGAAGAACTTCATCGAATTCCGCCATTGGGATTCGCTGCCGGTCGCGCGTGCGGAACGTCTCACCGAGATCATCGGCTCGCTGTTCTACGATTCGGCGAACCTCAGCCGTTTGGCGAGCTACTTCGACGGCATTCG
>DKCF01000070.1 GCA_002451435.1 Bifidobacterium sp. UBA6881 | reverse complement strand
CTGCAGCTTGGACTTGTCGACGGAAGTCGACTCCGAATCCTTGGCCTTGACGATCACCTTGAACGTGGCGGAGACACCGTCTTCGGCGTTCACGGCGGGAGTCACGGTGAAGGTCGTCTCACCGGCCTTGAGCGCATGGATCGTGCGGGTGTCGACAAGCTTCGCGGACTGCGTCGCGACGCCGTCGGCGTCCTCTTCCTCTTCAGCCGTCGCGACGGAGGCGTCGGAGGAATTCCAAGTGAGCGTCGCGTCGGTGGCGTTGATCGGCTTGATGTTCACGTCCACATCCGCGGTGTCGCCTTCGGTCAGCGTCAGCACGCCGTCCTTGAGGCCATCCGCCTTTGCGGTCAGCGAGGTGATCGGCTTGATCTCACCGCCATCCGCGGTCGTGTACTTCACGTTGCTCGCATCCACGGTGGGCGCGACCTGGATGTAGTCGAAGTTCGGCGCCCATCCACTGGCCTTGCCGTCCTCGGAGGCGCTGCCCGTGTTCGCGTTGCCGAAGCGGATGGTGTTCTCGCCCTTCTTCAGGTTCACACGTACCGAAGTGGTCCAGAAGTTGTTCCAGCTGCGGGTGTTGGCGAACACCAGATGCTTCGAGGTCTCGCCGTTCACGGACATATCGGCCCAACGGTTCACGATCTGCCAGGTGTTGCTTGAGGTGTACTCCCACTGGGCGTAGCCGATGGTCAGCGTGTAGTTGCCATCTTCCGGAACGGTCACCTTGTTGAACTGGAACCAGTTGTTCGCGCCATTGCCGACATTGCCGACGATACGGCTGTTCGAGGCGTTGTTGTTGGTGGATGCCTTGGCACTGCCGTTGAACGTGTTGGAGGAATCCTCCGCCTCGTAACGGGTCACCGAGGAATCATCGGCGGTGGCGGTGCTCAAGGAATCGATGAGCACGCCCTGGGTGCCGTAGCCTTCCACGGTGATCTGGTTGAGGCCCAGCGGCATGTAGACGCGGACCTTGGCGGTCTGCCAGGTGTTGGCGTCCTTGGTTTCCGGCAGCTGGAGCGTGAGTTCCTGCGAGTCGTTCCTTGCGGAGCTTTCGCTTGGGTTGACCTTCAGCGTGACGGTACGCTTCGCGTTCTGGCCTTCGGCCTTCGGAGCGCTGTAGCGCAGCGTCACTTCGCTGTATCCGTCCTTCTTCGAATCGACGAAGAAATCGCTGGATGCGGTGGCATCGGTGCCCTCGACGTAACCGGTGCCGGAGTATCCGGTGGCGTTGCCGTAGGTCACCTTGGCGGTGCCGTTGCGACGCGCGTATTCGGCTTCGACGGTGCTGTTGGAGACCTTGCCCTGCGACGTGGCCGGAGTGATGACCGCGTAGTAGGCGCTGTCGCCCTTGAGGTTGTTCAGCGGCAGGCTTGCCTGGCCATTGGCGATGCTGAGGTCCTGTTCCGCCACGACGTAAGGTCCATCGGAAGCGGCCGGGATGCTGGTCGCCTTATTGTTCAAATCTGCCGGGGCGGTCGCGTCGGTCGCGTAGATCGTCACGTGGGCGCCATTCGGGTACTTGTCGGACAGCGCGCTCAGGTTCAGCGTCGTGGAGTACGAGCTTTCGTTCGAACCACCAAGCAGAATCTGGGTCTGGTTGCTGTCTTTGTTGTAGGAGGCGAGCACCTGCGGCTTGCCGTTTTCATCAGGCAGATCGACCTTGAGCAGGTTGCCCTTCATGAGGCCGTACCAGTAGTACAGCCAGTAGGAACCGGTCACCTGGTTGTTCTTGGTGACCAGCCAGTCGAGATCGCCGGCAGGGTACCAGTACGGCAGCGCACCCTGGGCTCCGGTCTTCTCGAAGCGTGCCATGTACTGCAGCAGGCGGCCCGGCTTGACCTGTTCGATGGGCTTGCCGTTCTGGTCGTACCATGCGTATTCGTTGATGCTGACCTTGATGGTCTGTCCCTGCTTCAGCGAAGTGTTTGCCGGCGGCACGTAATCGGAGAGGATCTCCTTTTCCAGAGTCTTCCATGCCTGGAAGTGCGTCAGATATTTGCCGAAACCGTCGCCAAGCTCATGCCACGTGACCACATCCGGTACGGTTCCGCTTTCCTTGGCATGCTGGAAGAACTGACGATAGAACTTATCGGAGTAGCCGCTGTTGTTCGGGCCGGCGATACGGGCCTGCGGATACACTTCGCGAATCGCCTTGACGGCCGTGTCCCAGTCTTCGAGGAACTTCGTGCGGACACTGTCGTACTTGCTGTTGTAGTTCGTCAGGTTGTAGTAGTTCGCGTCGCTGACGTCCGGCTCGTTGAATGGAATCCAGACGACGTTATCCTTGAGGTCCGGGTACTTGGTGTTGAATTCGGTGACCATCTGCTTGAGTTTCGGCACATAGTCGCCTTCCATGCCGCCGTTACCGTAGGCCACATACGGGAAGTTCTTGTAGGCTTCCTTCATGTACACCTGGATCTCGCCGCCGCCGTTGCGCTTCCACTGGTCGGTGGTGTTCAGCACATCGCCGTTGGGGTGCTGCACGCCGCTCGGGGACTTGCCGACCAGCACGCTGTCGGAATCGAGCGACAGGCCGTTGAGCGTGGTGTCGCTGGAAACGCCATCGTCGGTCAGACCATACAGGAAGCCGGTCGAGCCGTGGGTGATCTGGCAATTGGTGTTATTGGTGTTCGCGGTGCAGCCGGACTGGTCGAGATGCACGGTCACCGTGGGGTTCTCGATCGCGGTCGCGGTCGCCGCGCCGGAGGTCACTGCCAGCGCGGCCATCGTGGCCGTGGCCAGCAGCGCTGCCAGCGGTTTGCGCAATTTCATTGTTTCTCCTTAGTTTTCTTTTTTTATGGCAATGCCGCTTGTCTTTTTGGGATGCGCGGCATTGCAAAATTTGAAACATATCAGGCTGCTATGCCTGCAATGTCGTCAAGTCGTTTGTGGTGGGCCACAAGTGGTTGGATACCGGCATGCTCCGCGAAGAACATGCCGGTATCCAGTGCTGAATCAGCGCATCGTGCGACGACGTGCGATGATCAGGCCGCCGGCGGCCAGAAGCACCGCCACACCGGCGATCGCAGCAACACCGGCACCAGTGCTGCTCAGCTTGGACTGGGTGCTGTTCGAGCCGTTGCTGTCGGAGCCGGAGTTGGCGCCGGCATTGGAACCGGCGTTGTTGCCGGAACCGTTGTCGTCACCGGCCTTGACCAGCTTGGACTGGGCGTCGGCGAGCGCCTTGGCCGCCGCGTCCACGTCGGCCTGGGTGGCGTTCGCGTCGGCGAGGACCTTCTTCGCGGACTCCAGCTGTCCGGCGAACGCCTTCCAGCTGTCTGCGGTGTAGTCCTTCTCGTTCAGCTTGCCGGCCTCGTCCACCGCGGACTGCAGCTTGGACTTGTCGAC
>DKCF01000055.1:1967-2655 GCA_002451435.1 Bifidobacterium sp. UBA6881 | reverse complement strand
GGATACGCAGTGCATCTGAGCCAACCGCAGAAGGTGCATCGCATGAGCATCACCATCCGCACGTCCGGCGGCCAGGGATATGTTCGCGTGAACACCACGTCGAACCCCAACGAGGGCGAGCAGGTGGCGCAATTCGAATTCGACGCGAGTGGCACGACCAATGTGAAGTTCAACAAGACCGTGGAAACACAGGATGTGTTCCTGTGGGTGCCGATCAATAGCCTTCCGGGCAACCAGCTGTACATCGACGCCATCCAAATCTACTGATTCGCGGATTCGGCGAATCTGCCGGTTTCGGCGGTCGAGGGGCGCGGTTCCATGTGGGCTGCGCCCCTCTTCGTATGAATGCGCATGCGCGCGTTCACCAATCCAAACGTTCCTGCGGAAATCATGCCACCACGCGCGCGGAAATGTTTCCGACGAATCGATTTCCCGCTTTTTCTCAGGGATTCGCACATAACCTATGTTTGAAAGCAAACGATTCCGGCAGTCGCCTTCCCTTCTTCCAAGGCATACGCGGAATCGCGAACCAGAGGATTATGGAGATAACGATGTCCCAAAACTTCACGTGGAACGCGGGCCCTGTGTCCATGACGTTCGAATACGCGGATGACCAGCCGGTCGTCATGCGTGACCTTGCCATCAACGGCGTCGCCGTGCGCTTCCCGGAAAGCACGCCGATCGCGGA
>DKCF01000055.1:0-1889 GCA_002451435.1 Bifidobacterium sp. UBA6881 | reverse complement strand
GTCATCGGCCGCGAGCTGCGCTACAGCCGCCACCAGACCAGCACCACCGGACGTCGCAGCGAACTGCGCATCGTGCTGGAGGACGAGGATCGCGACATCGAGGCGACCGTCCGATACAGCGTCGACGAGCGCGCACCGATGGTGCAGACCGACGTGACCGTCACCAACATGGGTCTTGAACCGGTGCTGCTCGATTCCGTCGTCAGCTGGAGCAGCACGTTCGGCGTCGCGGCGGACGCCGCGGAGGGCACCGAGCCGAAGCTTGAGGGTTGGAACCTGCTCGAAGGCCGTTTCGACTGGCTCGCCGAAGGCCGTTGGAGCAGCCGTCCGGTGCGTGACCTGCTGCCGAACATCGGTCCGGAGCTCACCGAGGTCGATCCGCGTCAGAGCCATCAGGTCGTTTCCACCGGCACGTGGTCCACGGGCACGAAGGTTCCGCTGGCCATTCTCGAGTCCAAGGAAATGAAGCTGGCCTGGCTGTTCCAGATCGAACACAACGGCGCCTGGCGCTGGGACGTGCAGGACAACACCAAGGACGGCTGCGTGGCGCTGTCCGGTCCGACCAACGAGAACCACGCTTGGTTCCAGGAACTGCATCTGGGCGAATCCTTCACCACCGTGCCGGCCTCCTTCACCATCGCCCATGATTTCGACGGCGTGGTCGCCAACGTCACCGACTACCGCCGCGAGGTGCGTTCGCCGCACGTCGACAACGCCGAGCCGAGCGTCGTGTTCAACGATTACATGAACACCATCTACGGCGATCCGACCACCGAGAAGGAACTGCCGCTGATCGAGGCCGCGGGCAAGGCCGGCATCGAGATCTTCGTCATCGACTGCGGCTGGTACGACGACACCGGCAACTGGTGGCCGTCCGTCGGCGAGTGGATGCCGTCCAAGACCCGCTTCCCGGGCAAGAAGGGCATCGTCGAGGTCATCGACGCCATCAAGGACGCCGGCATGATCCCGGGCATCTGGCTGGAGCCGGAGGTGATCGGCGTAAAGTCGCCGATGGCCGAGAAGCTTCCGGAGTCCGCGTTCTTCCAGCGTCACGGCAAGCGCGTCGTGGAGCAGGAGCGTTATCTGCTCGATCTGCGCGATCCGGCGGCGCGCAAGCATCTCGATTCGGTGATCGACCGTCTGGTCGGCGAATACGGCATCGGCTACTTCAAGTTCGATTACAACGTCTCCCCGGGCGCCGGCACCGATTATGACGCTCCCGCTCCGGGTACCGGCCTGCTCGGCCACAACCGCGCGTACAGCGAATGGATCGACGGCCTGCGCGAACGCTACCCCGACGTGATTCTGGAGAACTGCTCCTCCGGCGGCATGCGCGAGGATTTCGCGCAGACCTCCCGCTTCCAGGTGCAGTCCACCTCCGACCAGCAGGACTTCCGCCTGTACCCGGTCATCGCCGCGGCTTCGCCGATGATGGTGCTGCCGGAGCAGGCCGCCAGCTGGGCGTACCCGCAGTCCGACATGGGCGCCGAGGAGACCGCGTTCAACATCAACACCACGTTCCTGGGCCGTTTCTTCCTCTCCGGCTATCTGAACCGCATGAACCCCTCCCAGCTCGCCTGGGTGCAGGAGGGTGTGAATGCCTACAAGAAGCACGTGCAGCCGGTGATCGGCAAATCCACGCCGTTCTGGCCGATGGGTCTGCCCGGTTGGACCGACAAGGTGCTCGCCCTTGGTTTGGATGCCGGCGACCGCGCGTTGGTCACGGTGTGGAGCCGTGACGGCGAGGGCGGCGAGGTGCGCCTGCGCCTTGACCGTTGGGCCGGACGCGCAGGCAAGGCATCCACGGTGTACCCGGTCGAGGGCTACACGCAGTGGCCGGCCAGCTGGGACGCCGCTTCCGGCGAACTCGTGGTGACGATTCCTTCCGA
>DKCF01000056.1:6942-7480 GCA_002451435.1 Bifidobacterium sp. UBA6881 | reverse complement strand
TATCAGCGGGTTGCTGCGAAGGTAGATCTGACCGATGGACAGGTAGTTGGCGGCGCGCCAGTACTTGTCAACGCCTTCGAGGGCCTCCTCGGAAACCGGGGCGTCCAGCTTCTTCCAGGGGGTGCCAATAACAGGATTCGTCATGTATACTCCTGTACTCCTGCACGTTACGTGCGCTTGATTATTTCCATGTGGCCGAAAGACCCCCGCGGCCTTGTAGAACTCGCGAGATGCCTACGTCCAAACAACTCGTATGGTACGAAAACGCTTCGACTTTTGGACGGTATTGTTCATTAGTGTTAGAAAATGTGTGATTAAAATGGATCAAAGGTTTGCCAAGGTTTGCCTTGATGACAGGTGCCCGTTGAAGATGGCGAGGTGGAAAACGGCGGAAAATCAAGGGTTTCGAAATGTTAGCGCTCTCATAGGCGACGTTGGTCCGTTGTCGGGATCGCACCTACCGTTCTTCGGCGTGTTGTGCGTTTTGCGGCTTGTCTGATTCAGCGGTCATAATCGGTTTGTCCGATCGCAATGCCCC
>DKCF01000056.1:6677-6910 GCA_002451435.1 Bifidobacterium sp. UBA6881 | reverse complement strand
TGATTACCGGCGTTGCGGCTGCCGTTTTCCAATGAATGTAAGGGAGATCATGCCACAGGGACCCGTTCTCGTCGTTGATTTCGGCGCACAGTATGCGCAGCTGATCGCACGCAGGGTGCGAGAGGCACATGTCTATTCGGAACTCGTTCCGCATTCCATGCCCGTGGACGAGATGCTCGCCAAGGACCCCAAGGCGATCATCCTTTCGGGCGGTCCCGCTTCGGTGTTCGAGC
>DKCF01000056.1:3124-6576 GCA_002451435.1 Bifidobacterium sp. UBA6881 | reverse complement strand
GGCATCTGCTACGGCTTCCAGACCATGGCCTATGAGCTCGGCGGACAGGTGGACAAGGCGGCTCTCGGCGAATACGGCAAAACCGACACGGTTATTGACGACGCTTCGGGCCTGCTGGCCGGTTCCCCCGCGGAGCAGACCACGTGGATGAGCCACGGCGTGGCCGTCCAGAAGGCGCCCGAGGGGTTCGCCGTGCTGGCGCACACCGAAGGCGCCCCGGTGGCCGCCATGGCCGATCCGGCCCGCAAGCTCTACGGCGTGCAGTGGCATCCCGAGGTCAAGCACACCCCGCTGGGCCAGAGGCTGATCGAAACCTTCCTGCATGACTGCGCCGGATTGGGCGACGACTGGAACGCCTCCAACATCATCGAGGACCAGATCGCCAGGATCCGCGCCCAGGTCGGCGACGCCCAGGTTATCTGCGGCCTGTCCGGCGGCGTGGACTCCGCCGTGGCGGCGGCCCTGGTGCACAAGGCCATCGGCGACCAGCTCACCTGCGTGTTCGTGGACCACGGCCTGCTGCGCAAGGGCGAGGCCCAGCAGGTCAAGCATGATTTCGTCAAGGCCACGGGCATCAAGCTCATCGCCGTCGACGCCTCCGAAGATTTCCTCACCGCGCTCAAAGGCGTGTCCGAGCCGGAGAGGAAGCGCAAGATCATCGGCGAGAAGTTCATACGCACCTTCGAAAAGGCGCAGCGGCAGGTGATCGAGGAGGCCGGCGCCTCCGGCAAGGAGGTCAAGTTCCTCGTGCAGGGCACGCTGTATCCGGACGTCGTCGAGTCCGGCGGCGGCGACGGCGCTGCGAACATCAAGTCCCACCACAACGTGGGCGGCCTGCCGAAGGACATCAAGTTCCAGCTCATCGAGCCGCTGCGCACCCTGTTCAAGGACGAGGTGCGAGCCATCGGCACCGAGCTGGGCCTGCCGGACGAAATCGTGTGGCGCCAGCCGTTTCCGGGTCCGGGCCTCGGCATCCGCATCATCGGCGAGATCACCAAGGAACGCCTGGACGTGCTGCGCGAAGCCGACGCGATCGCCCGTGAGGAGCTCACCAAAGCCGGTCTCGACCGCGACATCTGGCAGTGCCCGGTGGTGCTGCTTGCCGACGTGCATTCCGTGGGCGTTCAGGGCGATGAGCGTACCTACGGTTCCCCGATCGTGCTGCGACCGGTTTCCTCCGAAGACGCCATGACCGCCGACTGGTCCCGCATCCCGTACGACGTGCTGGCCACCATCTCGACGCGCATCACCAACGAGTGCCGCCAGATCAACCGCGTGGTGCTCGACTGCACCTCCAAGCCGCCGGCAACCATCGAGTGGGAGTGACGTCGTTTTCGACTCCTAATGTTTGGGGGCTTTCCGCGAAACGAATTCGCGGAAAGCCCTTTTTTGTCGGGGCAAGGATGAAACCCGGCTCTTCTGTTGCATCCTGCGTGGTATCGCGTCACAGTAAGGATGATGACCGAACAATCATCGACCATGGAGGAGCATGATGAAACATATAGTGACGCTTGCCGATGGGCGCATCGTTCCCGCATTGGGGCAGGGAACCTGGTATCTGGGCGATTCCGCCGCGACGCACGACCGGGAGGTAGAGGCCTTGCGCAGAGGCGTCGACGCGGGAATGACGTTGATCGACACGGCGGAGATGTATGGCAGCGGGCGTAGCGAGCGTCTGGTGGGCGATGCCATCGCCGGTATGCGCCGCGACGGGTTGTTCCTCGTTTCGAAGGTGCTTCCCTCGAATGCGGGCAGGCGCGACATCTTCCATAGTTGTGATGAAACGCTTCGCAGGCTTGGAACCGATTATCTCGATCTGTATCTGCTGCATTGGCGCGGCAATGTGCCTTTGGCGGAAACCGTCGAATGCATGGAGCGACTTGTTCGTGACGGCAAGATTCGCGCATGGGGCGTCTCGAATTTCGACACCGACGACATGGAGGAACTTTGGCGCATTCCCGAGGGCCGGCATTGTCTGGTGAACCAGGTGCTTTATAATCCAAGCTCACGCGGCATCGAATACGACCTGCTCGGCTGGATGAACGGACATGATGTGAAGCTCATGGCCTACTGCCCCATCGCACAGGCCGGCACGCTGCGTCGTGGACTTTTCGATTCCCCGCAACTCATCGAGGTGGCGAAGCGCCATCATGCGACCGTGCCTCAGGTGATACTCGCCTGGGACATCCGCAATGGAAACACCATCGCCATTCCACGTACCGGCAAATCAGCGCATACCTTGGAGAACGCGCAGGCGGATGCCATCACGTTGTCCGACGAGGATCTCGCGCTCATCGACCAGGCATGGCCGGCGCCGAATCACAAGGTGCCGCTTGACATGGAATGACGGTGCCGATATGACCCATATGGATTGCGCCGTAACAGTCTCAGGCTGTTGCGGCGCAATCCATATGGGGATCCTTCAGCGGCCACGTGCATCGTTGTCCCGTTCACCTGCATGGACACTCCAGTGGCTCCCCCTGCGAAAATGTCGAGTCAGGCCAGCATGCCCGTCCACATGTTCACGAAGTCCGGCAACGTCTTCGCAGTGGTGGCTACATTCCGCACCTGAAGGCCCTTGATGCGTAAACCGAGCATCGCCGCGAACGTGGCCATGCGATGATCGGCATAGGTCTCCATTGCCGCGGGCTTCAATGTCTCCGCAGGCACAGGCACGATCTCCAAACCGTCCGGAAGCTCACGGGCCTCTCCCCCAATACGCGTGATTTCGTTGACCAAAGCTTCCAAGCGGTTCGTCTCATGCCCGCGCAGATGGCCGATGCCGACCATGTTGGTCGGCTTGTCGGCAAAGACCAGGACCGCAGCAAGCGATGGCGCAATCTCCCCGGCCGCCGTCAGGTCGAAATCGCCCAGGCCGTTGATGGTGCCGTCACCGGTAACTTCGCAGTACCGAATGCCGTTCTCTTCGGGGAACGAGACCTTGGCTCCCATACGTCGCAGATATCCGGGCAGCAGGCCTCCCGGCTGGGTGGTGTTCTCCGGCCAGTGGGGCACGCGCACGGTGCCGCCTGCGATCAGCGCGGCGCCAAGGAACGGCGCGGCGTTCGAAAGATCCGGTTCCACGGTGACCCGTTCAGGCAGTTGCACATCACCCGAGCGCACATGCCAGGTGTGGCGCTCCTCATCGGCGGAAGCGTCCACACCCGATCCTTTGAGGTCGGCCACCGTCATGCGGATATGCGGCAGGCTCGGTGTCTTCTCCCCCGTATGGCGTAATTCCAGACCTCCCGGAATGCGAGCGCCGATCAACAACAATCCGGAAATGAACTGGGACGACCCCGAGGAATCGATGCTTACCACGCTGGGGGCGGTGCGCTCCGCGAAAGCCTCGGGCGGAGTGATGGTGAATGGCAGCCGTCCTTCCTCGCCGTGGTACTCGACCGTCGCCCCGAGTTGCTCAAGACCATCCAGAACGGGTTTCATCGGACGCG
>DKCF01000056.1:0-2997 GCA_002451435.1 Bifidobacterium sp. UBA6881 | reverse complement strand
GTGAAATGGCCGTCCGCCGGTGGCGTCACCACAACCGTGGTGTCGACGTCGGCGTCCACATCGCATCGCACGCCGAGCGTGCGCAGCGCATCCATCATCAGTTCGGTGTCGCGCGAGCGCAGCAATCCCACCAATGTGACCGGTCGGGAGCCGAGCGCGGCAAGAATAAGATAACGGTTCGACAATGATTTGCTGCCCGGCACCACCACGGTGGCGCTCAGCGGTTTGCCGGCGAACGGTGCCGGCCACAGATTCTCTTGAGGTGCATTCATATGCTCAAGCGTAACCGTTCCCGATACGGGAATCCCCGTAAATCTCGCAAAACACGCCTGTGACCCTTATAAGAGATGTACAAATCCTGCCAATCGTACGGAAGAAACATAGATGATCGACATCGTTTTCCCCTTAACCGTCTCCATCTAGCCGCTTATACCGTTTTGAGCCACGGTCCGGCATGTCCCACGTTCCGTAGGTGGTTTTTGCATTCCGTAGGCGGTTACCGGCATGACAACAGTCGCCTAATGGCTTATTTTCAGCCATCTTTTCATCGGGATCCTACCCCGAATAACCTACTGAAGCAGAAAACCACCTACGGAATCCACGCGCGTCCCGATAAGGGCCGCTGACGTTTTGGGAAGTGGCCACGGAGGCCCTTGCCTGTGCCCTGCGCGATGGTGTTCTTGGCTTTCTTCGTGCCGGAGAGGATGTCATTGTCCCATGTGGTCGGCTTGCCCACGCCGAAGATAGCGGCCTAGTCGATCTTCTTGCCGAACGCTTTGGCAAATTAGCGGCTTCATGGTCTCGAGCAGGTTGAATGCGTTTGGCACGGGTGAGTATGACACTTTTCTTCGGCATAGCCTAGACGAGCTTCCACGCAGTGTCGGAGTCAGACTGCTGACCTTCAGTCTTCCCCATCGCCGGTCGCGACCGGATCCGACTGCCGGCTTTCACCGGGCTCGTTCTGGTCGATGCCGTCCTGCTGGTTGTCTTCTGCCACTGTGGCTCCTTTCCTTTGCTCAGCCCGTCCTGCGGGCATGGAAAAAAGCCCGTCGGGAACTTCCCGATGGGCTAAGAATGCGATGCTCGGTCTTTTAATCTTCCGGCATGGGCTTGAGGTTCCTGCGCACCTCGTCGGAGATGCATTTGTCGATGTCCGTGTTGGCCTCGCACCGCGCCTCGTCGGTCTCGACGTCTACGAGGATGTATGCCGGAGGGCCGTAGCAGCCACCTTCCACCATGCCCAGCCATGAGTAGCCGTAGAGCGCCAGACCGTCGTATACGTCTTCGGGATCGTGCACTGTCATGCCGTGCCGTCCGGCGAATTCCTCGGCCGCCATGTCCAGTTCGCGTCTTGTCTTCATCATCGCGCCGCCTTCTTCGGTTTGATGGCCTCATGCGCATGGTCTGTGACGATGTCCTTGTCGTCGATGCGGAACACACGCACGCCTTTCACATCGATGATATCCCCTCCAAGATAATCGTCCAGTCTGGATATCCTGCCGTTCTGCGGATCGATGACGATGGGGGCTCCGCCGTTGGTGCGCGCGGACGGGCGTTCGATGACGATGTGCCCGTAGCCGCGTCGGTCGGCGTATCCAAAAACATGCACCAGCGTTCCACGCACAGATTTATTTGACGAAAGCAAGACAGCATGCTCCACGCGAACAGCGGTCACAGGCCAATTCGTTTGGTGACACACCGAACATGGTGTTACCACTGCGCACTGTCACGCTCATACTTCGGGTGGAATCGGCAGGTACGTATACCGCAAATCCACTAGACTGCTGACTTGACGCCCATAGTCAGTCCCAAACGCCGCCGGCCGGAAGGCCGGTTAAGTGGTGGATGCAGGATTTGCACCCGCGTGGCAAAAACACCCGATTTACAGTCGGACCCGTTCGTCTGCTCTGGCAATCCACCTTGATTTCAGGGATAAGAAAAGCCACCTTTGCAGGTGGCTTGGAATGTTTTCAGATCTGTTTGACAGGCACTTTCCGAGCACCGGTCATGTAATGCCAGAATTCATCCGTTCCAGGAGTAAGGCTATGCAAAACGCCTGACGTTTTCTCAACCGCTATGCTCGGCGTTCCAGGCGTCGGATGTTCACTGGTCGAAGCGGCGAAATCAAGGCCGATGATCCATGCGTCGGAATTCTCCGCAGCGCCTACCGCCTTCATGCCGGGGTATTCGGCAAGGACAAGGCTGATGGCATCCGTCAATATCATTTCTAGCCCTCCTTGCAGTATTTCAGCACCAGTTCGGTAGGTTCCGCATTATCTACCCTCATTATACGCGTCATGCCATGGTTGACTATTTCGAAATACCTCGACACGTTCATCGACCCGGTTTGCGGATCCATGAAATGTATTCCGTCTTTCAGGTTCTCCGCGACGAAGACATGCCTCGTTCCGTCAAGCCATTCCACTTCAACGAACGCGCGGCTTCCTTTGTCCCATTCATTCAAAAGCGCCGAAGCGCCATCAAGTCCTGAATCGGAGCCGCAAGACCGCCAATCGCCTTTAAAAGAGCTTCCCCATCGGTTAGTGTCCGTATCCAAGGCCGGACGTCCTGTTCTGGGATCCATCGGCCTTGGCATCGCGGTCACAGCGTATCCACGCCTGCGCATCTCGTACGCGACGACGCAACGCTGGCAATTGTTCCTGTATTCCGGACCCTCATCGAACATCGGGTTCGTTCCCACGGCCACGTCCTTCAGATTCCCGCTTCCCAGGAAGATTCTAAACGGATGTTTCGCATCGAACTTCGGCGCTCATCGGAAGTGGAGTCTCCAGCGTCTTGTCGACCGGTTTGCCGCAGATGGCGCAACGTCGTATGCGGCAAACACCCTTTGTCTGAGCATGCGGCGCTATGGCCGGAGCGTTTGGATGATGTGGCGGATGCGATCGAGGTGTTTGTGGGCACATGCTGGAGGGTTGGGCGGGACCGAGGTTTGCGCGGCCATTGTGCCCAAGGACGGAAAAGCCCGGAATCCAAGGT
>DKCF01000043.1:17370-23734 GCA_002451435.1 Bifidobacterium sp. UBA6881 | reverse complement strand
TACATGCGGGCGATACGCTCATCGGTCTTCGCGATCGACATCTCGATGTTGTCGATGAACGTGGAGAACAGCGGCCATTCCTCATACGCCTTACGCAGCGTCTCCAGGTCGCCGAACTTCTCGCACGCGGTGCCCAGGCCATACCATGCGGCCAGGTTGATGCGGGCCTGAGCCCAGGAGAAGATCCACGGAATGGTGCGCAGATCGTCGAGGGACTTGGCGCCCAGACCACGCTTCGCCGGGCGGGAGCCGATCGGCAGCAGGCCGATCTCAGTCAACGGCGTCACGGTGGAGAACCACGGGGCGAAGCCGTTGGTGTTCAGCAGGTCGAGGAAGCGCTCGTGGGCGGCCTCGTCGAGTTTGCTGGCCATGTCGGCGTACTTCTCGGTCATGTCGGTGTTGCGCTTCTCCACGCTCGGCGCGGACTGCAGCAGCGTCGCAGCCGCGACGGACTCGACGTGGCGGACGGCCAGCACCGGGTTGCCGTAGCGGGCGAAAATGACCTCGCCCTGTTCGGTGAGCTTGAAGCGGCACTTCACGGAACCGACCGGCTGGGCGAGCACCGCACGGTTGGCGGGGCCGCCACCACGACCGACGGCGCCGCCGCGGCCATGGAACAGGGTCAGATCGATGTCGTGGGACTTCGCCCACTTGGCGATGCGCTCCTGGGCGGAATGCAGGGCCAGCGTGGCGGAGGTCGGGCCGGCGTCCTTCGAGGAATCGGAGTAGCCAAGCATGACTTCCAGCTTGCCGCCGGTCGCCTTCAGACGAGCCTGCACCTCAGGAATCTTGATCATTTCCTCAAGCACGTTCACCGAGTTCTGCAGATCCTCAAGCTGTTCGAACAGCGGGATCACGTCGATGGTCGGCACATCCTCCGGATGCGCGAAGGCCAGACGGTTCAGCTCATACACGTCCTTGATGTTCTGGGCGCTCTTCGTGAAGGAGATGATGTAACGGCGGGCGGCCTTCAGACCGTTGCGCTTCTGGATGGAACCCAGGGCGCGGAAGGTGTCGAGCACCTCATGGGTCATCGGCTGCAGTTCGCCACGCTCACCGTGCAGACCGTGCTCGCGGATGTCTTCCAATGCACGGGAGTGCACGACGGAGTGCTGACGGAACTCCATCTCAACCATGTGGAAGCCGAAGGTCTCGGCCTGCCAGATCAGGTTCTGCAGCGGGCCGTAGGCGGAACGCTTCGCGCCGGCCGCGGCGAGGGAACGCTGCACGGTCTTCAGATCGGCGATGAAGTCATCGCAGGAGTGGTACATCAGGTCGGCGTCGCGCTCGATGGTGTAGTGCAGACGGTCGGCCATGACCAGCATGACCGCGCGGTGCAATTCCTTGGTGGAGATCAGCGCGGCCTTTTCGGTCAGACGCTCGCTCATTTCCTTCTGATGGCTCCACAGGGACTTCAGTTCGGCGCTTGCCGGCGTGGTGAGGGCCTCCATCGTGAGGTTCTTGCCCACGGTGCGGGTTTCCTTCTCCAGCGCGGCCAGCACGTGGTCGCTGAACTTGCGGGCCACCTGGCGGCTCACCTTGGCGGTGACGTTCGGGTTGCCATCACGGTCGGAGCCGATCCAGCTTCCCGGGTGGAAGAACGCCGGGCACTCCGGCGGTTCCAGACCGGCCTTGTCGCCCAGCAGCCAGTCGTCGAAACGACGGTAGACCTGCGGGATGGTGTGGAACAGCGTGGAATCGAAGATGTCGAGAATCGTGTCGGCTTCCTCGACCGGAGTCGGCTTCTTCAGCGCGATCGGGGAGGTGCGGAACAGTGCGTCGATCTCGTTGTACAGACGACGGCTGTTCTCCTTCTTGTCGGAGCCGCCGAGCTGGTTGTGCACGGCGAGCAGCTGGGAGATTCTGCGGATCTTGCCTTCCACCGCCTTGCGGCGCGCTTCGGTCGGGTGCGCGGTGAAGACCGGGTGGAACTCCAAGCGGTTCAGCAGCTCCTTGGCCTTGGCCGGACCCAGCTCGTTGATGAGCTTGTGGTAGGCGACGGTGAGTTCGTTGACCGGGTCGACAGCATTGCTGTCCGCCACTTCGGCTTCGCGTGCGCGCAGCGCGGAGACGCGGTAGTTTTCCTCGGAAAGATTGGCGAGGTGGAAGTAGGTGGTGAATGCGCGGGCCAGCAGCTGTGCGTCGTGCTGGTCGATTTCGTCGATGACCTTCGTGGCCTCGGCCAGACCGTCCTCATTCGGATTCGCGTTGCCGCCGAAGTGCTCGTCGCTTGCCTCGACCGCGTACTTACGCACGGTGTCGAAGATGTTGAGCAGCTTGGGGTCGTACTCGTTGAGCACGTCACGCAGGATCTTCAGGGAAAGATCCATGTCGTATTTCAGCTTGTCAGGAAGATCGTGCTCTTCCGGAGCCTTTCGGCCCGTGCCGGTTTCCACAATGGAAGCATCGGCAGGCACGATTTGCTGTTCATCTTTTGCCAAAACAAACCTCCTTAGTCGAACGACGGGTTGCTCGGTCTATTTGGTCGCCCGTGGCTCCTCCACGGTTGTTGAGGCCAAATCGTTGCGAGCCCACAGCCCTTGGTTCAACGTGGTTATTGCAATCGCAGATTCTACTGCGCGCAAATCGCCGTTTGTGTTACGAAGTCCATTTTCGAGATTATTTTTTGGACATTCCGCGAAAGTCCCCATGGACGGCCGCATCGGCTGTGCGATTGCCCGCGCTATTGCGCATGATCGGCGCATAGAGTAGAAAAGGACGAGTGAGCGTACAGAGAGACAATCGAGAACACGGCACTGAACAGCTCCAGGGAGCTTCGGCGGTCAGCAAATTCCACACCCACTCCATTCCATTGGACATGGAAGACATCGAACGCGATTGGGACAAGCCCATCACCGAAGCCGGCATCGCGGCGAAAGCCAGCGTGGTAGTGCGCGTCGGCATGCTCGACCTCGGCGCGGGCACCGGCAGCTTCCGCGTGCGCGAAATGATGCACCGCATCGCGTATCCGCTGGGCGTGCACGTGCGTGCCGACGTCAATCTCACCGACATAGAAGCATCCTGCACGGACGGCAAGGACCGCATCACCGAAGTCGTCGATCTGCCGACCACCGGCGTCAACACCGAACGCATCTGGCTGCTGGAGCACTTCGCCGACTGGTTCAACGTCAATCTCGGCAAATCCTCGATGTACCACAGCCAAGCCGACGTTTCCGAAGGGCTGATGGAGCATCTCGACAAGCGCGACGCCTCGCAGGTATCCGCCGACCTGTCGAAGCAGCTCAAGGAACAGCAGAAAACGGAACAGAAACAGGAAGACGCCAACGATCCCGTCCTCGACGTGCTGGAGATGGTGACGGAAGACACGCAGGACAGCGACGCCACCGCCCATCCGATCCACATGCGTGACATCGACGCGGCCGCGGGAAAGACGTGGAAAACCCGCCAGCACAAGCCGCCGAAGGAGTACGCCGAGCATTTCGACCACATCGGCAAGGCCGCGGGGGAGACGCAGGGCGTCACCGTGCGGCAGGCGCATGAGCGGCTCGATATGATCGAGCGCCGCAAGCCGCTGTATTCGCCAGCCTTCGCCGGACTCGCGTCAGCCTGCGCCTGCGCGTCCTTCGTGTTCCTGCTCGGCGGCGGCCCCTTCGATATGATCGGCGCGTTCGTCGGAGCCGGCCTCGGCCACTGGCTGCGCCGCAAGCTGTTCGCGCACCACCTCAACCAGTTCTTCGTCACCTTCGTATGCGTCGCCGTCGCGGCGCTCGCCTGCACCGGCATGCTGCGACTCATCGGCATCTTCAATCCGGTCGCATTGCAGCACGACACCGCGTACATCGGCGCGATGCTATTCGTCATCCCCGGATTCCCGCTGATCACCGGCGGGCTCGACATGGCGAAAATCGACTTCCCATCAGGCATCCAACGCGTCAGCTACGTGCTGTGCATCATCCTCATGGCGACGCTTGCGGGATGGATGGTCGCCTCAATCGTGCATCTGAACCCCGAAGGCTTCGAACCACTCGGTTTGAACCCCGTCGTCAATTGCCTGCTGCGCATGGTGTTCGCGTTCATCGGCGTATGGGGATTCTCCGTGATGTTCAACTCGCCGCAGCGCATGTGCCTCGTCGCGGCCACCATCGGCGCGATCACCGATACGCTGCGTCTTGAAATCGTCGATGCCGGCGTCCCCGCCGAAGCCGGCGCCTTCCTCGGCGCGCTGCTTGCCGGTCTGCTTGCCTCCGCGTGGCGCTCTTCGGTGCGACATGGTTGGCTCGCGCCCCATCTGGGCTATCCGCGCATTTGCCTGACCGTCCCATCCATCGTGATCATGGTGCCCGGTCTGTATATGTACCAGGCGATGTTCCACCTTGGCCAGTTCGATACGCTGAACGCGCTCGACTGGGCGTTCCGCGCGTTCATGGTGATCATCTGCCTGCCGATCGGCTTGGCCATGGCTCGCGTCATCACCGACAAATCCTGGCGATACGACATCTGAGCAGTCATGTTCGGGGGTATTTTCGGGGTTGCCTGATATGAATGATGCCCATATTTCGGCTCTGAGCGTGAGACGATTGGGGTTCGATGCCATATCGAACGGTTACATTGGGTCGAACCAACGTTTTTCGCCAGCGATAATCGGCGCTGATGCGATCGGTGTTTGACGAGAGAGGAAATGGAACGTGGTTTCCAAAGACATCTGGGTTCTTATGGCCATGGTCATCTACTTTGCGGCCATGCTGACGATCGGCTTCGTGTACTCCAAACGTTCCAACTCGTCCACGAGACAGTACTTCGCGGGCGGGCGTGGCGTCGGACCGTGGCTGACCGCGCTCAGCGCCGAGGCTTCCGACATGAGCGGATGGCTGCTCATGGGACTGCCCGGCCTCGCCTACTTCACCGGTGCCGCGGATCCGCTGTGGACCGCGCTCGGACTGGCGATCGGCACCTACCTCAATTGGAAGATCGTCGCCAAGCGACTGCGCCGCTATTCGGTGGTGGCCGGTGACGCGATCACCGTGCCGGACTTCTTCTCCAAGCGCTTCCACGACAAGAAGAACATCGTCTCCACCATCGCGGCGCTGATCATCCTCGTGTTCTTCTGCGTGTACGTCGGCAGCTGCTTCGTGACGGTAGGCAAGCTCTTCTCCACCTTGTTCGGTTGGGACTACCACCTGACCATGGTGATCGGCGCGGCCATCGTGTTCGCCTACACCATCATCGGTGGCTATCTGTCCGTGGTCGTGACCGACTTCATCCAAGGTCTGCTCATGTTCTTCGCCCTCGCCGTGGTGTTCGTCGGCTCCATCGCGTCCGTCGGCGGCGTCGACAACACCGTGGCGGTGCTGAAGGCCATTCCGGGCTTCCTCGACGGCACGCATATGGCCACGCCGGTGCTCAACGACGCCGGCGAGCAGATCATCAAGGCCGGCCGGGCCATGTTCGGCGCACCGGCCGACTACGGCGTGATCACCATGATCTCCATGCTCGCGTGGGGCCTCGGCTACTTCGGCATGCCGCAGGTGCTGGTGCGATTCCTGTCGATCCGCAGCTCCGAGGAGATCAAGAAGTCCCGTATCATCGCCACCACCTGGTGCGTGATCTCGCTGGCGTGCGGCGTATGCATCGGTCTGGTCGGCCGCGCCATGATGCCGACCCAGTTCGTCACGCAGTCCGCGGCGGAGAACATCTTCATCGTGGTGTCGCAGGCGCTGCTGCCGAGCTTCATGTGCGGCATCGTCGTGTCCGGCATCTTCGCCGCGTCCATGAGCTCCTCGTCGTCCTACATGATCATCGGCGCCTCCGCGGTCGGTGAGAACATCTTCCGCGGCCTGCTGCACCGCAAGGCCACCGACCGCCAGGTGATGATGGTGGCGCGCATCACGCTGCTCGTCATGTTCATCTTCGGCATCGTGGTGGCGTTCGACCAGAACTCCTCGATCTTCCAGGTGGTCTCCTACGCGTGGGCCGGTCTGGGCGCATCCTTCGGCCCGTTGATGCTCGCCTCGCTGTACTGGCGTCGCACCAACAAGTACGGTGCGATTGCGGGCATGCTCTCCGGCACCGCGACCGTGCTCATCTGGCACAACCTCATCAAGCCGCTCGGCGGCGTCTTCGCCATCTACGAACTGCTGCCGGCGTTCATCATCTCCATGCTGTTCATCGTGGTGGTCTCATTGCTCACTCCGGCTCCCAGCGCCGAAGTGCTGCACGAATTCGACCATTATCTCGACGATCCGACCGACCGCACCGTGGACGACGACCTTGTCGCGGCGGAGATCGCGGCGGGGGAGAAGCGCGCGCAAATTTAGGCGTCTTTTATCTTTTGGCGTCTCCCACCTTTTCGCGGAAAGGCTTTGGGCTTTCAAACTGGCCGTTCGGACTGAGCATGGTGACTGGT
>DKCF01000043.1:17098-17329 GCA_002451435.1 Bifidobacterium sp. UBA6881 | reverse complement strand
GCTGGGGCGACGCGGCCAAAAGAGACAGCCAAGGCGAAGTGGCCGGGATAATGCGACTGGGGTGAGGTGGCTGGTTGGCCGGGTAGCTGGGGCGACGCGGCTAAAACAAGGCAGCTGAGACGAGGTTGTTGGTTTGGCTAACTGGAACGAGACGGCTGGGCTGGCTAGCTTGACCGGGTAACTGGGACGAGGTGACTGGAACGGGTGACTAGTTCGGCCGTGTGATTTGTC
>DKCF01000043.1:16751-16957 GCA_002451435.1 Bifidobacterium sp. UBA6881 | reverse complement strand
GTAGCGTTGGTGGTTTGAGAACTGTTGGACCGCTTGTGCGAGCATTGTTTGAGGCGGACGAGAATGCCACTCCGCATCATTGTCGACCATTGAGCTGGCTGTTTGAATAACTGTTTTGCGTCGAGCCGGCCGCTTGAGTACTGAAGACTATAGTGTCGGTCGTTTGGCGCTGTTGGGCCGGTTGCATGAGCATTGATGGTGCGGGG
>DKCF01000043.1:13462-16597 GCA_002451435.1 Bifidobacterium sp. UBA6881 | reverse complement strand
GAAAGTGATTTGCGCTATATGTGGCAGCCTTCCTATTCCCCGAACACAAAATATACCCCCTAAGTGGCTTTTGAGGTGTGCTGTTCGCTGGAATCTGCCACATATAGCGCAAATGGGATTTTCTGGATGGGGCATCTGCCACATATAGACGGTTTGATCAAGCAAATCGTGTCAAGACAAGACACGGAATACGAATTCATATGGGCAGTTCGATTCCAGACCTGCAACTGGAGTAGAACCTAGCTCGGATTGAGCTGGATTGGGCTGGGGCGGATTGTAGTAACTGGACTCAGATTGGGTTGGGGCTCGGCTCGAACCGGACTGGGCTCAGACTGAGCTGAACTGAACTGGGGTGGATTGGACCGGACTGGAACCGAGTTGGGATTTGGTTCCAGTCTGGACGGCGACGTCTCGCATGGGGCCGGCATCGACTGAACGAATTCCACCACCGGCACGGAATATCCCAACATCACTGGCTGACACCGAAAACCAGACCTAAACACGAAGTTCTACAGGTCTGTGGGCCGATATTCGGAAGCGGAAAAGATAGCAATTGGGCCGCGGTTCCACTCCGAACCGCGGCCCAATTGCTCTACTTTTTGGCTCAGTAACGCATGCCCATGGCGTCGCGCACCTGATCCAGCGTCTCATTGGCGATGGCGTTGGCCTTCTTATTGCCTTCTTCGAGCACATTGCGCACGTAATCCATGTCCTTCGCAAGCTCGGCGCGGCGCTCGCGCATCGGAGCCAGGAAGTTGTTCACGGACTCGATGACGTACATCTTCAGCGCACCCGCACCGGAATCACCGATTTCCTCGGCGATTTCCTTCGGGTCGCGGCCTGTGGTGAGGCTCGCGGTGGTGAGCAGCGCGGAGACCTCCGGACGGTTGATCGGGTCGAAGGTGATGCGGCGTTCGGAATCGGTGCGGCTCTTCTTGATGAGCTTCGCGGTTTCCTCCGCGGTGGCGCCCAGCATGATGGAGTTGCCACGGGACTTGCTCATCTTCTGGCCGTCCAGTCCCGGAATCTCCGGAGCATCCGAAAGAATGGCGTCCGGCTCCGGGAACACCGGATTCTTCTTGGCGTAGCGCTCGTTGAAGCGGCGCGCGATGGTACGGGTCAGCTCGATGTGCGGCAGCTGGTCCTTGCCCACCGGCACGATGTTGCCCTTGCAGAAGAGGATGTCGCAGGCCTGATGCACCGGGTAGGTGAGCAGCAGTCCGGTCAATGCGTGGCCGGATGCCTCCATTTCGGCCTTCACGGTCGGGTTGCGGTGCAGCTCGGCCTCCGTGACCAGCGACAGGAACGGCAGCATGAGCTGGTTTTCCGCAGGAACGGCGGAATGCGTGTAGATCATGGTCTTTTCCGGATCGATGCCGGCCGCCATGTAGTCGAGGATGAGGTTGAGCACGTTGTCTTGGATGTGCTCGGTGGTGTCGCGGTCGGTGATCACCTGGTAATCGGCGATGATGATATTGGTGTGCACGCCCTTGTTCTGCATTTCCACGCGGCTGCGCAGCGTGCCGAAGTAGTGGCCCATGTGCAGACGGCCGGTCGGCCGGTCGCCGGTCAGCATGGTGAACTTGCCCGGATTCTTTTCGATCGCGGCGAGCGTCGCATCGGAACGCTTCTTTGCGGCGAGGAAGCTCGCGCTCATTTCATTGCCGACAGCAGTGATCTGCTGATCCTGGGTTTCGTCCGTCATAGGTGTCCTTTTCCTTAAAAAATAAACGATTTTATCGTAAAAGTCTGAGCCGACAACGAAAAATCGTCTAATAAGTGGTACTCTCTTGTTTGATGAATTGATAGCACAGTAATCTCAGGGGGTCAGATGGGCCGCGGACGTCAGAAAGCAAAACAGCAGAAAATAGCCCGAAAGCTCAAGTACCTGACCACCGACACCGATTACGATGAGCTTGCCAAGGAGCTCGGTGCTCAGGAGCCCGGTTCGGGTTCCTTCGACCCCTTCGCCGATATCGAAGCCAAATATTCTCACGATTCGGACGCTGAAGATGAGACCGACGTGGATGCGCAGACGTCCTCGCAGACCGAATCCGAGGATGATCTCGATGATTACGCAAAGTGGGCCGCTGAGGCGGCAGCCAAGGCCACCAGCGGAGAGTTCCCGGCAGCCAAGGCCGCCGCGCCGAAGCCGCACAAGCCCATCCCGATGCCGGTGCCCAGCGCACTGAAGCCGAAGAAGCAGGACTGACTGCGATTAAAACCTTGTTGAGGGTTGTTCCGATGAGCATCATCGGAACAACCCTTTTTCTATCTCCATCTCTTTGTCGTGCGGTCGAGCGTCACTTGTGATTGGTCGTCGAGCGCATGGGCAAAATGTCGAATATCCGCCGTTTTCCAAGGAAGCTCAGCGTTATAGGTTCTTTTTATGATGCATTCCAACAAGCTTGAATGGGAACGCTGATTATGTGTGCGTGCAGGCCGCTTATGATTGACGTTGTTGCGGAAATCACGCGGGCGAGTATGCGAAAACGCATGGAAACATGACGGCTTTCGCCTTTCGCGGCGACTTCCGGTGTGCTCAACGCATTGGGAATGCGTTGTAGGGGGATTCGACATGGCGTCGCAAGATGAGCAAGCTGGGGATATACGGACCACATCATCGGAAGATGGGCATGGAAGCGCGCAGACCGCGTCATCACTATGGGAAGGCACGGATTACGGATGGTGGCTGGCCGCGGACACCTCCGCCTCGGTGTCGACCGACATCGTTTCGTTCGTGATTCCTCTGATCATCCTGTCGGTCAGCGGCTCGGCGGCATTGGCGTCGTCGATGGACGCGTTGCAGGTTGCGGTGTTGTGCGTGCTCGGGTTGGCCGGCGGCGTCATCCAGGACCGGTACGACCGCAAGAAGCTCATGCTGCTGGAAGGCGGCGCGCTGGTCGTGCTGTACCTGCTGTCCTCCGCCGTGTTGATTGCATCGGACGCATTGCACAACAAGGCATTGGTGTGGCTGTTGGTGCCGATTCTGGTGCTTGCCGCGGTGCGCGACGGACTGTTGGGCAACACCTCCAACGTCATGCTGCGCGGCATCGTTCCCGACGATCAGTTGCCGAAGGCGATGTCGCTCAACGATGGCCGCGACGCGGTCGTCGGCATGGTGAGCGGGCCGAT
>DKCF01000043.1:12878-13352 GCA_002451435.1 Bifidobacterium sp. UBA6881 | reverse complement strand
TGACCACCAGCCGCATCACGCGGTATTGGCATCGCGGTGCGGAAGACGAAGCGGAGAATCCGCATGAATCCGAACAATCCGCGGAATCTGTGCAGTCCGAAGAACCCGCGCAGTCTGTGCAGTCCGCACCATCCATGGAACCTGCGCAATCCGTGGAATCCGCGCACGATGCGACGGCGGAATCGCATGCGGAAGGTGCGACCCGATCGACTGTTCTGGAATCGCGGGAGCCCCAAGAATCCGCCACCGATGCCGAGAGCGGAGAACGCAGCAAGGAACAACCCAAATGGCGTGAGGCGCTCGCCGGGCTGCGCTGGCTGTTCGCCGGCACGTTCCAGCGCAGGCTGACCGTCGCCGCCATGATCGTCACCGGCGGCAGCAACGCGTTCCTCACCATCACCACGCTGGAGGTCTCCGAGGGCGGTAGTCAAGCGGTGTCCGCGGGATTCGTCAGCGCGGCCGTGTCATGCGGCA
>DKCF01000043.1:12369-12852 GCA_002451435.1 Bifidobacterium sp. UBA6881 | reverse complement strand
GCTGCTCGGCGCGGTGATCGCGTCGGCGGCCGTGCAGCGCGTGCGCGGCGGAGTACTGGTGGCGTTGGCCTTCGTCACGCTCGCCGTGGGATTCGCCGGTGCCGCGCTGAGCCCATCCACCATCGCCAAGGCGGCGTTCCTGGTGCTTTCAGTGCTGTTCCTGCCCGCGGGCAACGCGGTGCTGGGCGGATTCGGTAACATTCTGGTCGCACAGGACAAGCTTGGCCGCGTCGAAGCGGGCAGCTCGCTCACCCAATACGGTTCCTACGGCCTGTGCGTGCTGCTTGCCGGCATTGGCATGCAATGCATCGGATATGCAGCGACGTGCTGGATTCTCGCGGCCGTGCTGGTCGTTGTGGCCGTGTACACACTGTCCATGCGCGCCCTGATCACCTTGCCGACGCCGGATCGTTGGGCCGAACACATCCAGCAATTCCACATTTCCCGGTTTGAGTGAAATTTGCGGCTGCGTTCCCATGGGAC
>DKCF01000043.1:7051-12271 GCA_002451435.1 Bifidobacterium sp. UBA6881 | reverse complement strand
CACGCACGATGCAGCATCACCGGATTGTGTTTGCCTGCATCGGACACGGGTGCGATGCCGCCGCGTGCGCATAGACGGACGTGGCGGCATGTGTCGGTTGCATATTGCCGGCGTCGGCGCTTTTGTCGGCGTTTAGGCCAACGGCAGCAATCTACTCAGATCGTCGCGCTCGCCGACCGCGGTGATGCGGCCGGCGTCCTTCTCCTCGTCCCAGCCGGTGATGCCGGTGGCGAGACGCATCCATACGTCCGGTTCCAGCTCGATGACGTCCGGCGGGGTGAGATTATGCGGATCGGATGCCGGTCCGTCAAGGATTTTGATCGCGCCCCACGGCGCGACGCGCACTTCCACGCCCTCGCCGGGTGCTTTCTTCTCCAGCAGATACAGCGAATACCGCACGGCCATCGCCCAAAGCCGGCGCGGCAATCGCGGCGAGAAATCCAAGCGAAACGCGCGCGCGGCGTCCTCGTCATCTCCGGGCAGATACTCGGCGAGAATCTGCCGTGCAGCCTGCCGCCATTGCGCGAACGCGTCGCGCCCCTTGTCCAAATCCTGTTCTCGAATCACAGCCATACCGAATATTGTGCTGCCTGCAAACGACGATGGCGGGCGGATGGATGGAACGGTTTGCAAGCGGGGGAGCGGGCGGCTGCGATTGCCGGCTGGAATCAAGGTGGTGCGCGCGGTATGGTGGAGTTGTGAAGGATGGAGCCGCGGACCATGCATAGTTGGTGTGGATTACAAGGTTCGCAGGATGACCTGCGGATGTATGTAGAACATATTTTTGCAAACGAATGCTATGGAAAAATTGCTTGGAATTCCATCTTTTTCAAAGTTGTGTAGTATGCTCTTCTGAGAACGTATGCATGATGTTACCTAGTGTTCATGCAGCCGCAAATGCGAGGAAGCTGGAGCAGGGCATAATGTTCTTGGAGAGTATCCGTTAAAGGAGTCGATTCATGACTGAAATTACCGCACCGAAGTCCGCGGTCACCGCGGAGCAGTTCGCCGACGAGATCCGCGAGCAGCTGAAATACACCCAGGGCGTCACCGTGGAGCAGGCCAAGCCGGCCGACGTGTACGTCGCGGCGTCCGCGGCCGTGCGCCGCCATCTGGTGGATGCGTGGATGAAGACCCAGTCCGATATGGTCAACGGCCACACCAAGGCCGTCGGCTACCTGTCGGCGGAATTCCTCATGGGCAAGCAGCTGCGCAACGCATTGCTCAACGCCGGACTGACCGAACAATTCGACAAGGCCGTGGAATCCCTCGGATTCAACGTGCAGGACGTGGTGGATTCCGAATACGAGCCCGGACTGGGCAACGGCGGTCTGGGACGTCTGGCCGCATGCTTCATCGATTCGCTTGCCTCGCTGGGCGTGCCGGCGTTCGGCTACGGCATCCAGTACAAGTACGGCATTTTCAAGCAGGAATTCGACAAGGACGGCAAGCAGGTCGAAAGGCCGGATTACTGGCTGGCCAACGACGAGCCATGGGGCCACGTCGATTACAACCGCGACCAGAAGGTCTCCTTCGGCGGCGAAGTGGTCGAGGAGAACGGCAAGCGTGTGTGGAAGCCGGCTTGGTCCGTGCGCGCGGTACCGGTCGATTACATGGTTCCGGGCTACGCTTCCGGCCGCGTGAACACGCTGCGCCTGTGGAGCGCCAAGAGCTACGACGAGTTCGATCTGCTCACCTTCAACAAGTCCGAGTATCTGGACGCCGTCAAGCCGCAGGTCGAAGCGGAGAACATCTCCAAGATCCTGTACCCGGAGGACTCCACTCCGCAGGGCAAGGCGCTTCGTCTGGAACAGCAGTACTTCTTCGTGGCCGCGTCCATCCACGACGCCATCCGTGTCTTCTACCCGGGCCAGGACAAGCCGGATCTGACGACCTTCGCCGACAAGATCACCTTCCAGCTCAACGACACCCACCCGGTCATCGGCATCCCCGAGCTCATGCGCGTGCTGATCGACGAGTACGGCTACGACTGGGACACCGCATGGAAGGTCACCAACAAGACCTTCAACTACACCTGCCACACCCTGCTTCCGGAAGCCCTGGAAGTGTGGCCGGCCGATCTCATCGGCAAGCTGCTGCCACGCCATCTGGAGATTATCAAGAAGATCAACGAGCAGTTCGAGGCCGAGCTCAAGGCCAAGGGCGTCGCCGACGAGACCATCAACGACATGGCCATCTACACCGGTGATTCCGTGCGCATGGCGTACCTCGCCACCTACGGCGGCTCCCACGTCAACGGCGTCGCCGAGCTGCACTCCCAGCTGCTCAAGGACGTCACGCTGAAGAACTTCTCCGACGTGTACCCCGACAAGTTCACCAACGTGACCAACGGTGTGACCCCTCGTCGCTTCATCAAGCTCGCCAACCCGCGCCTGTCCGACCTCATCACCGAAGGTCTCGGCACCGATCGCTGGCTGAGCGACCTTGAACTGCTCAAGGGTCTCGAACCGCTCGCCAAGGATGACGAATTCGTCAAGAAGTTCGCCGCCGTCAAGCAGGCCAACAAGGTCGACTTCTCCAACTACGCGAAGCGCGAATACGGTTTCGACATCGACCCGAACACCATGATCAACACCATGGTCAAGCGTCTGCACGAATACAAGCGCCAGGCGCTGAAGATCCTCGCCGTGATCGCACGCTACGCGGACATCAAGTCCGGCAAGCTTTCCGCCGACGACATCATGCCGCGCACCATCGTGTTCGGCGCCAAGGCCGCGCCGGGCTACTACCTGGCCAAGCAGACCATCCAGCTGATCAACAACGTGGCCCGCGTCATCAACAACGACCCGGACGTCAAGGGCAAGCTGAACGTCTACTTCCCGTGGAACTACAACGTGCGTCTGGCGCAGCACCTCATCCCCGCCACCGACCTCGACGAGCAGATCTCGCAGGCCGGCAAGGAGGCCTCCGGCACCGGCAACATGAAGTTCGCCCTGAACGGCGCGATGACCGTCGGCACGCTCGACGGCGCGAACGTCGAGATTCGCGAACGTGTCGGCGCGGAGAACTTCTTCCTCTTCGGCATGACCGTCGACGAGGTGGACGCGCTGTACGCCGAAGGCTACCAGCCGAGGAAGTACTACGAGGCCGATCCGCGTCTGAAGGCAGCCATCGATATGGTCGCCGATGGCACGTTCTCCAACGGCGACAAGGGCACCTACCAGGATCTGGTCAACGATTGGCTGAACAAGGACTGGTTCATGACGCTGGCCGACTTCCATGCGTACACCGAGATCCAGTCCGACATCGAGGCGCTGTACGCGCAGCCGCTCGAATGGAACCGCAAGGCGCTGATCAACGTCGCGAACTCCGGCTACTTCAGCTCCGACCGCTCCATCGAGGACTATCTGGAGCGCATCTGGAAGACCGGTCCGCTCGCCTGACGGTTTGTTTGGCGGTTGCCCCAACTGACGGTCTGCCGGATGGTTTGTCTGATGGCGCGTCCGGCAGACCGCGCGCAGCGCAGTGAGGCATGCAATGCGGCACGCATAGAGAAACCCTCCGAAACCAAATCGTTTCGGAGGGCTTTCCTATATCCGATATGAGTCATCCGCCAATCCGGAAGATTTCTGATGATTCAGAAAGCCGCCATTCCGGAAAAACGACGTTCCGGAAACCGCGGTATCAGGCGGCTTCGGCCGCCGGTGCCGCTTCGCCGGCCTCGGCTTCGGTCGCGTCCTCGGCCTTCGGTTCGTCCTTTTCCTTGGTCAAACCCAAATCGACCGGAGACGAGCTGTTCTCCCACGGCTCCTCCCACGGATCGTAATCCGGGTTCTGCTGCTTGTAGATGTACAGACCAACGACGCCGGCAAGCAAAGCTCCGAAGAGCAGCGCGAAGAACTTCCAACCGTTAGAAGACCTGTTCTCCATGACGGCTCCTTTCCCAAAACATTTCCCAAACATCGGCTGACCTGTTCGTTCAAGCCAACTCTGTCACTATCTTAAGTCCTTGAATGTGGTGATTGAGTGGATTTACGCGCCGTGATCCACTGCGACGCGGAGCCGTTTCGTGCGCAGGCGTGCATCGGCATGCATCCGTGTGCGTTGGCATGCGCTGGTGTGTGCGTCAGCATGTACTAATTTTGTCCGCTACGTGCCATTTGCCGCCTGTGCACGCAGGTACATGCGATAGTGCGCCGTCCATGCTTGCGGTCGTATGCGCATATGTGTGTGCACATCGGCAAAAGTTCCGCGCCGCCGAATCACCGTCAATCAATCGTCAGCCGGATGTCAGCCGATCGACGCACGCACTTCCATACGTACCGGCATACGTACCGGTAGGGTGTGAACTATGGCAAATCGACGATTCAGTTTGTTCCCCGGCTCCCCGTCCCTCAAAGACGTGTTCTCATTGCGTTCGTTGCGCTACCGCTGGCGCTCCGGCGAACCCGTGCTCACCACATCGATCATGGCGGTCTGCGTGGTGGTTTGGCTGATCGAGACGGTATTGAGGATGGTATGGCCCGCCGGCCTGAACATCATCGTCGGCTACGGCGCGTTGATGCCGGGCATCGCCGCATACCATCCGTGGACGTTCATCACATCGATGTTCCTGCACCAGCCCGCATCGCTATGGCATATCCTCTTCAACATGCTGACGCTGTGGTGCGTCGGACCGGTGCTGGAACGCATGATGGGGCATTGGTCGTATCTGGCGCTGTACCTGCTTTCCGGGCTTGCAGGCGGCACCGGCATGATGGTGTATGCGGCGTTGGCCCCGGGCGGCACCGGCTGGTTCACGTCGTCGTATGGCGCTTCCGGCGCGTTGTTCGGACTGTTCGCCGCCGTGCTGGTCGTGTATCGTCGCATCGGTTTGGACATTCGGTCGATGCTGATTTGGATGGCGATCAACTTCCTGATGCCGGTGATCACGCCGAATATCGCTTGGCAGGCGCATGTCGGCGGTTTCATCGGCGGCGGATTGTTCGCCTGGCTGCTGGTTTCCGGATTACGCGCGTTGCGTGGCAAAAGCCTGCTGCGCCGCACCGCCGTATATGGCGCGGCCATGCTGGCCGCGTTGATTGCGATCGACGCATGGTGCGATGCGAGCAATTTCGCGACGTTGCTGATGCATTGAGCGGCGAGGCTGGGTGTTTTGCCCGCTGATGTGGTGATATAAACCGCGTCCCCGATTGTTGGATTGAAGAAATGCGGATTCGATGATCGGAGGCGCGGTTTTTCGTATGCGCGAGGATTGGA
>DKCF01000043.1:6589-6960 GCA_002451435.1 Bifidobacterium sp. UBA6881 | reverse complement strand
GCCGAGTTGTCCACATTTGTGGACAACTCGGTGGATAACTCGCACCAAGTCTGTGCGTAACTCGGGGACAACTTGGGGAATTATCCACATGGATATGCACAAAACGGCGGAAAGCAAGGTTTTCGCTAAGGTGGGAATGTGGATAACTTCTATGCACACCCCACAAAAATGGGGAAAATTGGCATCTATATCTCGTGGTTGGCAACGTAACGAAACACGATATATAGACGATATCCACATCCGTCCACAGCAGTCCACCAGTTATCCACCGAATAATCATGTGCATATGCCGCAAATCGTGAAGTTCGCAACCACGAAGCGGCAAGGACGGCCATCGCGATTCCATTGGCGGGCGATAGCCGGATATGATG
>DKCF01000043.1:4834-6466 GCA_002451435.1 Bifidobacterium sp. UBA6881 | reverse complement strand
CGGCGTGCCGAATCCTGCGACGGAAATCGTCAACGACGATATGCGCGCCTTCATTGCCGCGCATCGGCATGAAAACGTGACCGGGCTCGCGCTCAAAGCCAAGCGGACGGACCTTTTCGACATGCCCACAGCGCTCGACCAGATCGAGGGATGGCAGATCGCCGGCAAGAAACTGCCGCAATGGGCCGCATGCGACGGCATCATCTATCCGCCGCATATCTCCATGGAACAATGCTCGTCGCAGTTCACGGCGCTGTACAAGGCCGAGATCGCGCATCGTCTGCTGTGCGGCGCGGGCACAGATACGGTGCCGGAATCAAGCATGGTGGATCTGACTGGTGGATTCGGCGTCGATTTCTCCTTCCTCGCACGCGAATTCGCGCGCGCCACCTATGTGGAGCGGCAGGCGCGTCTATGCGCCATCGCGGCGCACAATATGGCCGAATTGGGGCTTTCGCATGCGCGAATCGTGCAGGGTGACGGCGTCGAGTACTTGCGTGCGATGCGTCCGACGACGATGATCTACATCGATCCGGCCCGCCGCGACGAGCATGGCGCGCGTACCTATGCGATCGCGGATTGCACGCCGAATGTGCTGGCATTGCGCGATCTGCTGCTCGCCAAGGCGCGATTCACGCTGATCAAGCTTTCGCCGATGCTGGATTGGCGCAAGGCTGTCGCGGATTTCGGCGGTGCCGTGCGCGAAGTGCACATTGTGTCGACCGGCAACGAATGCAAGGAACTGCTGTTGGTGCTTGCGGCCGATGGCGGTGCTCATGCGGAGAACGGCGCGAATACTGCCGCTGCCGTATCTGTGGAGGGGATGATTGGCGTGGATCGCGCTGATGGCGCGGATGGTGCAGAACGCGCTGGTAGTGCGGATGGTGCGGATGGTGCAGAACGCGCGAATGATGTAGATGGCGTGGAAGATGCTGGTAGTGCGGGTAGTGTGGATGGCGCGGATAGTGTGTGGTCTGCGCATGCCATGATTGCTGGACGAACCGCGAAATCCGTATCTGCGGACGCCTCATCTTTCGCTGTGGACTGCGGTTTTGCGCCGCACGTATACTGCGTGAACGACGGTCAGCGAATCGATTATGATGCCGCGGTGTATACGCGGGGTCTGCGCATCGGCACCGCGCCGTTGCCGCCGGTGCGCTTCCTGTACGAACCGAATGCGTCGATTATGAAGGCCGGATGCTTCGACCTGATCGAGGAGCGATTCGGCGTGACGCAGATTGGTCCGAGCAGCCATTTGTTCGTGTCCGATACGGCGATCGCGGATTTTCCGGGACGCGGGTTCGTCGTCGAAGCGATGGGCGGCATGGGCAAGAAGGAGGTCAGGCGGTTGCTGAATGGTACCAAGCGCGCCAATATCGCGGTGCGGAATTTCCCGCTGACCGCTCCGCAGTTGCGGAAAAAGCTCAAGCTCGCGGATGGGGGAGATGTTTATCTGTTCGGCACCACGATGCAGGGCGGAGAGCATATGCTGATTCGCACGAAGAAGCTCGCCTAGGCAGGTGCGCGGCCGTTTTCTCCACCGGCTGGCTGATTTGGCCGTGTGGCTGTTCCATGAGCAGGCACCCTTCTCCAGTGGCTGGCTGTTTTGGTCGTGTGAGTGGCCTGTGAACG
>DKCF01000043.1:4529-4741 GCA_002451435.1 Bifidobacterium sp. UBA6881 | reverse complement strand
TTTGGCCGTATAAAAGGTGCTTTAGCGGGCGATTTCTCCAGCCACGGGGTGTTTTGGTCGCGTGATTGGCATTTAAGAGGACGGATTTCTCCACTGACTGGATGATTTGGTCATGTAGGTGCGCTGCCAGTGGGTGTTTTTCTCCAGTTACTGGATGATTTGGTTGTGTGATTGGTTCATGAGTGGGCGTTTTTCTCCACCGACTGGCTGAT
>DKCF01000043.1:0-4437 GCA_002451435.1 Bifidobacterium sp. UBA6881 | reverse complement strand
ACTGGATGATTTGGTCGTATGACTGGTCTGCAGGAGGGTGGATTCTTCCAGTGGCTGGCTGATTCAGTCGTTTAAGGAGCCTTTTTGCGGGCGATTTATCCAGCCAGCGGATTATTTGGGCGCGTGACTGGCTGGTTGGGTGGTTTGGCAGGGGTGGTTTGGTTTGGATGGCTTGGTGGGGTTTGGCTTGCTTGTGTGGTCGGGTGGTTTGGTTGGATAGTGTGGTTGGGCGGTTTGGCTGGGTAGTTTGGCTGGGTGGTTTGGTTTGGATGGCTTGGATAGCTTGGTGGGGTTTGGCTTGGCTCGTATGGTTGGGTGGTTTGGCTGGGGCGGTTTGGCGGTTTGGCAGGGGTGGTTTGGCTTGGCGGCTTTGCGGCAGGGCGAATACAGCGATATTGATATGGCAAAGGGCGTTGGAGAGATTCCTCCAACGCCCTTATGTGGGATTATCCGGCGACGGGATTATCCGGCGATGAATGCCGTTCGGTCTTCATTCGACAGGCCAACGATGAGAAGCTGACAGCGGAACGGGCAGGAACAACTGGACGCTACTTTGTAAGCCTTTGCCGGGATTGGCCAATTAACGGGTCAGCGCCACCACATCGTCATGATGAAACCGACCATGATGATCGCGAACGCAATGGCCAGGTTCCAGGCACCGATGTTCGGAATCGGATAATCGCTGGTCAGGTAATAGACCACGGCCCACACCAGGCCGATGATCATCAGCGTGCAGAACAGCGGCACGAACCAACGCGGATTCGACTTGGTGCCCTTGATGGTTTCCTCCACACGACGGGTGTTTTCCGCCTGGCGGTTCATCATGCGCTGCATCTGCGGCGTCAGGGAATCCTTGTCGACGGTGGCGTTTAGCACGGCTTCGACACGGTCCATGGGAATGCCGAGGTCATCGTCGTCATCGGCATTCTTGGATTCGGCATCTTCGGATTCGGTCTCGTCGGTGGTTTCGGCATCGTTCTCAGAATCGGCTTCGGCGTTTTCAGCGGTCTCGGCGGTCGACTCGGCGTCGGTGGCTTCGCCGGCGGTTTCCGGGGTGTTGTCGGTCGTGGTGGTCTCTTCGACGGCAGCGGTGTCGTCGGTGGACTGCTCGTCCTTTTGGGCGTCCACGGTGGTTTCGTGCAGCTCTTCGTCAGCCATCAGCATAGTCTCCTTTAATAAAGGCCTTCAATAGGCTAAAAGTCATAATAGTGGCTACACTCGAAAGTGGCGAACTCGCATCGTGAAATTGTTCATAATCGGCGAACCGCGATGCAGTGAAACCACCGCGTTCACGAATAGACCATCGAATGAATACTCGATGTCGAACAGTCGGTGCCGAACGGATGAACACGGATGAACGCAGAAAGGTCCGCATGGCGAAGCACATCGGCAGACATGCCGCGAAACGATCGAAGATGGTCGGCGTCGCGGTTTTTCTTGTGCTGATGTTCTCCGGATATCTGCTCGCCACGAATCTGCGCGTGAACCGTTCCGTCGTCGTGACCAACGACACCGCCGAACTTGTGGAACAGCGCGTGAAGAAGGTGGAATCGCTCAGCAAGGAGGTCGATTCGCTGAGCTCCCGCGTCAACGATCTGAGCAAGACGCTCAACAGCCAGGATGATGATTCGCAGGACAGCGAGAACGCGGGCAACGGCACCATGCTTCCCGCGGTCGAAGGGCCGGGACTGGTGGTGACGCTCGATGATTCCCCATTATGGGAGAATATGGTCGATTCGTCCGGCTCCACGTCGAATATCAACGACTATGTGGTGCACCAGCAGGACATCGAGGCCGTGGTGAACGCGCTGTGGGCGGGCGGCGCCGAATCCATGATGATTATGGACCAGCGCGTGCTGTTCAATTCCGCGGTGCGCTGTTCCGGCAATGTGTTGTTGCTGCAAGGCAAGAAATACTCGCCGCCGTTCAAGATTTCCGCGATAGGACCGGTCGACAGCATGAAGAAGGCGCTCGACGATTCGAAGGAAGTCGGCATATACCGGCAGTATGTGAGCGCATTCGGCTTGGGTTGGCAGCTTGATGAAAGGGAGAAGCTGCATTTCGACGCGACCGACGCATTGCAACAGCCGTTGCAGTATGCGAAGGCGTCCGGTACCGCATCGAGCGGCGGTACGTCGGGTGGCGCGTCGAACGGCACATCGGGCGATGCCGCAGGTGACGCGTCGGCTGGCGGCGCATCGGACGCCGAATCGTCCGGCACCTCCGCGGCGGGCAACTCGGAAGAGACCGCGAACAGCTCCGGCAAGAACGAATCGGAAGGACAATGACCATGAAGCATGTGGCGCGCAGAAGCGGCGGACGCGGCCGGAACGGCAGCGGGACCGGCGGCAAAGGCGCGATCTGGACGGTATTCGGCATCCTCGCCGAGCTGATGCTGACGGCCGCGGCCATCTGCGCGTTGTACATCGCGTGGCAGATGTGGTGGACGGGCGTGCAGTCCGAGCACGACCAGATCGAAACCCGCCAATCGGTATCGTGGTCGGATCCGTCGAAATCCGATAACGTGACGATCGCAACCGCGCAGGAAGGCGATCCACCCACACAGCCGGAAAGCGCGCAGGAGGGCGAGCTGATCGCCCAGGTCTACATTCCGCGCTTCGGCAGCCAGTGGCAGCGCAATCTGGTGCAGGGAACCTCGCTGACGGAACTCAACCGGCACGGTCTCGGGCATTACGAGGATTCCCAGATGCCCGGACAGGTCGGCAATTTCGCCTTCGCCGGGCACCGCAACGGTTACGGGCAGCCGCTCGGTGACGTGGACAAGCTGCAGGAAGGCGACCCGATCATCGTGCGCACGCAGGATTACTGGTACGTCTACCGCTACACCAGCCACAAAATCGTACTGCCCACCGACGTCGAGGTGGTCGCCTCGAACCCGGAGAATCCGGGGACCACGCCCACCAAACGCATGCTGACCATGACCACTTGCGAGCCGAAGTACTCCACGCCGACCCACCGTTGGATCAGCTACGCCGAATTCTCCTACTGGGCGAAGGTCTCGGACGGCATTCCCAAGGAGCTTTCCTCCACGGACGCGAACGGCAAGGTCAAGTTCATCAACAACGAGCAGCCGTCGTTCGCCTCGTCCATCGATTCGCTCAAACCGTGGATTCTCGGCGCGCTCGCCGCATACCTGGTCGTGTTCATCGCGGCGGCCGTGGCATGGCGTTGGCCATTGCTCGCCAGCATCCGCGCGGGGCACCGCAGGAAGCCCGATTTCAGCCTGTACGGCTCCCTGATGCGCATCCAGCCGGGAGTGCTGCCGATTCGCGTGGTGCTGATGGCGCTGCTCGCCTTCGCGGCCGCCGCCGCCTGCTTCGAATGGCTGTTCCCGTGGGCCGCCGCGAATATTCCGGTGTTGCAGTCGATGTCGAACTACACGGCCATCTGACGGCTTGAGAAGGTTTCGCGCGTTGTGATGAATGCCGCTGCGATTTGTCGTGGGAATGATGACAGCCGCAGTAGTTGGCGATGGTTTGCGTTGGTCGCCGAGGCGGCGGTGATGCGGTGGCCATCGCCACCTCCAGGTGGCCCTCGTATTTCATGTGCCCTTTGTGTGAGATGTGCGCGGCATTCGGCATGGCGCGCACGTACACTGCTGTTCAAACGTTGATAGGAGCATGATGACCGATTCCGCACGCATTTTGGTCGTAGACAATTACGATTCGTTCGTTTATACCATCGTCGGATATTTGAAGACGCTGGGCGCCACCGTGACGGTGGCGCGCAACGACGCGATCGATCCGGCGCAGCCGGGTGTGGTCGATGATTACGACGGCGTGCTGATTTCCCCCGGTCCGGGCGCGCCTGCGGAATCGGGCGCCAGCGAGGATATGATTCGCCTGTGCGCGAAGATCGACAAGCCGATGTTCGGCGTATGCCTGGGCATGCAGGCGCTGGCCGAGGTCTTCGGCGCGACGGTCGACCATGCGCCGACCATCATGCACGGCAAGACCAGCCAGGTGGAGCATATCGACGATGAGATCTTCGAAGGCGTGGCCAACCCGATGACCGCCACCCGATACCATTCGCTGGCGGTCGAGCCCGATTCGGTGCCGGACGATCTGGTGGTGACCGCCTGGACGCAGGGCGACCATATCGTGCAGGGCATCAAGCACCGCAGCAAGCCGATGTACGCGGTGCAGTTCCACCCCGAATCCGTGATGACGCAGGACGGCTACCGTCTGCTGGCCAACTGGCTGAAGGTGTGCGGCCAGGATTCCGCCGTCGAGAAGTCCAAGGGACTGCAGCCGAAGGTCGTGAAGTAGCTCCGCATTTTGTCTGCCAACGATTGCCGATTCCGTTCGGGAAGGTTTTCTCGGGATTTTTTCATAGCTGCTGGATTTCGATGCTCCATCGCATTCGCCATGCCGTTGCGATGATTTCCCGCTGACGATGGTTGTTTGCGAATGGTTC
>DKCF01000033.1:2010-6965 GCA_002451435.1 Bifidobacterium sp. UBA6881 | reverse complement strand
AGCCAATCGCGCAGGTCGTTGAATTCGTTGAGACTCACCGCATGGTCGAGGCCGCGGTAGCCCTTCGACGTCAGGAACGTATGTTCGTCCAGCCATGCGGTGGTGGCGAAGATCTCCGGTTTCGGAATCACCGTGTCGCTCTGGCCGTATCCGTAGAACACCGGAACGTTCAACTCCGCGACGCGGTCATCGGCGGGCGCGCTTCCCGCGACGACGCCCGGTGCGAGGAAGCCCGACAGTGAAATCGAAGCGCGGTAACGTTCCGGATGCACGCGCAGCAGATGAATGGCCAGCAAGCCGCCCTGCGAAAAGCCGATTGGCACCACGGCGCGGTCGGCCGGCACGTTCTCGGCCACCCAATCGTCGATGGCCATCGCCGCGGCATAGGCGTCGCGGTCCAGATCCTCCCCGGACGGCACGCAATCGTGGAACCATGAGTATGCGCCCTGACCATATCCGAATTCGCCGGAACCCGCCTCCTGCAACACCAGCGGCGCACGCAACGAAGCGAAATCGTTGTATGGGGCAACATAGCGCATCATGTCGGCAAGATCGGCCTCGTTCGAACCCCAACCATGCAGACACAGGAACATCGGCCGCTTCGGCGCAGCATTGCCGCCCCCGCGCGAATACTGCACATGACGCACCTGCAACGGCTCGCCGAACCGTCCCGCCACCACATTCGATTCACGTCCGATCAGATTGCCCGCGCCGCCATCGGCACCGTCGCCATTGCCGGCGACCTCGTTCTCAATTGCATCGCTCATGCTTCCTCAATATACCCGTATCAATGGGCATGGGGCGCTCACGGAATAAAAAAAGACCCCGGCGGGATTGCCGCCGGGGAGAGAAAGGAGAGAGAAGAAGAAAGGATTCAATTGTCGGGAACTTGCTTGGTTCCTGGCCAGCTCTCTTGCTGACAGTTCTTATATAAACACCGGAGTCTGAGCACACGTCTGGTGTTTTCTGGGAACTTTCTGAGAATTCGGCGGCACATGCTCGGACCGGTCCCGTTTGACCTTGGTCTGCCAATCAAAATTCCGATAAGCCATCTTCCTCTTCTGTACCAAAAGCTCACGCAGGATCACGAGTAATTGGTAACTTGAACAGCCGTGACAGGAGCGTTCATATTGGCTTTGGTGTGAGGTCCGAACTTGGTGCCCCATCCAACAACGTCATAGCCGTGTTTGTACCAAGCCTTTGCCGTATGCGAACCAGTCTCCCATGAGATGCGGTAAGGCCAATTCCCGGTCTTTGTTCCGGTTCCGCTAAATCCGAAGTCCGCATAAGGAACACGACTATGAACAAGGCATGAGTCACGGCTATTGCAGATATTGTTGACTGCAATCCGAGGTTTTGCCGCGTCTTCGCTCACAGCGGTGATTTTTCCTGTTTCAGCATCAATGTCAACGGTTTTTTCTGCATCGGATTGAAGGAAGTCGTACAGATCTTCTGCGGTCATAACGCCGCGTGATTGTATTTGCACATCGATGACGGACATATCCAATGATTTGATGTCTTGCCGATCATCATCTGTAGACGCATGGGCGGTGGCAGGCAGCGCCACCATAAGCGCCAGACCAATGAAAAGAGTCGCTATTCTCTTGACTGATTTCATTTCGATCCTCTTTCTTTAAAAGACCGATGAAGTATGACTTCATAATAGGCTATGAGGGGGGTATATGTCAATCATCCTTTGGAAGGAGCGTTTGCGTCTCAGCAGAACAGACGATTCTCATCTTTGCAGAGTTGGCTACATTGTTTCCCTCGGCTTATCCCGGCTGGACGGATGCATGGGAGTTGGCTGTTTGAAATGTCGGTACAGGCGCACGTCGTGGTTGTTAAGGGGGGCACATGTCCGAGTGTAATCCCGTTCAGATCTGCGCATCGGCATCCACGCTCATCACATACACGTTGCGTCGCAGTTGCTTGCTTTGCACGCGCGTGATGTCGCCGGCCTCATACATGTCCTGGATCACGCCCAGTTCGATGCCGTAGCTTTCGCGCTTGACTCCCTCGGCCTGTTCCTGCGCTTCGGCGCTGACGCCCACATTCGGCCGCGCCCGCAACGTGGCCTCGCCTCGCCGATAATCCAGCAGCAGTTTGGAACAATGCTCGGTGTTGTACGTGTCGCGTCCCATTTCCTCATACAACCGGTCGATCACATGCTCGATGGCGTCCACCTGCACGGCACGGGTGTGCGCGAACAGCTCATCGTCGCTGAACAGCGGCGTGGTGCGCCGGATACGGCTGTTCACACGCCTCACCAACGTGCCCGTGCGGCGCTGCAACGCACGGAAACGGCCCTTGAGACGCCAGATGGCGTGACCGGAATCATGCGCCGTTTCGATATGCCGCAGCGAATTCATGATTTGGTCGAGCAGGCGCTCGCAGGCCTCGGCCTCCAGATCGTTCGCCGCCTTGCTGTCGCTCGGATGCGCCTTGACCTCGGCGAGACGCGCTTTCACATAATCCTTTTCCCAGTTGAGCGCGGCGATCTGCAATGCCATATATCCCTGCGGGTCGGTTTCGCCGATGCGCTGCTTGAGCCGGGTGATGCGCTTCGTGTATGAATCGATCACCATCATCACCGCCCGTCGATTGTCTTCCGTGACGCGTCCCGTCAGTTCCTCCACGGTACGGCGCAATATCTCGATGGTGATTTCGCTCATTTCCACCGAATCGTCGCGATTGCGGTTCGGCGCGAGCAATGGCAACAGGAAGTTCGCGAGCAGCAGCGTGACGACGATCACGCCACCGGCGATGAAAATGAGTTCGTCGCGCATGGGGAACGGCGTTCCCGCGACGATTTGATAGGGGATGGTGAACATCAGCGACAGCGTGATGGTGCCCTTTGGCCCGCCGAACGTCATCACCGCGGCGGAGCGCCAACGCTGTTTGGTCATTTTGCGCCGCTTGCCGGTAATGGTGTCGCGCGCGACGCGCAGCATCAGCGCGATCCACAGAAAACGCATCGCGATTACCACGATGGCGACGACGAAAATGGAGACGAGCAGCAGTTGATTGCTGACACCGGGATCATCCCAGCTGGTGCTCATCGCGTTGGGCAGCAGCATGCCGAGCAGAATGAACACCGTGCCGTTCAGCGTGAACGACAGCACGCCCCACACGCTTGACGAGACGATGTTCGTGCGCGCCACGTTCGGACCGATGCCGGTGCGGTCGAATCGGATGATCAGACCGGCGGCCACCACCGACAGAATGCCGGACACATGCACCGCCTCCGCGCCCAAGTACAGGATGAACGGCAGGAACAGCTCCATCAGAATGCGGCTGGTGGTCGTCTCCCATCCCAAGGAGCGCAAGGTTTCGAACAGCATGTCGGCGACCGTGCCGACCACCAGGCCGAAGATCGCGCCGCCGATGAACGATACGACGAATTGGCATGCCGATTCGCGCACTTCGAACACGCCGCTGACCGCTGCCGCGATGGCGAACTGGAAGCCGACGATGCCGGAAGCGTCGTTGAACAGCGATTCGCCTTTCAACACGCTGGCCTGTCGCTGCGAAAGCGCGGCCTCCTTGCCGAGCGACGACACCGCGACCGCGTCGGTCGGTCCGAGCGCCGCGCCCAGCGCCAGCGCGGCGGCCAGCGGAATCGCGGCCCATACGGAATGCAGGGCGAAACCGACCGCGGCCATCGTGGCGACGGCCAGTCCGATCGCCAAGGAAAGCGAAAGCTTCACAGATTTCAGCAGCTCGCCTTTGTCGATATCGTGCGCCTCCAAATACAGCAGCGGCGCGATGAACAGCACCATGAACAATTCAGGGCTCAACGTCACGTCGGGGAAGAACGGCAATTGCGTGGCCGCCGCGCCCAGCGCGATCTGCACCAGTGGCGTGGAGACCTTCGGAATGAACCGGCTGAGGAACGAAGACAGCACGACGGCGGCGATAATACATAGAATCAATTCGAATACCGCCAAATGTCTCTCCCTCACGTGAACTTCTCTGACCATTTCAGCCTAGCAAGAGGACTTCATGAATCCGTGGGCCCGTATGGGTTTCGCTACACTGAATTGCTATGCGGTGGAACGATGAGATGGAACGCGCGCTGGCGCTGGCGCGCGAGGCTTTCGAAGACGGCGAGGTGCCTGTCGGCGCGGTCGTCGTCGATGCGGAAGGCCAGGTGATCGGCAAGGGCCGCAATCTGCGTGAGGCCCATGCCGATCCGCTCGCCCACGCGGAGGTGAAGGCGATGACCGAGGCCGCGGGGACTTTGGGTTCCTGGAATCTTGCCGACTGCACGCTGATCGTCACGCTTGAGCCTTGCCCGATGTGCGCGGGAGCGTGTCTGCAGACGCACATCGGACGTATCGTATTCGGCGCGTGGGACGCCAAATTGGGCGCATGCGGTTCGATTTGGGACATTCCGCGCGATCCGCACGTCGGCCACGTGCCGGAAGTGTTCGGTGGCGTGCGTGAGGAGGAGTGCGCGCGATTGCTCACCGATTTCTTCCAGCGGCGACGGTGACCGCGCGGCCACCGCGGCATCATGATGGGCATGGGAATCGCCAGAATTACTTTCCGAAGGAAAGAAACACGCTGGGAAACGTCAACAAATACCATTCGTCGTACCATCGGAATGACCAGCAATACCAAGCGCTCACACATCGCAAGCAAAGGATGGTGCAATGACGCTCATTCAAACCTTCCATGGAACCTCATCCAACGGCACCAGGCTCACCGCCGTCTACGCCGAACAACCGGCCGCGAATGTCGCCTTCGCGCTCGTCTTCCCCGGCGACGATCTGCCGCGACTCGTGCATTGGGGCCGGCCGCTCGCCGCGCCGGAAACCGTGATCGACATGTTCGACGCGCTCGCGCCGCAACGCGTCTCCGCCGAACTCGACTACACCGCATGGCCAAGCGTGCTGCCGACGCAATCCGAATCCTGGATCGGCGCCACGCGCTTCGACGTGCGCCGTGACGGC
>DKCF01000033.1:0-1884 GCA_002451435.1 Bifidobacterium sp. UBA6881 | reverse complement strand
CCGAACTGGACCGTCGCGGCCGAACCCAAGCGCACCCCGACCGTCACCGTCACCGCGCAGGACGCGGAACAGGGGGTGAAGCTCGTCTGGACCTGCGAACTCGACGAAACCGGCCTGATCCGCCAGCATGCGGAAGTCATCAACATCGGCGAAGGCCGACTGGACGTGAACAAGGTCGAACTCGCCTTCGCCGTGCCCGCCGACGCCAACGAGATCCTCACCACCACCGGCCACCATCTGCGCGAACGTTCGCCGCAGCGCCAGGACTTCACCATCGGCCGATTCGCCAAGGCATCCATGGCCGGCCGTCCTGATTTCGACGCCACCCTGCTGCTCAACGTGGGCGAAAAGGGATTCGGCTTCACCCACGGCAACGTCTACTCCGCGCACGTGGCATGGAGCGGCAACAGCGTGCTCTCCGCCGAACGCCTGCCGTACACCGCCGGCGTGATTGGCGGCGGCGAGGTGCTGTTCGGCGGCGAAATCAGCCTCGCCAACGGCGAAAGCTACACCACCCCATGGCTCGTAGGCTCCTACGGCGAAGGACTCAACGAAGTCGCCGCGCGCTTCCACGGCTACATCCGCCGTGTGCACCGCGATTGGCTCGTGGCGCACAACATCGCGCCCAAGCCACGTCCGGTCATTCTCAACACGTGGGAAGCCGTCTACTTCGACCACGACTACGACACCCTCGTCCGCCTCGCCGACAAGGCCGTGGAAAGTGGCGTGGAACGCTTCGTCGTCGACGACGGCTGGTTCGGCGCCCGCCGCGACGACACCGCGGGACTCGGCGACTGGCAGATCTCGCAAGACGTCTGGCCGGATGGAGACAAGTCGCTCAAGGCGCTCGCCGACTACGTGCATGGCAAGGGAATGGAATTCGGACTGTGGTTCGAACCGGAAATGGTCAACCCCGACTCCAACCTGTTCCGTGAGCATCCCGACTGGGTGCTCAAGCCCACCGCGAACCGTCTGCCGATGCAGGGCCGCAACCAGCAGGTCGTCGACCTGACCAACCCCGACGCCTTCGCCTACATCTACGAATCGATGAACAGGCTCGTCGGCGAACTCGGCATCGACTACATCAAATGGGACCACAACAAGCTCGTCACTGAAGCCGTCTCGCCGCGCACCGGACGTCCGGCCGTGCACAACCAGACGCTTGCGGTCTACAAGATCTTCACCGACCTGAAAGCCGCGCATCCGGGTTTGGAAATCGAAAGCTGCTCTTCTGGCGGCGGCCGCGTCGATCTGGGCATCCTCGAAGTGGCGGACCGCATCTGGGGCTCCGACTGCGTCGACCCGGTGGAGCGCGAGGACATCCAGCGTTACACCTCGCTGCTGGTCCCGCCGGAGATGATCGGCGAACATGTGGGCGCTTCCCCCGCGCATTCCACGCATCGCGCGACCACGCAGGAACTGCGCATGGCCATGGCGTTCTTCGGACATATGGGCATCGAATGGAACCTGCTCAAAGAGCCGCAGGCGGACATCGACAAGCTTGCCGAATGGGTGGCCGAATTCAAGAAGCACCGCGAATGGTTCGCCGTCGACACCGCCGTGCACTCCGATGCAGCCGATCCGGCCGTGCGCGTGGATGGCTGCGTCATGCCGAACAAGGCCGCCGCGATCTACCGCTTCACCCAGCTGACCACCTCGCAGACCTATCCGGCCGCACCGGTACGATTGCCCGGACTCGACCCGGAAGCCACATATGTGGTCTCCCCGCTCGACGTGAGCCTCGACCTCATCAAGCAGGACATTGGCAACGGCCAGAGCACGCTCGGATGGTGGAACGCCGACGGCGTGAAGATGACCGGCCGCGCGCTCGCCACCTACGGCATCCGTCCGCCGGCGCTGCATCCTGCACAGGCCGTCCTTTTC
>DKCF01000038.1:50873-55706 GCA_002451435.1 Bifidobacterium sp. UBA6881 | reverse complement strand
GGAACATACAGCTTCATCGCCACCTTCGACGCCGCGCCATGGGAGCGGCGCTTCCACGACGCCATCGTCGACATCGCGGAACGCGGCGACTGGATCAAGACATTGGCGGTCTACCCGCGACGGGAACGGCCGAACCCGCCCGTCACCTCATGGATGCTGCCTCATGGGGGAGTACGGCTTGACTGCCGGCGACCGCCGGAACATTGGCGCGAAGACGACACGGTGAGAAGGGAACTGATGTGGTGATGGCGCAACAGAAAATCGCGATTGTGGGACTTGGCCTCATCGGAGGCTCTCTGGCGCGCAGACTCGCCGACGCGGGATGCGAAGTCACCGCATGGAACCACAACGACCGCCCCTACGCGACCGCCGAAGCCGACGGCATACGATGCATGCCCAGCCTCGGCGCGCTCGCCGAGGCGAAACCCGACGTGCTGGTGTTGTGCAATCCTCTGAAGGCGATGCCGCAGATCCTTGCGACATTGCGGGAATCCCTCGACCCCGAAACGACGACGCTCACCGATGTCGGCAGCGTCAAAGGCATGGTACGCGACCAGGTCGCGGCCGCGGGGCTCGACCGTTGCTATGTCGGCGCGCATCCGATGGCGGGCAATGAGCTTTCCGGTTGGGAGGCGTCCGATCCGACGCTGTACGACGACGCGCTCTGGGCCATCACCGTGGACCAGCATACGGAATACCATCGGTTCCTCGCCGTGGCCACCATGATCGTCGAACACTGCGCCAATCGGCTCATCGTGCTCGACGACGCCACCCACGATCGCGGCGCGGCGCTTATCTCGCATATGCCGCACGTCATCGCCACGGCCATGATCAACGAACTGGTCGATAACCCGGACCGCAACATCGCCGCCGCGCTCGCCGCCGGCTCCTGGCGCGACATGACCCGCGTGGCGTTGACCGATCCCAACCGCACCCGCGCGATGGTGGAAGAGGACGCCACCAATGTGGAGACGCTGCTGCGCGGCATGGCGGGCAGATTGACGGCCATGGCCGACGTGTTGCGACGCATTGGCGACCGGGGCGTGACCGATACGGATGACGATACACGGCTGTCGGAGTTCTTCGCGCAGGGGCAGCCTTTCCGCGACTACAAGGCCGCGTCCAAAGCTCCGGATTATGCCGACCGCTGCGCAACGGCGGAACTCGCCATCCCCGAACACGGATGGCAGCGGGCATTGCTGGAATCCGCGCGCAGGGGAGAGCACGTCATCCGTTTCGAAGACGACCATCATGTCGTCACGCAGGTGCGCTCCGCCGTCTGAACCGGCCGGCTGATGTTCTGAGACGTTCTGACCGGCCTCTTGGGCGGCTAAATCACCGTCCGGCGATTTTCCACCGGTTTGGGTTATCTGCGCGGTCTCAAACGGGGACGCTCCGGAACGGGTTTGAGCGTCACGATGGTATCCGCGGGAATGCTGACGCGCTGTTCCGGACGCGAGCCGTTCGCCGCGGCGTCACGAATCATCTCCAACGTCTGCCCGTCCCACGAGCGCACATGACCCACATAATCACGGAACTTCATACGGTGGTCGGTGGGATCGATGCCGTCACAGGTGCGCACCACGATGCGCGCACCTGCGGGAATCTCATTCGGAATCGGCATGCCATGCTCCTTCGAGTCATACGGCGGTTCGCCGTGATGCCATTCGGCACCATTCACCCACCAGCATAGTGGCCCGTGCCTATCGGTCCGTCATTCGCTGGCCACAGCGTCGAGCACCGGCTGCCTGAGCGCCTTCGAAGCGGGGGAGACGCTGGCGAGCAGACCGACGAGAATCGACAGCACAAGGAACAACACCAGCTGGTGCCACGGCACCGCCAGCGCCTCCAATCCGGATGACGCGTAGACGGCGCGTATCACCGCGCCCGCGGCGACGCCGACGACCAGTCCCATCACCGTGCCGAACACGGAGATGACCGCGGCCTCGATGCCCAGCATGCCGCGTATCTGCCCGCGCGATGTGCCGATGGCGCGCAACAATCCGATCTCCTTCGTGCGCTCCGACACGCTCAGCGCCAGCGTGTTCACGATGCCGAAGATCGCGATGATGATCGACAGCGCCAGCAGCGCGTACAGAATCATCAGCATCTGGTCGATCATCGAACTCATCGTCGATTTGTATTCGTCGCGGTCGAACACCGACACCGTGTAGTATTTCTTGACGGCCTTCTTGATGCGTTGCTTCACCGTGGCCGTGTTCGCGCCCGGCCTGTCGGTGACGTACGCCTGCATCACGAACATCGTCTGCTTGTTGCCGAGCTGCTCGGCCAGGTCGTCGTTGATGATCGCATAGTCGCGGTATACGGAGTTCGACACGATCGCGCCGATCGTCAGCGTCTTGCGCGTGGTGACCTTCTTCGTTTTGACCAGTGTCTTCGGATCGACGTTCTGCGCCTCCGTCGTGTACTGGGCGATCTCGTCGGTTTTGGATTGCGCGCCTGACGCATCGCCGGAGGCCGCGAGCCGCTGCGCCTCGTCCCGCAGCTCCTGCACATGGTCCTGCACCTGCGCCTGGTAATCGGCCTGCGCCTGCGCGGTGGCCTGCTCGTCCACCACGGTGTTCTCGGCGGTCACCTTGACCTTTTCGCCGACGTGCCATCCGCGGTCGTCCGCGATGTTCTTGCCGACCAGCAGCTTGCCGTCCTTCAACGCGGACGCGGCGTCGCCCGCCTCGGTCTCGGCGGCGAACACCTTGGTGAACAGCTCCGGCTGGGTGGCGAACGTGAAACCGGAGATGGCCTTGCCATCGTATTTCACACCGAGCACCACACGGTTGGACACCACATGCCGCACGCCCTTGACGTTCCTGATATCGCTGATCGCATCGTCGGAAATCTTCCCGTAGGAGGCCGAACTGACGGCGAAATCGGCCTTGAGACCGGTGTCGATCAGCGAATTGACGGACGCCTGCGCGGAAGACGCCACGACGCCCAGGCAGCTGACGATGGCGACGCCGACGAACAACGCCGCCGCGGTATTGGACGTGCGCCGCTTCGACCGGGAGATATTGCGGGTGGCGAGACGTCCCGTCACCGTGAAGATCTTCGACGGCAGCCATCCCAGCACCATGCCGGCGGGCGCGACGAAGGCCGGTCCCGCGACGATCACGCCGATCACTACCAGCGCCGCGCCGATGCCCAGCGGCCATCCGACGGCGATGCCGTTCACGGCCGCCCAAGGCGTGGGGCCGTCGCCGTCCGCCGAGGCCAACGCGCAGGTGAACGCCCAGCAGCCGGCTCCCAGAACCACCATGCACGTTCCGATGATGCCACGCAAGCGCACCGGTTTCTCCGGATTGACCGTCTCGTTCATCGCCTGGATCGGCGGAGCCAGTGCCGCGTTGCGCGCGGGCAGCGCCGCGCCGATCAACGTCACCAGCACGCCGACCAGCAGACCGACCAACATGTCGGATGCCGTCGGGTCGGTGGCTCCGGTCAGAGGCATGCCCATATTCGCCAAGCCGGACGCGATGAGCTTCACCATGCCCCAGCCCAATGCGATGCCGGCGCCGGAGCCCACCAGGCCCAGCACGACGGCCTGCACGATCACCGTCATGAACACCTGCATCGGGGATGCGCCGATGGAACGCAGCAGCGCGTAGCCGCGCATCGATTCGCGCACGATCATCGAGAACGTGTTCGCGATGATGAACGAGCCGACGAACAATGCGATGACGGCGAATATGAGGATCAGCGGTTGGATGAATCCGAGCGCGTCCTGCGTGGATTTGGTGGTTTCGTCGCGGTATTCGTCGCCGGTGATGGCATGCGCCTTCGCGGACTTCGGCAACGCCTTGTTGATGCGGTCGGCAAGCTGTTGCTGCTCGCTGTCGGTAAGCGGCGTCCTGGCGTCGCCGTAGACGCTGATCAGCGATGTCTTGTCGGGATCGTCGGATTGCTGCGTGGCCTGTTCCTTCGCGGTGGCCGGGTCGATGCCGATGATGATCGCGCCCGCCTGGCTCGCGGTCGTTGAGAAGATGCCGCTGACGGTCACCTTATGAGGGCCGTCGGCATAGACGACCTTCGTGGTGTCCCCGACTTTCAGCTTCGACTGCTCCGCGGCAAACGAATGCAGGGCGATCTCGTTCCCGTTGCGCGGATATGTGCCGGACGTGAACGTCGCCGAACGCCATGGCGTGGACGCGCTCATGCCCATGGCAAGGGTCGGTGCGCCGACCGTGGTCACCGCATCGCCGTGCTTGTCGACCAGCACCACGCCCGATACCGCGTACACGACCGGTGCCGAGGAGACGCCCTTCACCTTCGCGATGGTTTTGGCGAGATCGGCGTCGATGCTGTTGTAGGTCTTCGTGGAGCCGGTCGATGCCGACGACGCCCCGCTTTTGACCTCCTGCGAGCCGCGCACGTACACATCGTGGTCGGCGTTCGTGGACATCATCTGCGACACCTGGTTGTTGAGCATCTCCCGGAAGCAGAACGAGCCGACCACGAAGCTCACGCCGAGCGCGATGGCGATGATCGACATGACGAACCGGCCGAAATGGCTGCGCGCATCGCGCAATCCTATGCGAATCATGCTTGCGCGCCCTCCATGGTGGAGCCATCGTCGGCGTCGTCGCCGGCGAACACATCGAGGATCTCGTCATATGTCGGATGCGCCATATCGCGGGTGATGTTGCCGTCGGCCAGCACCAGCACGCGGTCCGCGAAGGAGGCCGCACGCGGGTCGTGCGTGACCATCACGATCGATTGGCCGTATTCGCGCACGGAATCACGCAGGAACCCCAGCACCTCGCGGCTGGAGCGGGAATCCAGATTGCCGGTCGGCTCGTCCGCGAAGATGACGGACGG
>DKCF01000038.1:43482-50730 GCA_002451435.1 Bifidobacterium sp. UBA6881 | reverse complement strand
TCGCGATCTGCAGCGGCAGAAGGATGTTCTCCTTGGCGGACAGCGTCGGTACCAGATTGAAGGACTGGAAGATGAATCCGATCTGGTTGCGGCGCAGGTCGGTGAGCTGCTTCTGGTTCATGGACGAGACCTCAAGGCCTTCGACGACCACCTTGCCGGAAGTCGGCGTGTCCAATCCGGCCATGCAGTGCATCAGCGTGGATTTTCCCGATCCGGACGGACCCATGATCGCGGTCATCTCGCCGCGGTTGAACGAGACGTTCACATGGTCGAGCGCCGTGACCTGGTTGCCCTGCGAGCCGTAGATCTTGGTCAGATCGATCGCTTGGGCCACGATGTGTTCGTCGATGCTGCCGATGTGCCCGGCATGTTTGGAATGACGCGCCATGATACCGCCTGTTTCTTGGATTGCGTTGTTCGTCTTCAGTCTATCGGCACAAGCGCACATAATGGTAGGAAGGGCAGGGGGCGGTTGGATGACGGGCGCCGGCGCGCGGAACGGCATGGTGCGACGGCGTGACATGGACGTGAATGGATGAAAGGACCGGCGATGCGACTCACCGATGACGTCGACGCGTTCGACGCGTATCTGAAGGCCAACCGTGGATTGAGCGCCAACACGCGCAAGGCGTACCGCGGCGACTTGAACGAATGCATGGACTATCTGGCGGACCACGGCTGCGCCGACCTCAACGAGACGACCATCGAGGACCTGCGCATGTGGATGGCGGAATCGTCCAAAAGCCATGCGCGCAGCAGCATGGCGCGCAAAACCGTCGCGGTGCGGTGCTTTTTCGCATGGGCGCATGAGCATGGGCGCGTCCGATCGAATCCGGCCGCGATGCTGATGACGCCGAAAATACCCGATGCGCTGCCGGCGGTGCTCAACGAATCGCAGGCCGAACGGCTGATGGACCGTGTCGACGAGGAAAGCGGCGAGCATGCCGGCGCGCGTGAGGCGGTCCCGCCGCACGGCGATCAGGACGCCGCGTCTTCGGAATCATCGACGGCGTCTAGGGATGGGAAACGGCATGCGGTCGAACTGCGCGACGCGGCGATGCTCGAGCTGCTGTATGCGACGGGCATGCGCGTCGGGGAATTGACGGGGCTTGATGTCGGCGATGTGGCGTTCTCCAACCGCACCGCGAAGGTGACCGGCAAGGGCGACAAGCAGCGCGTCATCCCGTTCGGGGCTCCGGCCGCCCGTGCGTTGGAACGATGGCTGGAGGACGGACGACCGCGTCTGGCGAATGGCCGGTCGGGCGGCGCGCTGTTCCTCGGCGCGCGCGGCGGGCGCATCGACCAGCGGATCGTGCGGCGGACGGTGCACGAATACGCGCATGACGCCGGCGTGCCCGACATCAGCCCGCACGCGCTGCGGCACAGCGCCGCGACGCACATGCTCGACGGGGGAGCGGACCTCCGCGAGGTGCAGGAGATGCTCGGACATTCCTCGCTCAAAACCACCCAGCGGTACACGCACGTCTCCATCGAGCAGCTGAAGGCGCGGTACGCCCAGGCGTTCCCCCGCGCGTGACGCCGCTCCCCGCCCGTGGATGCGATGGATGCCTGTTGTCCACTTCCGCGTCCGCCTGTCGGGATGCTGCGTCGTTGTCCCTCAATCGCGCGACAATGGTTTGCCAAGAGCTGAGCAAAGGTGGACGTCGATGTCTTTGACTTCGACGCCCACCTTCGCTTTGCGTGAAGCCCTTATGGGGCTTCGACACACAGCAAAAGGAGAACAATATGAAGAGGAAGGCTTTGGCGCTCGTCGCCGCGGCATGCGCTTTCGGCATGCTGCTGGGCGGTTGCGGATCTTCCAACAACACTGCTTCTTCGGATGACGGCAAGGACATCATCACCGCCTACAATTCCGAACCGCAGAACCCGCTCATCCCGGGCAACACCAATGAGACCGGCGGCGGCATCCCCGGCGACCTGCTGTTCGCGCGTCTGGTGTCCTTCGACACGAAGGGCAACGCGCAGAACGAAGTCGCCGAATCCATCACGTCCAACGACGACGGCACCCAGTTCGACATCAAAATCAAGAGCGGCTGGAAGTTCACCGACGGCACCCCGGTGACCGCCGAATCCTTCACCAAGGCGTGGAGCTACGTGGCCAACGCCAAGAACGCCCAGAAGTGCTCCTCGTTCTTCTCCACCATCAAGGGCTTCGACAAGCTGCAGGACGCCAAGAACCTCAAGGGCGACGAGCAGCTCGAAGGCCTCAAGGTCGTCAACGACCACGAGTTCACCGTCGACCTGAACCAGCCCGACTCCGTGTTCGCCATCAAGATCGGCTACCTCGCCTTCGCCCCGCTGCCGGAATCCTTCTACAAGGATCCGAAGGCCTTCGGCGAGAAGCCGGTCGGCAACGGTCCGTACAAGTTCAAGTCCTGGAGCCACAACAAGCAGATCGAGCTCGTCAAGAACAACGCCTACAAGGGCAACGACGTGGCGAAGAACGACGGCGTGACCTTCAAGATCTACACCGATGACGAGGCCGCGTACGCCGACATCCAGGCCGGCAACCTCGACGTGATGAACTCCGTCCCGACCTCTGCCTCCAAGACCTTCAAGTCCGACTCCTCCGTCCAGCCGTACAACAAGGCCGGTTCCGTGAGCCAGACCTTCACTATCCCGTCGTCGCTGGAACACTGGCAGACCAACACCGAGGAAGGCCAGCTCCGCCGCCAGGCGCTGTCCATGGCCATCGACCGCGGCGCCATCTGCAAGAAGGTGCTCAACGGCCTGGGCACTCCGGCAGTCGAATTCACCTCCCCGCTCACCCCGGGCTACTCCGACTCCCTCAAGGGCAGCGAGAACCTGAAGTACAACCCGAAGAAGGCCAAGGAACTGTGGGCCAAGGCCGAGGCCATCTCCCACTACGACGGCAAGCTCACCTTCGCGTACAACGCCGATGGCGGTGCCAAGTCGATCTACGACGCCGTGGTGAACTCCGTGAAGAACACCCTGGGCATCGACGTGGCCACCAACCCGATTCCTACCTTCCAGGAATTCCGTAACGACGTGACCAACCGTTCCATCAAGGGCGCCTTCCGCACCGGATGGCAGCCGGACTACCCGTCCCCGGAGAACTACCTCTACCAGCTGTACTCCTCCGCGGCAGCCGACGGCAACGGTTCGAACGACGGCGACTACAAGAACGCCGAGTTCGACAAGCTGTGCTCCGAGGCCTCCGCAGCGAAGAGCACCGACGAGGCCAACAAGATCTACCAGCAGGCTCAGGAGATCCTGCTCAAGGAGCTTCCGGCCATCCCGCTGTACTACTCCAACGCCACCGGCGTCGCCGCGACCGGTGTGAAGGGCTTCGAGATGGATTGGCAGAACCTGCCGGTCTACACCGAGCTCACCAAGTGAGGCTGACGGCGGGCCCCGACCCGTCGTAGGAATCGCTTCACTGTGAAGGGAAACAGGTTTCGGCCTGTTTCCCTTTTTCGTATTTCCCGGTTCCCCGCCGGCTGCGCAGAAGGTTTTTCGCAGCCGTTGAAAGGCGGATTCTCAGGCTTTCTTCAGTTTGGCGCAACATAGAAGTCTGTCGATGCGGTAAACTTACGGGGTATTTGATTCCGGTAAGACCTCTTTCGTAAGCCAGTACGGACTGGCGGCCAACCGGAATATGAAAAAAGGAGCAACCAAAAAATGGGCAAATATCTTCTGCGCCGCATTCTGCAGATGATTCCAGTGGTTCTCGGCACTACCTTGTTGGTATACGCTCTTGTCTTTGCTCTTCCGGGAGACCCGGTCAAGGCCATGTTCGGAGACAAGCCCGTCAACCATGCCGTGGAAATGCAGATTCGCGCCGAGTACAACCTCGACAAGCCGTTCATCATCCAGTATCTCCTGTTCCTGAAGAACGCGCTGACGCTCGACTTCGGCCAGACGTTCTCCGGCCAGTCGGTGCTCGGCGAGATCACAAGCGCCTTCCCGGTCACCATCAAGCTTGGCCTGATGGCGTTCGTGTTCGAAGCCATCTTCGGCGTGGTGTTCGGCGTGATCGCCGGCCTGAAGAAGGGCAAGTGGTACGATTCCGTGATCCTGATCGTCTCGCTGCTGCTGATCTCCGTGCCAACGTTCGTCACCGGCTTCCTCGGCCAGTATTTCCTCGGCGTGAAATGGCGCATCCTGCCGGTCACCGCAGGTTCCGATCCGGGATTCTTCGACCTGCTGATGCCGGCGATGGTGCTCGGCTCCGTTTCCATGGCCTACATCATCCGATTGTCCCGTTCCGAGATCTCCTCCAACATCTCCGAGGATTACGTGCGCACTGCGCGCGCCAAGGGCATGAGCAACAAGTCCGTCATGCTGCGTCATGTGCTGCGCAATTCGATGATCCCCGTCGTCACCTACCTCGGCCAGGATCTGGGCGCGCTGATGGGCGGCGCCATGATCACGGAACAGATCTTCAACATCCATGGCGTCGGCTTCCTGACCTACCAGAGCATCCTCAAGGGCGAAGCCAACGTCGTGGTGTCCGTGGTGACGTTGCTGACGCTGATCTTCGTGGTCTGCAACCTGCTGGTCGATCTGCTGTACGCCGCGCTTGACCCGCGCATCCGTTACGCGTGATAGGGAAGGAGTCGCAACTATCATGACCGATGAGAAAACAATGACCGCCCTTCCCGGGCAGGAACGCTACGTCGCCCCGATCGAGGAGACGCCGTTGCAGAGCGTCGACAACATCGACGATTCCGTCCCCGCCACCAGCATGTGGGCGGACGCGTGGCGCACGCTGCGCAGGAACCCGCTGTTCATCATTTCCGGACTGCTGATCCTGTTCATCGTCTTCGTGGCCTTGTTCCCGGGCGTGTTCACCAAGCAGGATCCGAATTACTGCACGCTGGACAACTCCCTGGAGCCAGCCTCCGCGGGCCACCCGTTCGGATTCGACGTCCAGGGCTGCGACGTGTACACCCGCGTGATCTACGGCACGCGCACCTCGCTGAGCGTCGGCATCCTGTCCACGCTGCTGGTGGTGCTGGTCGGCACGCTGATCGGTGCCATCGCCGGCTTCTTCGGCGGCTGGGTGGATGCGGTCCTCAGCCGTATCGTCGACATCTTCATGGCATTGCCGATGCTGTTGGGCGCCATCGTCGTGCTGCAGATGTTCCGCACCAACGACTCCATCTGGAAGGTCGTCCTGGTCCTCGCCCTGTTCGGCTGGGTCGGCACCGCGCGTATCGCGCGAGGCGCCGTGCTGGAATCGAAGAATCTGGAATTCAACACCGCGTCCACCGCATTGGGCTCCACGCCGATGCGCAACCTGTTCCGCCACATTCTGCCGAACTCCCTTGCACCGATCATCGTGGTGGGCACCACGTCCCTCGGCTCCTACATCGTCTCGGAGGCCACGCTGAGCTTCCTTGGCATCGGCCTGCCGACCACCACCGTCAGCTGGGGCGGCGACATCTCCAGCGCGCAGTCGATGCTGCGCACCGACCCGATGGTGCTGTTCTACCCGTCCGCGGCGCTGGCGATCACCGTTCTCGCGTTCATCATGATGGGCGACGCGGTCAAGGACGCGCTCGATCCGAAGAGCCGTACGGCCTGAGAGTAAGTGAGGAATTCGATGACTGAAATGAATACCGAAAATAGGCTCGAAGCCATGCAGCGCGCGAACGGTCCGCTTCTGGAGGTCAAGAACCTCCAGGTCGATTTCACGGCCGACAACGGCCGCGCGGTGCACGCCGTGCGCGATTCTTCCTTCAGCGTCTACCCGGGGCAGTGGGTGGCCATCGTCGGCGAGTCCGGTTCCGGCAAGTCCACCTCCGCCATGGCGGTGCTCGGATTGCTGCCCGGCACCGGCCATGTGGTCGGAGGCTCCATCAAACTCGATGGCCAGGAGATCTCCGGACTCAAGCAGAAGGAGTACGACAAGCTGCGCGGCTCCAAGATGGGCCTGGTCCCGCAGGATCCGATGAGCAACCTCAACCCGGTGTGGCGCATCGGCGCGCAGGTGAAGGAGGCCTTGGTCGCCAACAACATGGACATCGGCCATGAGAAGCGCTCGTCCCTGGCCACGGCGTTGGCCGGCGACGAGGTCGAGCTCAAGGGCGACGACGACGAGACCTTCCTTGGTTCCAAAGAGCTTCCGGAACTGCTGAAGGCGGCCAAGGAGGCCCTTGGCAAGGAGGGTGTGTCCGGAGACAGGCTCGAGACGGCCATGGCCCGGTTCGCCGAGGAATGGGTTCCGGGTTCCGAAACCCGCTGGCGCGTGGCCGACGGACTGATTAAGGCCGGTCTGAAGGACGACGACGCCTGGTACCTCGCCAAGAAGTATGTGGTCGGCTCCACGATGGACGACCGCATCGCCGGACTGCTGTCCGAGGCGGGCCTTCCCGACGCGGCGACCCGCGCCCGCCAGTATCCGCACGAGTTCTCCGGCGGCATGCGCCAGCGTGCGCTGATCGCCATCGGTCTGGCGTGCCGTCCGGAACTGCTGATCGCCGACGAACCGACGTCGGCGCTCGACGTGACCGTGCAGAAGAAGATCCTCGACCACCTGCACATGCTTACCGATTCCCTTGGCACCGCGGTGCTGTTCATCACCCATGACCTGGGTCTCGCCGCCGAACGCGCCCAGCACATCGTCGTGATGTACAAGGGGCAGGTCGTCGAATCCGGCCCGTCCCTGGAAGTGCTGCAGCATCCGCAGCACCCGTACACGAAGCGGTTGGTCGCCGCCGCGCCGTCCCTCGCCTCGCAGCGCATCATCTCCGTCAAGGAGCATGGCGGCGATGCGAAATCCGTGATGGAGCACGCGGTGAACGAGTCCTCGCTGAAGAGGGGCGAGACGGTCATCAGCGTGGACCATCTCACCAAGGAATTCAAACTGCCTCGCAAGACGGAGATGTTCAAGGCCGTCGACGACGTGAGCTTCTCGCTGAAGAAGGGCACCACGCTGGCGATTGTGGGCGAGTCGGGTTCCGGCAAGTCCACCGTCGCGAACATGGTGCTCCACCTGCTGAAACCCACCTCCGGCAAGGTGTTCTACCAAGGCCGAGACACCTCCACGTTCGACGCGAAGGACCTGCTGGGATTCCGCCGCCATGTGCAGCCGGTTTTCCAGAACCCCTACGGTTCGCTCGACCCGATGTACTCCATCTACCGTTCCATCGAGGAGCCGCTGCGCATCCACGGTATCGGAGACAAGAAGAGCCGCGCCAGCCGCGTGCGCGAACTGCTCGACATGGTCGAGCTTCCGGAATCCGTGATGGGCCGCTATCC
>DKCF01000038.1:42730-43366 GCA_002451435.1 Bifidobacterium sp. UBA6881 | reverse complement strand
TGCGTCTGCTCAACGACCTGCAGGCCGAACGCGGACTGAGCTACCTGTTCATCACCCACGATCTGGCGGTGGTGCGCCAGATCGCCGACGAGGTCGTCGTCATGCAGCATGGCAGGCTCGTGGAGCACGCCACCACCGACGAGGTCTTCGACCATCCGAAGAAGCAGTACACCCGTGATCTGCTCGACGCCATCCCCGGCGGCAAGCTGCAGCTGGGCCTCGACTGACCGGTTTCACGAATATAGGAAAACCTCCCTCGAACCAGGGAGGTTTTCTTGTATCCAAGCTAGGCTAGGGCGCTATGACGATCACTATCACGACTTCGAATGTGAACGGAATACGCGCGGCGAAACGCAAAGGCATCGAGCAGTGGGCCGCGAAGAACACGCCCGATGTGTGGTGCATGCAGGAGGTGCGCGCGCCGCAGAGCGAAATCGATCCGATCTTCGACGAATTCGGATTCGAATACGCGACGGCGGGCCGCATCGACGACCAAAGCGGCCTCAACCGCATGAACGAGATCTGCCGCATCAAAGGCCGCGCCGGCGTCGGACTGCTGTCGGCGTTGCCGGTGGTCGACAGGCGATATGGGCTGCCGGGGCTTGAGGAGGACGTCGATTCCGGCCGCTGGATCGA
>DKCF01000038.1:41901-42655 GCA_002451435.1 Bifidobacterium sp. UBA6881 | reverse complement strand
GGCAACACCGACGATCCGGTGAAGATGAAGCAGAAGTACCGTTTCCTCGACACCATGCTGGTGAGAATGACCCAATTGCGCGACGAGGCGGCCAAAGGCGGCAGGCAGGCGGTGCTGTGCGGCGATTTCAACATCGCGCACACGCCGCTCGACATCAAAAACGCCAAGGCCAACGAAAAGCATTCCGGCTTCCTTCCTCAGGAGCGCGCCTACGTCGACAAATGGCTGGGCGATCTGGAATTCGTCGACGTGATGCGCGACCTGGCCGGCGACATCCAAGGCCCGTACACCTGGTGGAGCCAGCGGGGACGCGCCTTCGACAACAACGTCGGCTGGAGAATCGACTACCAGTTCGCCACGCCGGAGCTGGCCGAAACCGCATGCGGCTTCGTGATCGACAAGGCGCCGACCTACGATTCGCGTTGGTCGGACCATGCGCCGCTCAGCATCATGTACGACATCTGAGACGCTTGCCATATCGCGGCCGGATATGGCCACGCGCCGGCGCGGATCCGGTCGAAACGGTCGCTCGGCATGGTCCGCGCCGGTGTGTCGCGACTCCGGCTTCCAGCCTGCATTAAGCCTGGGTGCTAGGCTGGTCACGGTTGCAACCGATACGAAATGAGGAACATCATGGGACTGTTTGGATTCGGCAAGAAGAAGCGCAAGAGCGAAGAAGCCCTGAAAGCCGCCGAAGAGAACGACAAGGCCGAGCAGGAGACCGTCGAGGCCGATGAGGGCGCCGACACGGAGG
>DKCF01000038.1:34973-41811 GCA_002451435.1 Bifidobacterium sp. UBA6881 | reverse complement strand
GTTCCCGACTACGACGAATACCTCGACATGGGCTCCTATTACCTGCCGTTCCTGCAGGGCATCGAACTGCGCGTGAAGGCGAACCGCGCCACCCAGCAGGTGCTTGGCACCACCATCACCTACGGTTCCTCCAGTGTGGAGATCGAGGCGTTCGCCGCGCCGAAGACCCTGGGATTGTGGGATGACGTGCGCGCCGACCTCATCGACGCCAACAGGGCCGCCAAGGAGACCGAGGGCGTGTTCGGCACCGAACTCGAACTTCCCGTCGTGGTCAAGGGTGGACGCAAGGTCACGACCCGCATCGTCGGCATCGACGGACCGCGCTGGATGCTCCGCGGCATCTTCTCCGGCAAGGCCGCGACCGATCCGGACAGCGACGAGACCAAGGCCCTGAACAAGTTCTTCGCCGACATCGTGGTGGAACGCGGCGAGGAACCGCTCGCCCCGCGCGACCTCATCCCGATGCATCCGCCGGTCGCCCCGGCCGAGCGCAAGGCCGCCAAGGCCGCGGCCGAAGCCGCCGACTCCGACAAGAAGGCGGATGTGCCGAGCCAGCCGAAGGGCCCGTTCGATTCCGACCAGCAGGTCGAGGTCAAGACCACGCTGTCGCGAGGACCGATGTTCTCCGAAGTGCGCTGAGCCGTACGTCCGATCGAATACAGCATGGCTGAAACCGAAACCAAGAGGAAAACCGGCCTTGGCGCGCTCGCCGAGGCCGGCGACACTGATGACTTCTCCGTGATCGACGCCATCGGAGGACCGCGCGGCGTCATCGAATCGATGCTTCCGGGCGTCGTGTTCGTGGTGTTGTTCGTCGCCACCTCCGACCTGCATCTGACCATCGGCGTCTCCGCGGCGCTGGCCGTGGCGCAGGTGTTGGTCAGATTATGCCAACGCCAATCCGTGATGGGCGCGTTATCCGGTTTGCTGGCGGTCGGCATCTGTCTGATCTGGGCATGGCACAGCCATGAGGCCCGCAACTACTACATGTTCGGATTCCTGACCAACGCGTTCTACATCGTGCTGTTGGGCGTATCGCTGCTGGCACGGGTGCCGGGACTCGGCGTGGTCATCGAATTCATCCGCACCCTGCCTACCGAGCATCTGCGCGAATGGCTTGCGGACTGGCGCGGCGACAGGGCGCTCAACCGCGCGTACACCATCGCCACCGCGTTGTGGATCGGCGTGTTCTCGCTGAGACTGGTGGTGCAGGTGCCGCTTTATCTCGGCAACCACGTGGGATGGCTGGGTACCGCGCGTCTGCTGATGGGAATTCCCTTCTGGGCGTTGGCGATATGGGTGTCGTATCTGATCGTGGCCACGCCGATGCATCGGCACAAGATGGCCGCCGCATCGGAAAAGGACGATGGGGCCGTCGCGGATGAACGGCACGGGGAAACGAAGGAGCAACAGTGATGGAATCGACCATCCGCATCGAACGATACGCCGACCAGGGACGTTGCGTCGGCCATATTGACGGTCGTGTGGTGTTCGTGCGATTCGCCCTGCCGGGAGAGCTGGTGCGCATCGCTTTGGACGAGCCCCACGATCGCGAGGACCGGTTCTGGACGGGCGAGGTCGTCGAGGTGCTGGAAGCCAGCGAGGACCGTGCCGAGCCGGTATGGCCGCTCGCCGGACCGCTCGCCATGGGCGGAGGCGTCGGCGGCGCCGACCTGGTGCATGTCTCGCTCGACGGGCAGCTGAAATGGAAGGCCGCGACGATCGCCGAGCAGATGCTCCGGCTCGGCCACACCGAAACCGAAGTGCCGATCGACCGCATGGTGGACGACGAACGGGAGCGTGGCCTGCATTGGCGCACGCGCATCGAAATGATCGCCGACGTCGATGGACGGCCGTCCATGCGCCGCCGTGGCACCCATGTCCGCGTGCCCATCGACACCATGCCGCTCGCCAGCCGCGCATTGCTCGACGTCGCCGGCCGTGAGCATGTGTGGGATGGCGGATTCACCCCAGGCGCCCAAATCCGGATCGCCGTTCCCGAACCGCGCGACGGTGGATTGGTCGGCGACGATTACGCGGTGCTCGTCGACGGCGAAGTGACCGCCGGCAAACGCGTGCTGACGGAAAAAGTCACCGTGGCGGGACACCGGTTCGAATACGACGTGGACGCCGGCGGCTTCTGGCAGATGCACCGCCAGGCGCCGATCGCGTTGACCAGCCATGTGATTTCCCTGGTCCGCGCGGAACTCGACGGCGCCGAAGCCGCATGCCTGTGGGACCTGTACTCCGGATCCGGACTGTTCACCCTTCCGCTCGCCACACTTGCCGCGCCCCGCACCCGCATGCTGAGCGTCGAGGGCGGCAAGACCGCGGTGCGAAACGCGCAACGCAATCTGCGGCGCCTGCACCTGAACAACGTCGACGCACGCGCGGGGGACGTGGCGAAAACCCTCGCCAACGTGCGCGCCGACCTCGCCAGGCCGGATGTGGTGGTGCTCGATCCGCCGCGCGCCGGCGCCCGTGCCAAGGTATGCAGGCAGATCGCCGAATCCGGGGCCCGTGGCGTCGTATACATCGCCTGCGACCCGGCAAGCCTCGCGCGCGACACCGCCACGTTGACGTCATTGGATTACGAGTTGGCCGACATCCACGCCTTCGACATCTATCCGATGACGCATCATGTCGAGACCGTCGCGCTGTTCAGAAGGCGCGCGCGGTGATCGGCACCCATGCCATCAGGCGTTTTGCCGCGGGTGTGCTCGCGGTCGTGCTGCCCTGCGCGGCGCTTTCCGGTTGCGTGCCGTCGAACGCCGCGGTGGGCGACACGCAATCCTCCAAAACCGCGGTCTCGCACAGCATGGAGGACCGCAACAGCCTGTCGGTCGCAATGATCGGCTCGGGCGACATCGAAACCGACCGCATGGCCATGGACGCCATGGAGTCCGGAAAACTCAAGCCGATCTACATCACCGTCTCCGGAACCGACGACCCCCAGGAAACCGCGCGGCAAGGTGTGCAGGACATGGCGCAGCGCAAAGCCGACGTCATCGTCGTCGCGGGAATCGACGTGAACGATACGAACCGGCAGGCGTGGAACGACGCGCTGCAATGCGCCAGACAGGCGGGAATCCCCGTCGCGCTGCTCAATCCCGTCCACAAGCCGAAGGACGCCAAGCTGTACGCGGCGAGCCTCGTCGCCAACGACCGCATGACGGATGCGAAACCGCTCGCCGACGTCGTGGTCTCCATCGCCAACGACGATCCGCACGGGCGAAGCATATTCGTCACCACCAATGTCGGGTCGGACGACGGTTCCGATACCAAGTGAGGGGCGGAACGGGATTCACGGCAACGAATCTCTGCGGACAAGACGCTAGGGCAACCGGGCCACGAACAACCGGACGCGATTGGCCGCCAGTCGGCAATCGGCCGGAAAGACCCTGAAAAGTCCCTGATTTCACCGTTGTTTCACGTTGCGCGGCGGCAAGAACCCGATTCCGCAAGGTAGTGTTGGCAGGTATGAGCGAAAGTCAAACCATGCCCGACATCGCCGAAACGGGACTGACCTCGGCGCAGGTCGCGGACCTGAAGGCAAACGGGCAGTCCAACGCCGTCAAATCATCGACGTCGCGTTCCCTCGCCGATATCGTGCGCGCCAACGTGTTCACGCTGTTCAACGGCATCATCTTCGCGGCCATGATCCTGGTCCTGGTCACCGGATCGTGGAAGGACGCCGTGTTCGGCTTCGTGATCATCATCAACACGGGCATCGGCATCGTCACCGAACTGAAGGCCAAGCGCACGCTCGACAAGCTGTCGATCCTCGTGGCGTCCGATTATCTGGTGCGCCGCGACGGCGCCGACGTGCAGGTGCCGCACAACGAGATCGTGCTGGGCGACATCATGTGGATCCGCGCCGGCGAACAGGTGCCGGCCGACGCGCGGATCGTGCGCTCATGGGGATTGGAATTGGACGAATCCATGCTCACCGGTGAATCCCGCACCGTGCGCAAATCGAAGGACGACGACATCTACTCCGGATCCACCGCCGTCTCCGGCATGGCCCTCGTGCGCGTCACCGCGGTCGGCGCCCACAGCTACGCGGCGACGCTGACCGCCCAGGCCAAGGTCTACAAGAAAACCGTCTCCGACCTCAACAAGGGCATCAACACGATCCTGAAGTTCATGACCTTCCTCGTGGTGCCGTTGTGCGTGCTGCTCATCTGGTCGCAGATGAACGCCGTCGGCGGATGGAACGCGGCCGTCTCGACCGGAGAATGGCGCTCCGCCGTAATATCCGCGGTGGCCGGCGTGGTCGGCATGATTCCGGAAGGCCTGGTGCTGCTGACATCATTGAACTTCGCGGTTGCGGCCATGCGCCTCGCACGCAAGAACACGCTGGTGCAGGAACTCGAATCCGTGGAGACGCTGGCCCGCGTGGACTGTCTGAACCTTGACAAAACAGGCACCATCACCGACGGCGGCATCATGCTCAACCGCGTGGAGGCACTGGATGCGGAGGCCGACATGCGGTCCATCAAACAGGCGCTGTTCGACCTGTCGAACGAAGGCCAGCCCAACGGCACCGGACAGGCCGTGCTCGCGGGGCTGGACGAACAAGGATTCTCGGCAGGACGCGTGGATGCGCGCGTCCCCTTCTCGTCCGCGCGCAAATGGAGCTCGATTTTCGACGGTTCCGCGGTATGGACGATGGGCGCTCCGGAGGTCATGGTCTCCCAGATGGACGGCGATTATGCCGATATTCTTCGGAAGGTCGACGAATACGCCAAGGACGGCAACCGCGTGCTGCTGATCGCCCGCCATGGCGGCGCCGCGCCCGCGGATTACGAAAGCGAACCGAGCCTCGATCGATCCTCACGGCCCGTGGCACTGGTGCTGTGCTCGGAGCACATCCGCTCCGATGCCGAATCCACGCTCCGATGGTTCCGCGAGCAGGGCGTGCGCTGCCGCATCATCTCCGGCGACAATCCGGTGACCGTCGGCGCGATCGCACGCAAGGTGAGGCTCACCGGAGACCGGGAGCCGCGTTTCATGGACGCGCGCGAACTGCCCGAAGACATCGACGAATTGGCCGAGGTGCTGGACAACGTGGATGTGCTGGGACGTGTGCTGCCGAATCAGAAGAAGGCCGTTGTGCAGGCCCTGCACAGGAACGGCCATGTGGTCGCCATGACCGGCGATGGCGTGAACGATGCGCTGGCCTTGAAGGAGGCCGACCTGGGCATTGCCATGGGCAATGCGGCGCCGGCCACCAAGGCCATCGCGCAGGTGGTGCTGGTCGACTCGAAATTCTCGCACTTGCCTGATGTGGTGGCACGTGGACGCCAGGTCATGGCCAATATGGAACGCGTCGCCAGTCTGTTCCTCGTCAAAACCGTGTACTCGGCGTTGATCTCGCTCGGTGTGGTGCTTACGCAGATTCCGTTCCCGTATCTGCCGCGCCACATCACCTACATCGGCGGATTGACGATTGGCGTGCCCGCGTTCATCCTGGCGCTGGCGCCGAACACGCGCCGGTACATCCCCGGCTTCCTCAAACGCGTGGTGCGGTTCGCCCTGCCGGGCGGCATCGCGGTCGCGCTGTCCATTCTGCTGTCTACGTGGCTGTTGCCGGGCATCATGCATTGGGATGTGTCGAACGCCGCCGATCTCGCCCAGTTGCGTGCGCTGAACGCGATCGTTCTGTTTGTGCTCGGTATTCTTGTCCTCGCCCGCGTGGCCCGGCCGCTTGTCGGCTGGCGCGGGCTTATGGTGCTGGCCTTCGCGGCCATCGGCGCGCTGGGCGTGGCGATTCCGTTTGTGAGGCGTTTCTTCGCGCTGATCGTGCCACGCGGCTCCACGTTGATGGCCACGCTGATCATGATCGCCGTTGCCGTGGCCATCTTCCTTGTCTGCGTGGGCACGGCGCGCGTGCTCTCCATGCGCAAGCAGGCCGGGAAGACCGAAAAAATCTGACCGTAATCAGGCACCACAAAGTTCTCCGGCCAACCTGGCCATCCCGAATTTCCCAGACTGCCGACGCTGAGACCCCTCTCAGCGTCGGCAGTCTGAAAAAAAGAGGGTTGCCGGGATTCCGGAGGCGGTGCGGCGGCGCATTGTCTCACATCTCAAACCGACACGCCAGACGCGAAGTAACGTGGCCGTACCATTCGAGGTGTTATATCGACGGAGGTAACACAGCGTATACCACCGCTTATCGCATCGGAGGGAATATGTCCTTGACTGATGATCAGCTGACGACTTTAGTCGTGGCTGGCAAGGATTACGACTACTACAACATTGCGAATCTTCCCGGCATCGACCATTTGCCTTATTCGCTGAAGGTCCTCGTCGAGAACCTGGTGCGCAACATCGACGGCGCCAACATCACCGATGAACACGTCAAGGCGCTGCTCGACTGGGATCCGAACGCCCAGCCGAGCCACGAGATCCAATTCACGCCGTCGCGCGTGGTCATGCAGGACTTCACCGGCGTGCCGTGCATCGTCGACCTCGCCACCATGCGCGACGCGGTCAGGAAGCTCGGGGGAGACCCGGAGGTCATCAACCCGCAGGTCCAGTCCGACATGATCATCGACCACTCCGTGCAGATCGACAAGTACGGCGTGGCCGACGCGGTCGAACGGAACATGGACATCGAATACCAGCGCAACAGCGAACGTTACCAGTTCCTGCGCTGGGGCCAGCAGGCGTTCAGGAACTTCCGCGTGGTGCCGCCGGGAACCGGCATCATCCACCAGGTCAACATCGAATACCTCGCCAAGGTCGTCATGACCAAGGCGGCCAAGAGCGGCAACACGCTGGCCTACCTCGACTCCTGCGTCGGCACCGACTCGCACACCACCACCGTCAACGG
>DKCF01000038.1:33664-34860 GCA_002451435.1 Bifidobacterium sp. UBA6881 | reverse complement strand
GTCGTCGGCTTCAAGCTCACCGGATCCATCCCGGAGGGCGTCACCGCCACCGACGTGGTGCTCACCATCACCGATATGCTCCGCCAGCACGGCGTGGTCGGCAAGTTCGTGGAATTCTACGGCGAGGGCATCGCCTCCGTGCCGCTGGCCAACCGCGCCACCATCGGCAACATGAGCCCTGAATTCGGCTCCACCTGCGGCATCTTCCCGATCGACGACGTCACGCTCGACTACCTGCGACTGACCGGCCGCTCCGAGGAACAGGTCGCCCTGGTCAAGGCGTACGCCAAGGCCAACAAGCTGTGGGGCGACGCCTCCGACCCGGATTACGTCGAACCGCAGTACTCCGAATACATGGAACTCGACCTCGGCTCCGTCGTGCCGTCGATCGCTGGCCCGAAGCGTCCGCAGGACCGCATCAAGCTCTCCGAATCCAAGACGACGTTCGAACGGACCCTGCCGGCGTACGAGACCGACAGGACCGAGCAGAAGCCGGTCGAAGTCTCCACCGACTTCCGTGGCGACTTCGACATCAAGAACGGTGACGTGGCCATCGCCTCGATCACTTCCTGCACCAACACCTCCAACCCGTCCGTCATGATCGCCGCGGGCCTCATCGCCCGCAACGCGCACGCCAAGGGCCTCAAGCCCAAGCCGTGGGTCAAGACCTCGCTCGCCCCGGGCTCCCAGGTCGTGGCCGACTACCTCAAGGCCGCGGGCCTCCAGGACGACCTCGACGCGCTCGGATACCAGCTCGTCGGTTTCGGCTGCGCCACCTGCATCGGCAACTCCGGACCGCTGCTGCCGGAGATTTCCGAGGCCATCAACGCCAACGACCTGACCGTCACCTCCGTGCTGAGCGGCAACCGCAACTTCGAAGGCCGCATCAGCCCGGACGTCAAGATGAACTACCTGGCATCCCCGCCGCTCGTCATCGCCTACGCGCTCGCCGGCACGATGGATTTCGACTTCGAAACCCAGCCGCTCGGCAAGGACAAGGACGGCAACGACGTCTACCTCAAGGACATCTGGCCGACCAACGAAGAGGTCGCCGCGGTGGTGGACGGCACCGTCAACCGCGAGATGTTCCTCAAGGACTACGCCTCCGTGTTCGAGGGCGACCGCCGTTGGAAGGGTCTCGACGTGCCGGAAGGCGAACTGTTCACCTGGGACGAGAACTCCACCTACGTGCGCAG
>DKCF01000038.1:13737-33519 GCA_002451435.1 Bifidobacterium sp. UBA6881 | reverse complement strand
GGCGCGTTCAAGGCATCCAGCCCGGCCGGCAAGTACCTGACCGACCATGGCGTGCAGCCGAAGAACTTCAACTCCTACGGTTCCCGCCGAGGCAACCACGAGGTCATGGTGCGTGGCACCTTCGGCAACATCCGTCTGCGCAACCAGCTGCTCGCCTCCGTGGGCGAAGAGGTCACCCCCGGTGGCTTCACCTACGACTTCCTCGACAAGAAGCCGACGACGATCTTCGAGGCGTCCCGCGACTACATCGCGCATGACGTGCCATTGGTCGTGCTCGCCGGCAAGGAATACGGCACCGGCTCCTCGCGTGACTGGGCCGCCAAGGGCACCGGCATGCTGGGCGTCAAGGCCGTCATCACCGAAAGCTTCGAGCGCATCCACCGTTCGAACCTGATTGGCATGGGCGTATTGCCGCTGCAGTTCCCCGAAGGCGAATCCTACAAGAGCCTTGGTCTCAACGGCACGGAGACGTACGACATCGACGGCATCGAGGAGCTCAACAACGGCTCCACCCCGAAGACCGTCCACGTCACCGCCACCCATGAGGACGGTTCCAAGACCGAATTCGACGCGGTCGTGCGCATCGATACCCCAGGCGAGGCGGATTACTACCGTAATGGCGGCATCCTCCAGTTCGTTCTGCGCAACCTCATGAAGTGACGGAATTCCGTCAGAACTTCGAACGGCCGGCCAATGGGATTCAATATCCACCCGAGGATTGAGTCCCATTGGCAGGCCGTTTCATGTCTCCGAAAGGTTTTCTCCCTCTGTTCTGCTTCGAATGCTGATGGAAGCACTATTCTGATCGCATATTCCGAAGAATCGCCCTTCCCTTTCTCTTTAGTTCCATGTCTCCGTTCTGTTGTCCTGTTCTAGTCTCCATCTTCGGTGCCAAACATGCAGTTCCAAATCCACTACGCAATCTGTTGTGCGAAACATGCAGGACACGCCCGGATTTTCACAGTTGAAACTGCATACTGGGCACGACAAAAAATCAGGAGATTCATGTCTGTATGTTTGGCACCATGGATTAGGTTGGGGGTTGGCCAAGAGTCGGCCAAGGGCGGGCCGAGAGTCGACTGAGGATGGGCTGAAGACAGGGTGGAGAGTTTAGCCGGGGAGAGGCCTAAGGATTTGGCCAAGGATACGAAATGAGTCAAGGAGAATCCGAAAATAGACCGGGATGGGGCGACGGCGGGAATCAGATGGACCCTGATGAGACGGAGTCGGAACGGGAAGTCATAGGATCAGCTCGGGGAACCCCGTATGAATCGAGGATCCGTGCAAGTCCATCCAAATTGAAGGCGTCTTCGAAGTGCAGCCGAATCACCGCATCCACTTGCGTCGTCAATCGCGATTCTCGAATGCGTTCCGCCTCCATGACCGCCAAGCTGGTCCGTCCTCCGGTCATGTGGGGATTCACATATTTCTCTCTACCATCGAGCTCCGCGACGATGACACGGCCATCCTGTCTGTGCCAGACGAAATCTCCACGGTAGGCGTTCCTGCGTCTGGACACCGGATCATCGAAAGCAACCTGTGTCTCCGGAGCCACGAATCCCGCCATGATGAAGGCGGCGAACATCATGTCCTCGCCGGGATTCTCGCAACCGGATCCCGCATATCGCAGAATCCGCAACGCACGACTTTTCCCGGGAATATATCGAAGTCGGCCGGTCCATGAGCGTACATCGCCGATTGTGGTCCGCCTCAGACGTATCGCCTGATTGACGGCCGACGACGCATAACGCTCGTCGAGCCAACGAAGGCAGTCGAAAATGGAACGGTGCAATGGCGTGACGGCTATTCCGTCTACAACTTGCACGACCGACACGTCAGTGCTCTTGCGAATGATGCGATTGTTGCTTCTGGAGTGTGACGTGCCGGTCGTACAGACATATAGGTGCTCCATCAGACGGTAGTTTTCGACGATTCCATGCACGACCGCGGCGGACGGACCACAGAACACCCAATGTGGGTGTCGATGTGACAATGTGCGGAGAATATGCAGGAACCGATCCTTGCACGACAGTGAATTCCAATAGGTCGATCGAACATACATTCTGGGGAACGGCATGCAGAGCATTCCATATCCGCATCGGGTTCGCATGATTTTCTGGACGCGGTTGGTTCTCGGGTAGGCGCATCGTCCTTGTCGCTCCGCCTCGAGCAGATAACAGCCGATTTCATCATTGATTATTTTGCGCATGGGGACAGATTATCGAAACGCCGAAGAGGGATTCGCCCAGGAACCGAGCCTGTGGTCGTAGGACCACGGTATTCCCTCCTCTCGGCGTGTCGATATAGAAGATTACCTGCAACCGCAACGGTTGGCGGATGGAATCCAAAATGCCGGATCGGTGGATAACCATCTATGTAATACCCCCTATCAAATTCTGTGGTCCTATGTCATCATCCCTTGCCGCCAAACATGCAGTTACCCAAATCCTAGATTTCCATCGTGCGCAATATGCATTTCCGACTATGAAAATCCGGGCGTGTCCTGCATATTCCGCACTGCGGATTAGGTGGTTGGTTCGGGACTGCGTAGTTGGCACCGAAGATGGGCTGAATAGGATGGGTTTGGTAGGAAAGAATGGATTGGATTGGGAAAGGTTGAGTTGGAAAAGACGGATTGGCCGAACAGGATGGGTTGGGTTGGGAAGAATGGTGGAAATGGGCTGGAAGGATGACAGGGGGCGGAAAGACAGTGGGTTTGATGGGAACGGACGGCGGCATGGACTGGAGTGGAGGATAAGGGTTGGTCGAAAACGGCCAGCGGGATAGGAACGGTTATTTGGACAGGGTGGAAACGATTATTTGAACGGGATGAAAACGGATTAATCTGGGAACCATGATTGATCACATCACCTTGCATGCTTCGGATGCGGAGCGCAGTATCGAATTCTACGCACAGGCGCTGGCTCCACTCGGTTACGTTCCCAAAGCCCATCATGAACCGACCATCGGATTCGGCGTGGATGACGGCACACCGCGCTCGGATTTCTACATCTCACCGATGGAGGATTCCGAGCAGCGGCCCATTCCCACGCACATCGCCTTCCGCGCCGCGAGCGAGCAGATGGTAAGGGACTTTTATGAAGCCGCGATCGCCGCCGGCGGCATCGACAACGGCGCGCCGGGACCGCGGGCTTACCACTCCGGATATTATGCGGCGTTCGTACTCGACCCCGACGGCAACAACATCGAAGCCGTCACCGACTGGTCGCACGCCAAGCGAGCCGAACAATTCGTGGAATAACCGGTCATGCTCCTCGAACGCGTCGTATGCGGATGTGGTTGATGGTCTGCACCAAACGGAGTTTGCGCGGATTCGCCTCACGCTGCAACCGGGTGTCGGCTACAGTTCACCGGAAAGCATACGTTCCCATTCGTTTGCCGGAGCTCTGGTATTCTTCTTTACCGCGGACCGTTCCTCATCTTCTGTCATTTGGGCACCTCTGATAAAACCTCATGCCAATCGTTTGATGTTTCGCTTCCGTTCAACGACATCAAAGGAGGCGGCAAGACCGTTTCTGTCGTGAGAATCGTTCCCGCTTCTTTCACTATTTACCGTTTGACGGAGTTTGTGTGGAATCAACCCTGTCATTACGTACGGGGATCATTTGGCCAACTGCGTAGTGGCGGGGGAGGCCAACGTCGGTCTTGTGCGGCGGATACGGCCCAATGCCAGACCGAGGCAGATGAACGCTACGCCGAACAGCGCCAGCAGTCCAGTCGACGATGCCCATGCGCCGTAATCCACTCCGGCCGCCGATGCCGTGCCCAGCCCGAACACATGGTCTATGGACTCGCACAGCCACCAGCCAGGCAGCAGCTTGCCGAGTGCAATCATCGGATCGGGCATCATATCCACGGGGAATGCCATGCCTGACGTGAACATGCACAACAGTCCGAACACGTTGGCGAACGCATTGACCGCCATTTCGGAAAAACCGATTGAGCCCAGAAGGAACCCGCATGCGATTGCCATCAGGGTATACACGAGCAGCGAAAAGAATGCCAAACCGACATTCGTCATCGTCAATCCGTCAAATGGGACTCCAATCATCGCCATCAGCGATAACGTCACAACGGTATAGCCAATGCATACCAATAATCCGAACAGCGAGCAAGTGAGCATCTGTTGCGATGCTATCGACAGAGATCGGGCTGGTGACGAGTATAGTCGACGGCGAATCTCACTGTCGTTGAACGTGCCGATTACCAGAAACGTGCAGATCGGCATGACCAGCAGCAGCGGATACAGACCGGTTTTGATGGTGTCGGCGAAGGCGGATGCGGCCGGCTTGACGGTATCGTTGACGGACTGCGATTGCACCACCGCAATGTTCGACGTCGCAGCATCGGCCTGCGCGGTTTCCAATGCCTCCCGCATGGCTGTATCCAGCGACTGTTGCGATTCGATCTGTCCCAAGTATGCGGTGCGTGTCAGCGACAAGAATTCATTGATTTCCAGCTGTGCGAGCGAGCCAGCTCCGGAAGCGTAACTGACCACGGTCTCGACGGTTGGCTGGTGGTCCGATGAACCATCCACATATTGCTGGTAGTCGGTGGTGAAACCGTCCGGCACAATCGCGATCAGATCGACGTAATTTGAAGCGACGGCCTGCTGCAATGATTCGGAATCATCGGCGATATCCACCAACTCGCTATCCAACGCAAGATACGAACGCAACGCCGATGCAATACCATCTGCGGAATCATCTCGGTCGATCACCGCCACGCGTGCCGCGTCGGGATGGAACGCATCATCGTCGCTTGCCATTGAACCGCGCATGATCTGCCAACTGATGGAAAACATCATAATGCTGATGAGACCCAGATAGATGACCAGATACATCTTTCGTGACTTCAGGATTTTCAGCGATATATTACAGGTGTGCATAACGTTGCCTCCTCAACAGAACGGTCGCCGCGGCAAGGCAGACCAGGCTCATTATGGCAAGAATGCCGGTGGTGGTGAAAAACGGCCGGAAACTGTCGTAATACAGGATGTCATAGAACAAATTCGTGATCTGCTGTGCCGGATTGAGCATGCTCAGCACAGGGGCATGCCGGGCGATCTGGTCGCTGAGCTCCATGGCGAACGAGCCATATAAGCCAGAGAACAACGACAACGTGCAGGCGAGCGCCGTGCACAAACCCTGTTTGGCTCCGGTCGGAATCTTCGGCAATGCCCCCAATAGCGTACCGAATGCGCTCGCGGCGAACGAAGCCATCGAGCAAGCGCCCACACCAGCCCATTCGCGTCCTCCAAGCGAAATGCCGCAGCCGAATCGGATGTACAGCATCGCCAGCAGCAAGCTTAGAAACGAGCACAGCCAGCTGGACAGGAATCCCGCAAGCAGCTGCTGCAGCTTCGGCAACGGCGATATGGAACGGCGGATGCCCAATGCAGACAGATTCGCCTGCGTCATCGTCACCGCGTTAATCGCGAAGCTCATCGCCATCAGCGCGGCCATGCCCAGAAGCGCGTAATAATACCGTGCGGTGCTGCTTGGATGGAAATTCGTCAGCTGTATTTCTTTCGTGTATCCGTTCGCTGAGCCGACGCCTCCGGTCGCGTCATTGTTCATCAATGCCGAAGGATTATGCTTCGCGATATCCGTGACCACGTCGGTGTTGCGATTGTACAGATCCACAATGTTGCCCAATACCGTTAGCGAGATGTCCAATCCGCTGCTCGACGCCATCACGTCCGATGCGGAGGATTGCGTTGCCGCCGAAACGGCGAACCTGAGTCTGCCGTTGCCGTCGGATCCGTCATCACTGATATACAGCATGCCTTGCATGGTGCCGTCGGCAAGGAGATGTTCCGCTTGCGATGTCGAACCTACCTTCTTCACATTGATAAGCTTGGTTCCACCGTTGCCGTCCATACCCACTTTCGCATGCCGGTCCGTTTCCGCTGCGGGAGAATCGGACGAAATGCCGTCGATTAGCGTCTGCGCTCCATAGGACGACTTCCACGCGTCGTCTTCGACCACGGCCACATCCAGCGTATGCAGTTCGAAGCTCTCCGCGATGTTGCCGAACATTCCATTGAACATGGTGGCCAGGATGATGGGGAAGGCGAACAGCCAGAACAGCTGTGTCTTCTCCCTCAAATGCAGTTTGAGATTGACCAGTAATGTTTCCCACATGATGTCACATGCCTTTCGCTTCCCGATAAGAGACCATACAAACCGCGTCAGTCGCGTAAGGCGGTGCCGGTCAACTCCAGGAACACATCGTTGAGCGTCGGCTGACGGCTGGAAAGATGCCCGATATGCGTGCCGGTCTGCTCCAGAAGCTGTAGTATGTCGATGAGATTGTGGTCGCCTCGGCGGCAGTTCACTGTCAATTCGTGGCCGTCATAATCGGCGCTGGCCACAAATGGCAGCGTCCGCAATCGTTCCAACGTTGTGTCGGCCGCATTCGCATGCCCTCCCAGATCGTCCGTTTCGATGCTGATGCGTTCGCCGGTGTCGATCATCGTCTTCAGTTCCTCGGCTGTGCCAAGCGCCAGATAGCGGCCGTGGTCCATAATGAGAATACGGTCGCAGATTTGTTCGACCTCTTCCATGTAGTGGCTGGTGTAGATCACCGTCGCGCCTTCGCGGTTAAGCCGTTGGATGCCTTTGAGAATCGCATTGCGACTCTGTGGGTCCACGGCCACGGTCGGTTCGTCGAAAAAGATCAGATCTGGTTTGTGCGCGATGCCGCAGGCGATGTTGAGCCGTCTCAGCAGACCGCCGGACAGCTTCGACGGCCGATATCCTCGGTAATCGTTCAAATCCACAAAGTCCAGCGCCTCGGACACCAGTTCACGGCGGTGTGCCCTATTCGGCGCATATAGCGAACAGAAGTAGTCGATATTCTCTTGAACGGTCAGTTCGTTGAACACGGCCACATTCTGTGGAACGATGCCAATACGGCGTTTTAGCGCGTAACTGGTCGGGCTGATTGGCTCTCCGAACACACGTACGCTGCCCTCGTCGAAGGAAAGCAGTGCGAGTATGCAGTTGATTGCTGTGGTCTTGCCTGACCCGTTGGGGCCCAATAGACCAAAGATTTCTCCTTGACGCACGTTGAGGTCGAAATAATCGAGCGCAAGCATGTCTCCATATCGTTTCACCAGTTTCGAAACGCTGACGGCGTCGACCGTGCTGGTCGGATCGTCTGTCTGTCCGCTCATGACAGGCTCCTTTCGGTTTCCTGATGTTGCCTCGTTTCCATTTTCGCAGTCGATGGTGCCCCCTACATGATGCCTGCCGTCATGTTTCGAGTTGACGAGCCCCGGCCTGGTGTGACAAATGTCATGTTCGTTTCTTCTTTTCCGGCGGCCATCTGCATGTGCACTACTCTTGAAGCAGCGGGCCTTACGATAGGCCTGGAATTATGGATGATGGCATTATGCGATGGAGGCGGCATGAATCGGTTGCTGTTCCAAGCCGTGTTCCTGGCCATGGGCTTGACCGCCGGTGTAAGGTTGTTCCACGATGTGACGCCCTCGCTGGTGTACGGTGCTCTTGTGGCGGTGTGCTGCGCCGCTTTGGGGGAGTACGCCGGTTGCATGCCGTTGACCGTGATGCTGCTTGTTGTATTGGATTGCGGTGCCTGCCTGGTATGGTCTTGGTGCCTGTTGCTGCCGATCGCTGCATTCAATGCTGCGTTGCTGCAAGACGGAAAGCCCGTGATGGTGGTTGCGCGCTGGTTATGGCTTATGCCCATCCTGACGATGGCATTGCGTTGCGGGCATGCGGATGTGCGACCTTTGCCGGCGACGCAGGTGGCTTTGCTGACGACGCTTGGTTTCGCGTGCGGCCTGTTTTGCGTGCGGAACGCGGCACTTGCCGAACAAGTCAAACGATTGCAGGATTCCAAGCGCAGCCAAATCCGTAGATTGCGATCTCAGCTTGCCGAACATGAGGAGGACCGTGCGCTGGCGGTCCGTACGGCAACGCTCGCCGAACGAACGAGAATCGCCAGGGAGATCCACGACAATGTCGGGCACGTGCTGACACGTGCCATTATGCAATCCGAGGCGGCGCAAGTGGTTTCACGCATCGCTGGCCAGGACGAATCAGCGCGGCAAATCGCGCAAATCCATGACACGTTAGGCGAGGCCATGACCATGGTGCGCAAATCGGTGCATGATCTGAAGGACGAAGGTACTGATTTCGTGGCTCAAATCGAGGCCGCGGCTCACAGCATGGATGATTCCGGCGTGCTGATTGTGCGGCTGGCCAATGACATCGCGTCCGCTCCGGCGGCGGTGTCGCGCTGTTTCGCCACAACCATTCGTGAAGCGTTGAACAACACGGTCCGTCACAGCTCGGCGAGCAACGTCACTATTACGCTGCATGATTTCCCGGCCTTATGGCAACTGTCTGTGCAGGACGATGGAGCACGGCATCCATCGGAAACGGCATTGGACACACCGCCGGAGACCGTGCCGGCCAAGGATTATTCGGGTATCGGCCTTGCCGATATCGAGGAACGTGCGCGGGCCCTCGGAGGCAATGCGCTATGCGGTCCGTATCATGATGGATGGCGTGTGTTCGTGTCCATTCCCAAGCCTTTGGCGAATGATGGCGCCAACGATGCCGATGTGAAGAAAGGAATCCGCTGATGCGTGTTGCGATTGTCGATGACGATCCAATCGTCTGCTCGTCGTTGTCCACGATTCTTGAAGTCACTGGCACCGCCGAAGTGGCATGGACGGCCAATACTGGTTTGGATGCGGTACGACGGTATGACGCGAACGAGCCGGATGCGCTGTTGATCGACGTGCAAATGCCTCAGATGGATGGGCTGGAGGCTTCGGAAACAATTATCGCCGCGCATCCGGACGCGCGGATCCTCATCCTTACCACCTTCGCCGACGAATCGTATATTGCCAGAGCGTTACGCATCGGAACAAAAGGATACCTGATCAAACAGGATGTCTCCTCCGTTATCCCCGCGGTGCAGGCCGTCATGGCTGGACAGGTGGTTATGGGGGCCGAGGTGCTGGGCAAACTGCGCGTGGGGTCGCCGACTGCCGAATCCTCCCGACAGGACGCTCCATCGTGCGATTCCTCCGACGATCATGTGCCGGACCGTTTCGCGAATCTCACCGATCGGGAATATGAGGTTCTGGAATTGGTCGCCGAGGGATTGGACAACCGTCAGATCGCGGCGCGGCTGTTTCTGAGCGAAGGCACGGTGCGCAACCGCATCAGCGCCATTCTCGCCAAAACCAATATCCCCAATCGCACCAAACTCGCCGTCGAATGGCTTTCCTGGCGGTAGACTCCTTGGCGTGGGTCAGATGAAAACGCGTCGTCAACGCCTTCTGAGCCGGTATGCCTTCCAGACGTCGCTGAGCTTCTGACCGTTCGACGTGCGTTTCCAGACATTGAGTCCCGCTGATTTTCCTCCGACGGAACGGGCCGCGGCGGTGGGCGTGCCGTATTCCTTGCCGTCATCCATACGGAGCCTGCCTTCCGCGGTGACGATGGCGATCCACCGTTCGCCCTTGCGGGGCCGGTTCCATACGAGGGTCTCTCCGGGAATGAGCAGTCCGGCCGCGAGCACCTGCTTGATGGTGACGCGCTTGGACGTGGGGGAGTCCTTGGCGGTCCCCACGGTGAGGGCCTCTTCGCTGAGCGCGGAGAGGTCGGTGTGCTCCGCGTCATACCTGATGTTCCAGTGGTCCGCGATGAGCCGGATGGTCTCATCCTGACGGCATTGCAGCGTCTGCGGCGTGCATTCGGCGATGTCGCCGAGCTCGGCCGTCAACGGGAATCGTCTGGAGCTTGCGGAAAGCAGCATGCGGTCGCGCCGTTGCGCGTATGCGGACAGCGGCGCCATCTGGCTTTCATTGGCCTGGGTGAGCGCGAGATTGCCGATGCGGTTGGTCCAGTGGTCCCGCGCCGTTTCGGACCATGCGGCGAAATCGGATGTCTTGCCGACCTGCTCGGGCAGTATCGGCATGGCTTTGAGGCTGCGGGGACGGGTGATGCGATGGCCCGCCTTCTGCTCGTTGGCGCGGATGAGCAGCAGTTTTTTCATGGCCGGACTGGTCTGCAGCTCGCCGCGCAGATGCGCGAGCGCCGTCCGGCGGTCCTCGTCGGTGATGAGGAATCCGCGTATTTGCTGAAGGGTGCGGTTTTTGTCGAGGTCGCGTATGGCTCCTGCGGCGCGGGTGCGTCGGGCGAGCGGGCTTTGCCTGTTGAGGCTGTCGATGCCGGTGACGCGTTCCAACGCGGCGAGGATGCCTCGGAGTCTGTCGATGTCGTGCAGCTGCAGCGGCGTTTCGGCGCGGCCCGTCGCATCGTGCGCGGTCGTGTGGCTGCCGGGCGCGGCGAAGATGCGTATGTCGGCGTCGCCGAGATTGCGGATGGAGTTGACGAGCGCCCACATGGCCACGGGTTTCCAGTCGGTGGTCGGATAGTCGTTGAGCGATACGAGCAGGGCGACGACGTTGTCGGGAAGGCTCGTGTCGGTGGGGTGTTCGAGCATGCGCCAGGCGTTGGCGTAGGGCGCGAGCAGTTCGTCGATGAAGGCGATGGTGTTGTGTTTCTTCGCGTATGGTTTGAGCACGTCCTTGCGGAATTCGTCGAGGAGCCGCGCGCATACGGCTTTGTGCGAGACGATGAGATGCAGGTCGGAGAAGAATTCCTCGAGCGTGCCGGCGTCGTCGCCGAGCGGGTCCATGATGTCGTCCCACCGTGTGGCGTAGGCGTTGCGTGCCGCCGACGATATTTCGGCGATGGTGCGCGCCTTGAACACGTCCGAGGCCGTCAACGGCACTCCCCGCATGTTCATCACGTCGAAGATGCGGTGCGCGCCGGCGAGGTCGTCGGTGGTGACGATCACCAGAGTGACCGCGTTCACCAGATAGGAGGCGAACCGGCGCCGTTCCTTGGCCGGCATCGTGGCGAGCATGTCGAACACCTGCCTGGTGTTGAGGGCGATGTTGCGCTGCGCGTGCGACGCGATGTCGTTGTCGCGTAGGTCGAACAATCCCTCGAGGTCCCCTTCCTGCACGTACATGCGAAAGAAGCCGGCGTCGCGTTCGCGCAGTTTGAGCCGGGGCTCGGCCTTGATGCCGCGGAGCTTGTCTCCCGGCTCCAGAATGAGCCCGCTGAGCGCGTCGATGAGGTCGGGGTCGTCTTCGAGGTCACGCAATACGGCGATGATGATCGACAGGGAGATGAGTCGCTGTTGCCCGTCGATCACCTGGTATTTGCCGTGTCCGTCCTTGACGAGGATGAGCGAACCGAGGAAATACGGCGTTTCGGGATGCGCGCAGGCGTCCTGCAGGTCGTTGACGAGTTGTTCGACGTTCTCCGTCTGCCATGTGTACGCGCGTTGGAATGAGGGGATTACGAACCGGTAGTCGGAGGTGAACACCTTGCCGAGAGGCTTTTCCGTTGCGTTGATTGACATATGACCACCGTTCCTCGTTGGGTTTCCGCCCGTCGTTCCGTATGACCCCAGTCTATGGTCCGGGGTTGTCTTGCCGGCCGTGGGTCAGGGGCGCGGCGGCAGGTCGGCGCGCTCCACCAGCCGCGCCATCTGGATGCGGCTCATGCACAATTTGTCCGCTGCGGAGGAGATATGCGCCTTGACCGTGCGCTCGGAGATGAACATGCGTTGCGCTATCTGCGCGTTGGTATGGCCGTCCGCGGCGAGGATGACGGCTTCGCGCTCGCGTTCGGGCAGCGCGTCGAGCATGGTCCGCGCCTCATCGCGCCGCGATTGGGATTGCCGTGCGTGCAGTTCGGTGATGAGCTGACGTTGGCTCGCGGGATTGAATTGCGGCGTGTCCTCGCATATGCCGCATATGCGGCGGATGATGTCTTCCGGGGCATCGGTTTTGGAGACGAATCCTCCCGCTCCGGCTTCGATGGCGCGTTCCACCGTGCCGCTGGGACTCAGAGAGGTCAGGATCAGCACCTGTGGCGGCCGGGGGAGCGCGCGCAGCCGTCGCGTGGCCTCGATGCCGTCCATGCCCGGCATGGCGATGTCCATCAACACCACGTCGGGATGCTCTTCCGTGGCGTGCCGGATGGCCTCTTCGCCATTGGTGCAGGTCGATGCCACGCGCAGCCGGCCCGACGAATAATCCTCAAGGATCATGCGCATGGCCTGGCATATCATCGGATCGTCGTCGATGACGCTGACGGTTATCGGCGATTGGTCTGTTGCGTTTTCTGCGGTACTCACGCCACCCATGGTAGCCGTACGTCCACATGGAACGCATGCCGGTCGTCGAAACCGAACCGGCATGTTCCGCCGGCCTTCCGCACGCGTTCCGCGAGCCCCGGCAGACCGGCGCCCGGACGGGACGGGGAGACGGTTCCGGCCTTCGTGGGATTGGAGACGTGCACATGCACGCCGGCCGTGGGGTTCGCGGACACTTCCAAGGAAACGGGTTCTTCGGGCGCATGCCGCCTGGCGTTGGTCATGCCCTCCTGGATGGCACGGTAGGCGATCTTGCCTACCGCGTCGTTGAGCCGGCCCAGTTGCTGGATGTCGATCCAGGTGTTCAGGTGCATGCCGGCCGCACGCGCGTCGCCGATAAGCGCATCCAACGAATCGCGGGTCAACGACGTTTCATCGGAAGGGGCCAACTGCATGCGCGCCTGTTCGGGATGTCTCAGCATATCGATGATGCTGTGCGCCTCGTCCAAAGCCCCCGCGGCCTGTTTGCGGATGTCCTCGCTTTTTTCGGCGATTCGTTCCGCCGCCTCGGTCATCCGGGAGGGGTCCATCGCATTCGCCTCCCGGCCGAGCCTCACGGATTCGGCATGCAGCGCGCTCGCGTTCAACGCCAGCAGCGACAACGAATGGGCGAGCGTGTCATGCGCCTCGGCCGCGATCGCGTCGGCCAGCTGACGGCTGTCGATCGTGGTTTCGAGCCGTGCCACCTGCGCTCCGGCCGCGTCGGCCTTGGCCGCGGCCATCGACGCAAGCGCCCGTGAGCGGATATGCAATCCCGCGAGAACCGCTATGACCAATTCCAGCGAAGCCGCTACGACCGCGGTGATGATGACGGTGCGCTCGTCGGCCAGCATCACCAGCTCGTTGCCATACTGCCTGCCGGTGTACGGTTTGGCGAAGACCGCATGCCAAAACGACGCCTCCGGGGATTTCGTTGCGTCGCGCAATTGCGAGGCCAGCGTGACGAAGCCGGCCAGAATGGTGGCGCGGACGGTCAGCGTGGAATCGTTCCGTCTTGCCAGCAGCGCGGTCAACGCCATAAGCGCGATGGTGGAATCATAGGGGAAGACCAACACCAGGACGCATGAGGCGAGGAACGTGGCGCGCGGGTGCCGGGAGCGCGCCAGCAGAAGAAATCCGGAGGCGAACGCCAGCAGTATGCCGATGACGGCCCATGTGTATGCCGCCGAATCCTGGTCGAACTGTTGCGATGCGAACGAGGCCTGCGTAAGGCACATGAGATCCGCGCAGCATACCATCAGCGGGCTGCACCAGATTCTGCTGCGCACCGGCACCTCGACCACGGCTGGGGAACTCGTCTTCTCGTTCATACCCACCATTATCGGGGCGCATGCCGAAAGACGCCAGTGGCCTTCCGTACCGCCGGACGCGCACGAAAGGGCAACCGGAATTGGCCTTTCGTCCAATACCGCCGACGGCCATGTTCCCATACGCTCGATGGTGTTTCAATCATTACGAGAAGAAGGAACGATCATGAGCGGTCTCCACACCACGCAGCAGCCACAGCCTGCGGAACCGATGCCATCAGCACAGCCGAAGACGAAGAAACCGTTGTACAGACGCCTATGGTTCTGGCTCGTCATCGTCGTGGCGGCGTTGGCCGTCATCGGCGTCTCGGGCGGAAACGGATCCTCGACGAACGGCGGCCAGACGACGTCGTCCGCGCAATCCCAGCGGTCAACGGATGCGAAACAGGGGCGGCAGGACGCTCAGAGCGAACAACAGAAAAAGGAGGAATCGGTTCCCGCGGAATACAAGTCGGCCTTGCGGCAGGCCGATGTCTACGCCAACACCATGCACATGTCGAAGGCGGGTCTGCTCAAACAGCTCACCAGCGAATACGGCGGCCAGTTCTCCCAGGAGGCGGCCCAATACGCCGTCGACAACGTGAAAGCCGACTGGAACGCGAACGCGCTCGCCGCGGCGAAGAACTATCAGGAGACCATGGCCATGTCCCCCGAGGCGATCCGCGACCAGCTCACCAGCGAATACGGCGACCAATTCACCGCGGAGGAGGCCGATTACGCCATCCAGCATCTGAACGACTGACGGCACGCCATACGGGAGCCGGCGCGGAACCGGTTCCCATGAAATCATCAGGCAATTGTCGTATTGTGGTGCGCAATCGAGAAAAAGGAGCGATCATGACATTCGGTCAGCAGCCCCAGGGCAACAACGCCAATGGTTTCAACGGCCGGCAGCAGTACGGCAACGGCCAGCCTCAGTACGGGCAGAACCAGTACGGGCAGAACCAGTACGGCAATTACCAGTACGTTCCGCAGCAGCCATATGGTCAGGGTCAGCAGAACTACGCCTATGCGTCGAACGGAGCCGCCGCGGTTCCGACGCAGGCCGCGTACTCCTACGAGGAGGCGCAGCGCGTCTCCGTCTCCCGCGCGTACGGCGAGATGACCGTCGGCCTGATCGTCACGGCCATCGTGGCGGTGCTCACGCAGATGAGCGGCCTGTACATCGCGCTCATCCAAGCCACCGGCGTCTTCGGCATGCTCGCGCCGGCCATCATCGAAATCGGCCTCGCCATCTATCTCGGCGCCCGCATCCACCAGATCAAGCCTGGCACGGCGCGCGTCATGTTCTATGTGTACGCGGCGATCATGGGCTTCACGCTGAGCACCATCTTCGCGGTGTACGATCTGGGATCCATCGGCCTTTCGCTGGCGTTGTGCGCCGGCTTCTTCTTCGCGCTCACCATGCTTGGCCGCACCACGAAGATCAACATGCTCAAGGCCGGTCCGATCCTCATGGTCGGCCTGGTCGTGCTGATCGTCGCCGAGGTGCTGCTCATGATCTTCGCTCCGGGACAGACCACGTTGATGGTCGTCTCCGCCATCGGTCTCGTGCTGTTCGCCGGCATGACCGTCTACGACGCACAGGCCACGCGCGCGCTGATGGCGCAGTACGCGGGGCAGGGCGAGGACATGGTCAAGAAGATCTCCATCATCTGCGCGCTGAACCTGTATCTGGACTTCGTGAACATGTTCCTGTACATCCTCCAGCTGCTCGGCAACCGCGACTGAACATAGCCGCCGTGGTACGTTTCCGGGCGTCGCGGAAATCCAAGCCTGACCAGAATATGGTCAGGCTTTTTTCTTGCCGTGATGCGTGCCCTACGGTGGTGGCTCATGCAGAGGAAAGAAATCGGCGGCATGACCTGCCTGGTATTGACCGCCATGATTTGGGGATTCGCGTTCGTATCCCAGGTGCAGGGCATGGATTCCACGACGCCGTTGTTCTTCGGCGCCACCCGTTTCACGTTGGGCGCCGTCTCATTGCTGCCGCTGCTGTGGTTTCGCCGCGACGGCATCGCGCGCAGGGAGCGCGCCCGTCGCGCGGCGGGGCATGGGCCGGACGTCGTCTTCGGCGATGGGCGGAAGATGACGATGCCGGCCTGGCTGGGCAATCCCGTGGTGGCAAGCGTCATCTGCGGCGTGGTACTGTTCACCGCCAGCACCGTCCAGCAATACGGCATCCTGTACTCCGGGTCGGCCGGCCGTTCCGGATTCATCACGGCGTTGTACATCGTGATGACGCCGTTGCTGGCGTTCGTCGTTCTGCGGCGTCGCGTGCACGCGGGCGTCATGGTCAGCGTCGCGATCTCCGTGGTCGGATTCTACCTGCTGTGCGTCACCGACGGGTTCGGCTCGATCACGGTGGCCGATGTGGTGCTGCTGCTCACCGCGGTGCTGTTCGCGGGACACATTCTCATCATCGACACGTTCGGACGCGACATGGATCCGATTCTGCTCTCATTCGGCCAGATCGCCACCACCGCGGCGCTCAGCTGGATCGGCTCGCTGTTCGAGGGGTCCATTGATTGGAACGGCGCCACACACAGCTGGTTCGCGATCGTATACGCGGGCGTGTGCTCCGCCGGAGTGGCCTACACGCTGCAGGTGGTCGGGCAGCAGCTGGTTCCGCCGACCCGGGCGTCGGTGATCATGTCGCTCGAATCGTTCTTCTCCGCGGTCGGCGGCGTCATCATCCTCGGCGAGACGATGACGCCGCGCGCCTGTGTCGGATGCGCGCTGATTTTCGCGGGGACGGTGCTTGCCCAGATGCCGGCGAGGATTCCGGGTTCGCGCATGCGCCGTGGATGACGAAGGTCCGCGTCCCGAAACGCGGTGTTCGGAACACGGACCTTCGTCCAGATTCATCGGATATGCCGGCAGAATGGCCTCTGCGGTCAGCTCGTCTTCGGAGCCTCGCCCACCTGCGGCGCGCCGTTGATGTCGCGGTGGATGTTCTGCATCTGCGTCTCCACGTTCTGCAGGCTGCGCGCGCAGTCGAGCAGGGTCTGCGAGTGCTCGGCGAGCTTGGAATCCGGCAGGTCGGTCTTGTACCGCAGCGCATGTTCGAGACTCGCCCAATAGTCCATGGCGATGGTGCGCAGCTGCACCTCGACGGGCGTGTAATGCGGTCCCGACGACAGGAACACGGGCACCGCGAAGATCACATGCAGCGAGCGGTATCCGTTCTGTTTCGGATTCTTGATGTAGTCCTTGACGCGCAGCACCTGGATGTCGCTTTGCGCGGACAGATAATTCGCCACGGAGTACACGTCGTCGCGGTAGTTGCAGATCACGCGCACGCCGGCCACGTCGAAGAGGTTGTCCTTGACGGCGTTGACGGTGAGCGGAAGATTGCGCCTCCTGAGCTTGCCGATGATGGAATCGATGGATTTGAGACGGCGCTCCATATGATGGATCGGATTGTGCGCGAAACGCACCTGGAATTCGGAATCGAGGATCTCCAGCTTGGTGCTGATCTCGTACATCGCGCCCTCGTACACCTGCATCTGGTCGATGAACTCGGTGATCTGGTCCGCGGAGAACGTCCCGTCGCCGAAATCGATGTCGCTCAGGCGCGCCTTGAGCTCCGTGGTGTTGATGCGGTTCTGTCTGTCAAGTATCACGGGCAACAGTGTACCCACACGTTTCCCTATGAATCTGGGAAGGGACTGGAAAACCGGACGAAGCCCATGCCGGATTCACGATATCCGCGCATCACGGCGTTTCCCGCCTGACAATCCCTGCCGATAGCATGGAACGTTATGAATGAAGATATGATGACCGAGGCGGAGCGCGCCTCGAAACTGGCCGAACCGGCCGAGGGCGTCCCGTCGAGGGGCAAGGGCGTGTTCTACGTGCACACGCTCGGATGCCAGATGAACGTGCACGACTCAGAGCGCATCGCCGGCGTGCTGGAGAAGAACGGATACGTTCCGGCCACGGAACGGCAATATGAGGACCATGACGTCGATCTGATCGTCATGAACACCTGCGCGGTGCGCGAGAACGCGGCGGAGCGCATGTACGGCACCATCGGCCTGTGGGCCGAGATGAAGCGGGAACGCCCGAACCTGCAGATCGCCATCGGCGGCTGCATGGCGCAGCTCGACCGTGAGAAGATCGCCAAGAAGGCCCCCTGGGTCGACGCGGTGTTCGGCACCAAGAACATCGGGGCGCTGCCGCAGCTGCTCGACCAGGCGCGAATCGAAGGCCACGCGCAGGTCAAGGTCAAGGAGGATCTGAACTACTTCCCAAGCCAGCTGCCGACCGACCGCGCGTCGAAGGTGTCCAGCTGGGTGTCCATCTCCGTGGGATGCAACAACACCTGCACGTTCTGCATCGTGCCGACCACGCGAGGCAAGGAGCATGACCGCCGTCCCGGCGACATCCTCGCCGAAATCCGCCAATGCGTCGACGACGGCGCCAAGGAGGTGACGCTGCTGGGACAGAACGTGAACTCCTTCGGATACGGCATCGGCGACCGCTTCGCGTTCTCCAAGCTGCTGCGCGCGTGCGGCGACATCGAAGGGCTGGAACGCGTGCGCTTCACCTCGCCGCATCCCGCGGCGTTCACCGACGACGTGATCGCGGCCATGGCCGAGACTCCGAACGTCATGCACCAGCTGCATTTCCCATTGCAATCGGGTTCCGACAGGATCCTGCGCGCGATGCGCCGCTCCTACCGTTCCGCGAAGTTTCTCGACATCCTGCGCAAGATCCGTGAGGCGATGCCGGACGCGCAGATCTCCACCGACATCATCGTCGGTTTCCCCGGCGAGACGGAGGAGGACTTCCAGGAGACGATGCGCGTGGTCGAGGAGGCCCGCTTCTCGTCGGCGTTCACCTTCATCTATTCGCCGCGTCCGGGAACCCCGGCCGCGGCGATGGAGCAACTGCCCCACGACGTCGTCCAGGATCGCTTCGAACGGCTCGTGGCGTTGCAGGAGCGCATCACCGCGGAGAATCTGAAGACGTTCGAGGGCCGCGACGTCGAAGTGATGGTCACCGGAGCGTCCGGCAAGAAGGACGCCGCCACCCATCGCGTCACCGGCCGTGAGAAAACCGGCGTGCTCGTGCACGTCGGCGTACCGGAGGGCGAACCGACGCCACAGATCGGCGATTTCGTGACGGCCACCGTCACCCACGCCGGCAAGCACAACCTCATCGCCGATCCCGATCCGAAAGCGGGGCAGACCTATGCCATCCGACACTGAACGCGACGAACTGCCATCCGATGTCCGTCAGCGGAAGGTCATCTCCATCGTCGGTCCCACGGCATCCGGCAAAACCGGCCTCGGCATCGCCATCGCCAAGGCGCTGCAGGCCAAAGGCGAACAGGCGGAGATCGTCAACGCCGACGCCTACCAGATGTACCGCGGCATGGACGTCGGCACCGCCAAGGCGACCGCCGAGGAGCAGGCGCAGGTCAGACACCATCTGATCGACATCATCGAACCCGACGACGCGATGTCGGTGGCCCGATTCCAGAAGATCGCGCGCGCCACGATCGCCGAACTGCAGGGCAGGGGAGTGCGGCCGATCCTCGTCGGCGGCTCCGGTCTGTACGCGCGTGCCGCGATCGACGACATCTCCTTCCCCGGCACCGATCCCGACGTGCGCAGGAAACTTGAGGAGCGTGAAAAGACCGAAGGGGCGGGAGCGCTGTTCGACGAGCTGAAGGCCAAGGATCCCGAGGCCGCGGCGCGCATGGATCCGCACAACCCCCGCCGCACCATCCGCGCGCTCGAGGTCATCGAGGTGACCGGACGTCCGTATTCGGCGAGCCTGCCGCACTACCGGTACGTGATTCCCACCGTGCAGATCGGCCTCGACCTGCCGCGCGAGGAACTCGACCGGCGCATCGACATCCGCACCAAGCGGATGCTCTCCGGAGGATTCATCGAGGAAGTGGAACGGCTGCGCCCCCGTCTCGGCATCACCGCAGGCAAGGCGCTCGGCTACCAGCAGGTCATCGACTACCTCGACGGGCTGTGCGATCTGGACGACACGTTCATCGCCATCGCACAGAAGACGAGACGCCTCGCCCGCAAGCAGATGGGCTGGTTCGGCCGCGATCCGCGCATCCACTGGCTGCAGGCGCTGAACCCGGCGCTGATCGACAACGCCATGGCCATCATCGAACACGCCGATGCCGGCGACTACGACGCGATCGACGCGCAGGCCGACGCCTACACGCAGCACCATCTCGGCGACATCGCCGCGCGCTGACCGG
>DKCF01000038.1:0-13664 GCA_002451435.1 Bifidobacterium sp. UBA6881 | reverse complement strand
CGCTGACGACGGACGGGATCAGTGCGCCGGACCTTGGTCCCATCCCGCGATAAGGAACACCCTGGTCGGATTCACCGGCCGCACGATGGCGTCGAACACACCTTCGAACGCATCGGTCCGGCCCTGGAAGGCGGCTCGTTTCGCCCGTTCGTACGTATCCCGCGTCACCGCGCCCCAATCCAGATCCCATCCGGCGTCATGCGACAGACGCGAGGCGAAGATCCGCAGCACCATCGCATTGCCCTCGGCGAACGGATGCAGGAATCCGAGTTCGTCGTAGACCGATGCGACGCGGCGAACATACACGTCACGATCCAGACATGAGAGCCCGCGCTCCCGCTCAAGCTGTGCGGCGATGTTTCCCGCGCCGGTCTCGATCAACGACGCGGGAAAGAACCCGGGACCGCCATCCACACGCAACTCGCCGGCATCGTCCCGAATCCCACGGAACAGGCCATGGTGTATCGCGCGCAATTCGTCAAGGCCGCCGGAATGGCGCCATCCATGTTCCGCCAACAGCACCGTCCTCGCGAACACGCCGGATGCGACAGTGCCATCGCGGTCGGCCGACGCCACCAGACGCGACGGGCCAAGCAGCCCGTGCTCGTACTCGACGGCCGACCGCGAAGCCACGCGCCCCGGAGCCATCGCATCCAACGCGCAGTTTCTCAACGCGAATGCGACTGCGCTCGCACGTTCCGCAGGAGTCATAGCCCCTGATGATAGCGCGATGGTGGTGCCCATGGGTAAACTGATGCCCGTTATGGCACGATCAACATCTTCGCATTCGAAATCGGGCGGCAAAGGCTCCGCCGGCAAGGCGCGTTCAGGCGACACCAAGGTCATGGGGGCCGCGGAGCGGACGTCGCCGGGGGTTCTGTCGACGTACCATCGCGACATCGCCTGTTTCGTAATGGTGATACTCGCGGTGCTTTTCTGCGCCTCGGAATGGTTCCGCGTCCAAGGGCCGTTCGGACGCGTCCTCCACGCGGTCGCCTCGGGGGCGTTCGGCGTGATGAGCGTGGTGCTGCCGATTTTCCTGGCGTTGGTGGTGTACAGCCTGATGCGCAAGGTCGAACACAGCGTGGACAACGCCCGTATGGCGCTGGGCTGGTCGATGATTTTCTGGTCGATCTGTTCCATACTCGACGCGGCGTTCGCGTCCGACACGAACGGATTCGACATGTCGGCGTTGCAGGATGCCGGAGGATTGCTCGGATATGTGCTCGGCTGCCCGCTCGCATGGGGGCTTTCCAAGGCGTTCGCCATCGTCATATTCGTCGTGGTGATTCTGTTCTCCCTGTTGTTGATCACCGGCACTTCCGTCGTCGAAATCCCGGACAAGGTGCGGGCGGCCGTGGCATGGTTCGGTTTCGGCTCCGATGACGATGGCGCCGATCGCGGACGATTCCCCGACGAGACGCGCGTCGGAGACGATACCATCGCGTTCGCGGACGGCGTTCCCACCCATGACGTCGGCGAAGACGAGCAGGCAGGCGGTCGTGCCCCGGGACTGTTCGGACGCGTGTCGCAATGGTTCGCCTCACGCAGGGAACGGCATGAGGAACAAGGACGGCTCGACCATTACGCCGGCGACGAGGCGTACACCACCGCGGCCGAACGCCATGGGCAGGCCGCGGAGACCATGGTCGATGGATCATACGGTCATACGCCGCGCAGCATCTCCTCATTCGACTATGATTCGGACGCATCCGACGGCACGGTTCCGATGCCGCAGCCGGCGCGCTCCTTCGCATCGGAACCGATCGGCACGCCAAGCGGCACGATGCCGGCTTCCACGCCGTCCGATGAAATCAAGCCGGTCGGCGCGGCCCCGGCCGACCCGTGGTCGGTCATCGACGCGGACGGCACGTCCAACGGCGACGAGGTCATGGTCGATGCCGCCACGGGCGAGGTCGTCGACGATCCGGACGCGGGCGAATCGTCCGAAACCGTTCCCGTCGTCGATGGACCGTACCATCTTCCCGATCTCGGCATGCTGAAGAAGGGCGCGCCCCATGCCGCGCACACGCCGGAGAACGATCGTGTGATCCGGGCCCTGACCGGCACCTTCCAGCAATTCAAGGTGGACGCCAAGGTGATCGGATTCCTGCGTGGACCTTCCGTCACCATGTACGAGGTGGAGCTTGGACCGGGCGTGAAGGTCGAGAAGGTCACCAACCTCCAGAAGAACATCGCCTATGCGGTGGCCAGCTCCGACGTGCGCATCCTGTCGGTGATCGAAGGCAAGTCCGCGATCGGCATCGAGATCCCGAACGCCGACCGCGAGACCGTCGTGCTCGGCGACGTGCTTCGGTCCGACAAGGCCGTCAGCGATCCGAATCCGATGCTCACCGGCGTGGGCAAGGACGTGGAAGGCCATTTCGTGACGGCCGACCTCACCAAAATGCCGCATCTGCTCGTGGCCGGCGCCACCGGCTCCGGCAAATCGAGTTTCATCAACTCCATGCTCACCTCGATCATCATGCGGGCCACGCCCGACCAGGTGCGCATGATCATGGTCGATCCGAAACGCGTCGAACTGTCCGCGTACGCGGGTATTCCACACCTGCTCACACCGATCATCACCGACCCGAAGAAGGCCGCCCAGGCGCTCGAATGGGTGGTCAAGGAGATGGACGCCCGATACAGCGACCTCGAATTCTTCGGATTCCGGCACATCAAGGACTTCAACGCCGCGGTGCGCGCCGGCAAGGTCCATGCGCCGGCCGGATCGAAACGCAAGGTGGCGCCCTACCCGTACATCCTCGTGGTCGTCGACGAGATGGCCGACCTGATGATGGTCGCCAAAAACGATGTGGAAAGCTCCATCCAGCGCATCACGCAGCTGGCGCGAGCTGCGGGCGTCCATCTGGTGCTCGCCACCCAGAGGCCGTCGGTCGACGTGGTGACCGGTCTGATCAAGGCGAACATCCCGTCACGGCTCGCCTTCGCCACTTCCTCCGCCACGGATTCGCGCGTCATCCTCGACGCCACCGGCGCCGAAACGCTGATCGGTCAAGGCGACGCGTTGTTCCTGCCCATGGGGCAGGCCAAGCCGATCCGCGTGCAGGGCGCATGGGTGGATGAGTCGGAGATCCGCCGCGCCGTCGAATTCGTGCGCACCCAGCGCAAGCCGCATTACCGTGAGGACATCGAGGAAATGGCCAAGGAGGCCGAGAAAAAGGCCATCGAGCCCGACGAGGACATCGGCAACGACATGGATGTGCTGCTGCAGGCCGCCGAGCTCGTGGTATCCACGCAATTCGGCTCCACTTCGATGCTGCAGCGCAAACTGCGTGTCGGATTCGCCAAGGCCGGAAGGCTCATGGACCTGCTCGAATCCCGTGGCGTGGTCGGCCCGTCCGAAGGTTCCAAGGCGCGAGAGGTGCTGGTGCAGCCCGCCGACCTGCCGCAGGTGCTCGCCTTCATCAAGGGGGAGACCACATCGCTCACCGCGGGCGCCTCCGCATCGGATGACGCGGAGACGAGGTGAATGACGCGCAAACATCGTGTGGCGGTAGGTAGAAGTATTGGGGTAACGTGGACGGTATGGAAAAGCAAGAACGCAAATCATCACTGCTCGATGGGTGGAATTCACCGCCGAACATCGTCACCTTCTCCCGCATCATCCTGGTTGTCGTGTTTCTGGCACTGTACGTCAAGGCCGGAGCATGGGGACTGAACAACGTGACCATGCGTTGGGTGGCCGCGATCATCTTCATCATCGCCGCATGCACCGATAAACTCGATGGATGGATGGCCCGCAAATACAACCAGGTCACCGAACTGGGCAAGCTGATGGATCCCATCGCCGACAAGCTGCTCACCTGCGGTACCCTCATCGTCGCCGCGGCATTCAACGAATTCGGCAACCCGATCCTCGGATGGGTGGTCACCGCCCTCTTCCTGCTGCGTGAGATCGGCATCACCGTCATGCGTTTCTTCGTGATCGATACCGGCGGCAAGGTCATCGCGGCGTCCCAGGCCGGCAAATACAAGACCCTGTGCCAGTGCATCGGACTGGCGATGCTCATGCTGCCGATGTGGAGTCTGGCATCCAGCAGCCTGCAATCCACTCCGATGTGGATGACGGTCTACTACACCATCACCTACGCGCTGATTTATTTGGCGCTGATCCTGTGCCTGTACTCGGGCGGCGAATATCTGGTCAACACCTTCGGCGGCCGCAAGAAGGCGTCCACCGACGATTCGCGGCGTTCCGGCGGGGAGACCAAGTAGCGTAATGGCGGAACTGACTTCGACGGTCGTCTCCGATCAATCGCGACGCGATGATCTGGCGGCGACCGTCCTCGCATATTGTGAGAAGCATCACTTCAAGATCGCGGCGGCGGAATCCCTGACGGGGGGACTTCTGGCCGATGCCTTCGTCCGCATCCCGGGGGCCTCGAAGGTGTTCCTCGGTTCGGCGGTGACCTACGATATACGCGCCAAGGCGTCCGTGCTCGGTGTGGATTCCACGTTGCTGGAGCGCGAAGGCGCCGTCCATCCCGAGGTGGCCCGGCAGATGGCGGCGAACACCGCGCGTCTGTACATGCAGAGCGAAGACGGGGACCGAGTCATCGGCCTGTCCACCACCGGCGTGGCCGGCCCCGGACCGGACGGCGACAAGCCCGCGGGACTGGTGTATGTCGCCTGTTCCGTGCCTGCCGGATTCGGGGGATTTGGCATGAGACGCACGCTCGCATACGAGTTGCGGCTTTCGGGCGGCCGGGAGGATGTCAGGCACGCCACCGTGCAATGCGTTCTGCGAAAACTGAGCGTTCTCTCAGGTGATTCTCAGGAATAATCTTTCAAGATTGGTGTTGACCCAAGTGGACGACTCATTCAGTGAAAGGGGCTGGAGGAATGGACACGACGACACTCGCCAAGGAGCAGATGGAAGTCAAGCCTATGGTTCCCGTCGCACGGCAGGGCAGCGCCCGCATGAGGGAGCTCACACCGGCCCAGCGTCGCGCCGTGATGTTCGCCCAACAGCAGGTGCTGCGTGCCCGTGCGGCGAAGAAGGCCAAGGACGAGCGTCAGGCGGCGTTGAGCCGGATGTGGCAGGAGGAGGATGCCGAGCGCGCGCAAAGCCGCGCCGCGGCCAGCGTCCAGCAGTCCGTGGAGGTCAAGGAAGTCTCGTTGCGCGAGGCCATAGGCCATGTTCTGCGCGATCTGCGCACCCGCGACCGGCGCACGCTGCGTGAGGTCAGCGAGAAGGCCGGCGTGTCTTTGGGTTATCTTTCCGAAGTGGAGCGCGGGCAGAAAGAGGCAAGCTCCGAGCTGCTCACTTCGATTTCCCAGGCGCTGGGACTGTCCACCGCACAGATGCTGCGCATGGTGGCCGATTACCTCGACTCGATGGAACGCTGAACGGAACGTCGACCATAGGCGGCGCGGATTCATTCGATGGATCCGCGCCGCCGTCGTTTGCCGCGGCGTCGCGGGATTCGCGCTTGGCGCTATGGCGATCGCGCGGGGCTGTGTACACTGGAGCGCGTGCAGGAACGTGAATTTTGGCAATTGCTCGAAGAAGTGCTTGGACGCGGCTACGGGCGCGCGCTCGCGCACGATCAGGTGCTTGACCGTCTTGATGGCATGACCGCGATCGAGGCATTGGACGCGGGCGAGGAACCCAGAGTCGTGTGGAACGTGCTGTGCGACCAGATGGGCATTCCGGATGCCGAACGGTGGGGCAAGGACCATAATGCGCCTCCGATGCCGATACGCTGACCCAATGGGTCCCGGCGTTTCCGAAACGTCGATTCGAACAGATGTTCGTATGATGCGGTATAGTTGTCCACAGACAGACGAACGCGGATGGAGCATGTCGCCGTTTTCGGAAAACCGGAGGTGCGATTTCCCGGGTATCCGCATATCGGCGTGTCGCGATACGCGTCCTTCGACCACCAAGGCCGTTCGGACTTGCGCGTGCGGGACGCCGGTTTTTATGGTGAAGCCACATATTCGTCGTGATTATTGAAGGAGAAGCCATGGCACAGACGAGCGCGGCGAAAGGCGCCGCACAGCACAAGTCCGAGGACGGCATCGATCCGCGCCGCAAGGCAGCGCTTGATACGGCGCTGGCGCAGGTCGAAAAAAGCTTCGGCAAGGGGTCGGCCATGAGGTTGGGCGACCGTCCGGAACAGGACGTCGAGGTCATTCCCACCGGCTCCCTGGCCTTGGACATGGCGCTGGGGATTGGCGGCCTGCCGAAGGGCCGCATCGTGGAGATCTACGGTCCCGAATCCTCCGGCAAGACCACGTTGGCGTTGCATGTGGTGGCCAACGCGCAGAAAAACGGCGGTGTCGCGGCGTTCATCGACGCCGAACACGCGTTGGATCCGGTGTATGCGCGCAAATTGGGCGTCGACACCGATTCGTTGATCGTGTCCCAGCCGGACAATGGCGAGCAGGCGCTTGAAATCGCGGATATGCTGATTCGCTCCGGAGCGCTCGACGTCATCGTCATCGATTCCGTCGCGGCATTGGTGCCGAAGGCTGAGATCGAAGGGGAGATGGGTGACAGCCACGTCGGCCTGCAGGCAAGGCTCATGAGCCAGGCGTTGCGCAAGATGACCGGTGCACTGGCCCAGGCGGGGACCACCGCCATCTTCATCAACCAGTTGCGCGAGAAGATCGGCGTGTTCTTCGGCAACCCCGAAACGACCACCGGAGGAAAGGCGCTGAAGTTCTATGCGTCGGTGCGCATGGACATCCGGCGTATCCAGACCATCAAGAACGGCGACGAGGCCGTGGGCAACCGCACCAGGGTGAAGGTCGTCAAGAACAAGATGGCGCCGCCGTTCAAAACCGCCGAATTCGACGTGCTCTATGGAGAGGGCATTTCGAAGGAGGGATCCGTGCTCGATATGGCGCTCCAGGCGAATGTCGTGAAGAAGTCCGGTTCATGGTTCACCTACGATGGCGATCAGCTTGGCCAGGGACGGGAGAACGTGCGCCAGTTCCTCAAGGACAATCCGGAGCTGACCGAGGAGATCGAGAACAAGGTGAAGGCCGAATTCGGTCTTATCGATCCCGTCGACCAGTTCGCCGAAGACGGTTCCGCCGAATCGTCCGAATCCGCCGCGGAAGGAGACGCCAAGGCGGATTCCAAAGACGCGAAGGCGGCCAAGACCGCGGGCAAGGCCTGAGTCGTGATCGAAGCCGAGCGTTTTCTTCAGGAGCGTGGCCTTCAGCCGGCGAAAGCCGAGACTGAAGGCCCGTTTTGTGCCGTCGATGGTGATGATGGCGCGAAACGGGAACGGATGCCTTTCGCTGACGGCGAACATGTTCGGGGTGCGTCACGGCGTTCGCGACACGCGCGACACGCTGGGCGTGTCGCGAACGGAGTGGTGTGCGGATCAGAGGAAACGCGTGATCGTTCCCATGACATCGACGCTTGCAGGGAAGCCGCGCTGCGGTTGCTGGACGCGGCTCCGCGACCATCCGGTGCCTTGAGAAGCCGTCTGCTGGACAAGGGCTATGCGTCCGAAACGGTCGAAGACGTCATCGAGCGTCTGATTCGCGTTCAGCTGGTCGATGACGAAGCCTATGCCCATTCCGCGGTGCGTCATTGCGCGGCTCGGATGATGGGGCGCAGGGGAGCGGTTATGGAGCTTGTCCGCAAGGGGGTCGACCGACGATTGGCCCAGATGGTCTGCGACGAGGCCGAAGCCGATGGCGTGTTCTCCGAGGCGGCTTGGGAACTGGGTCGCAGAACCGCGCGGCGAACCGCCGGTCTTGATGCCGCGGTGCGCAAACGCCGTTTCTGGAGCGCCGGCGGACGGAAAGGCCACAATCCTGAGGTCTTGCGGGAGGTCGCGCGGGAATTGTTCTGACGGCGGAGCCAGCCGGCTCCGCGGGGCCATGCGACCGTATTTAGGTGTGATGCGAACGCTTGTCGAAAACCAAAAACCAAGGAGATGAGACCTCTTATACCCCGGGTTCTGTCGTGCCGAACGGCACGGATGACCATCCATCTCGACCTGACGTTGCCGTCAGGCTCTAGCAGCCTACCCGAAGACATCGGACGGGCAGTCCTCGAACGTCTTCTGCTTGGCCTTGCTCCCGATGAGGCTTGCCATGCGACCGTCTGTTGCCAGTGGCCCGGTGGTCTCTTACACCGCCGTTTCACCCTTGCCTGCCCTTGCGGGCGGGCGGTCTGTTCTCTGCTGCGCTATCTCTCAGGTTGCCCTGGGCGGACGTTATCCGCCATCGTGCCCTGCGGAGCCCGGAAGTTCCTCAACCGACGAATCGGTCGCGGTCATCAAGAGGTCTCAAAAGCACAATATTAACAGAAGGTGGGACGAAAAGGAAGCGTCAAAAAAACTTCTTTTTTCTTGCCTGAACTTCGGGTAAATCCTTCATGTCGCGGCTACAATGAGGACTACCGAACAACGAAGCAGCTGTTCGGTCCGTATATAGCGGCTAACACCGCTTGATTCTAGGGAGGTCCACATGGAAATCGTCGTTACCGGACGTCATACGCAGATCAAGCAAAGGTTCCGTGACGTTGTCGAAAGCAAGATGAATCGTGTGACCGCCATCGCGCCGGATGCGCAGCGTGTGCAGATCGTGCTGTCCCATGAGGGCAATCCGCGCCAGGCCGATACCGCCAAGCGCGTTGAGATCACCGTCATCGCGGGAAGCACCGTGGTGCGTGCCGAAGCCTCCAGCGCCGACGAGTTCAGCGCTCTCGATCTGGCGCTCGACAAGCTGACGCTGCGTCTGCGCCGCACCCGCGACCGTCGCAAGGACCACCGTCGTGGATACACCCAGCCGGTTCCGGTCGACCTTGGCCCGGTCGAGCCGGAAGTGGAGGTCGAGGAGCCCGTCGAAGAGCCGAACAACAGCCCGGCCGATGCGGTCGCCGCGGAGCTTGGGCCGGGCGAGTCCGTCGAGGTCCAGGTCGGCGACACCCCGATCGTCATCCGTCGCAAGCTGCACATCGCCGAGCCGATGACCATCGACGAGGCGCTGTACGAGATGGAGCTGATTGGACACGATTTCTTCCTGTTCGTGAACAAGGAGACCGGACGCCCGTCCGTCGTCTACCGCCGTCACGGCTGGAGCTATGGCGTTTTCGAAATCGACACTCCGGAGAACGTCGCGAAGTGATCGGATGAGGCGCGTCGGATGATGTGATGGCCGACGCAAGGATTCCTCCAAGGGGTCCGCATGGATGACATGCGGGCCCCTTTTGCTGTTCTCCGGCCTGGCATATGCACGAAGTTACGTAATATGGACGGCTTTTTTCGGGAAATGCGATATGTCTACTATCCTCAGGTGGGAAAGCACCATACACAAAGGGAGTGATTGTGGTAGATATCGTTGACAAAGCCCTGCGCATGGGCGAAGGGCGACAGCTCAAGAAGCTCGAGAACGTCGCCAAGGCGACCAACGCCTTGGAGGATGAGATCGCCGCGCTCGACGACGAGGAGCTGAAGGGCCAGACGGCCAAGTTCAAGCAGCGCATCGAAAACGGGGAGTCCCTCGACAAGCTCATGCCGGAAGCCTTCGCCACCGTGCGGGAGGCGTCCAAGCGTACCCTCGGACTGCGCCACTTCGACGTGCAGCTCATGGGTGGCGCCGCGTTGCATTGGGGCAACATCGCCGAGATGAAGACCGGTGAAGGCAAGACCTTGGTGGCCACGCTGCCGGCGTACCTCAACGCCCTCGAAGGCAAGGGCGTCCACGTCGTCACCGTCAACGACTACCTGGCCAGCTACCAGGCCGAGCTCATGGGTCGTGTCTACCGTTTCCTCGGCATGAGCACCGGCTGCATCATCACCGACCAGAAGCCGCCGGAGCGCCGCAAGCAGTACAACGCCGACATCACCTACGGCACCAACAACGAATTCGGTTTCGACTACCTGCGCGACAACATGGCGTGGGAGAAGTCCGATCTGGTGCAGCGCGGACACCACTTCGCCATCGTCGACGAGGTCGACTCCATCCTCATCGACGAGGCGCGTACCCCGTTGATCATCTCCGGCCCGGCCGAAGGCGACGTGACCCGTTGGTACCGGCAGTTCGCCCGTCTCGTCACGAAGCTCAACCGCGACGAGGACTACGAGGTCGACGAGAAGAAGAAGGTCGTCGGCATCCTCGATCCGGGCATCACCAAGGTGGAGGACTATCTCGGCATCGACAACCTCTATGAACCGAGCAACACCGCCCTGATCGGCTACCTGAACAACGCCATCAAGGCCAAGGAACTGTTCCTGCGCGACCGCGACTACGTCGTGACCGGCGGCGAGGTGCTCATCGTCGACGAGCACACCGGCCGTATCCTGCCGGGCCGCCGCTACAACGAGGGACTGCACCAGGCCATCGAGGCGAAGGAAGGCGTCGAGGTCAAGGCCGAGAACCAGACCTTCGCCACCATCACGTTGCAGAACTACTTCCGCATGTACGACAAGCTGTCGGGCATGACCGGTACCGCAGAGACCGAAGCCGCCGAATTCATGGGCACCTACAAGCTGGGCGTGCTGCCGATTCCGACCAACAAGCCGATGATCCGCGAAGACAAGGACGACCTGATCTTCCGCACCAAGAAGGAAAAGCTCGCCGCCATCGTGCGCGATGTGGCCCAGCGCCACAAGAAGGGCCAGCCGGTGCTTCTGGGCACCGCCTCCGTCGAATCGTCCGAAGTGGTGTCGTCGCTGCTCGACGTGGCCAACATCCCCCACCAGGTGCTCAACGCGAAGCAGCACGACAAGGAAGCCGCCGTCGTGGCCGTCGCCGGACGCAAGGGCGCGGTCACCGTGGCCACCAACATGGCCGGCCGTGGTACCGACATCATGCTCGGCGGCAACGTCGAGTTCCTCGCCGACGCGAAGCTCAAGTCCGAGGGCTACTCGCCGGACGACACCCCGGAGGAATACGAGAAGCGCTGGCCTGGCACCTTGGCCGAGATCAAGGAGCAGGTCAAGGACGAGCACGAGGAGGTCGTCGAGCTCGGCGGTCTGTACGTGCTCGGCACCGAACGCCACGAGTCCCGTCGAATCGACAACCAGCTGCGTGGCCGTTCCGGCCGTCAGGGCGATCCGGGCGAATCCCGCTTCTACCTGAGCCTCGAGGACGACCTGATGCGTCTGTTCAACACCCAGCTGGTCGCGCGAGTCATGGCCAAGGGCATGCCGGAGGGCGAGCCGATCGAATCCAAGAGCGTCTCCAAGGGCGTGCGCACCGCCCAGAAGGCCGTCGAATCCCGCAACTTCGAAATCCGTAAGAACGTGCTGAAGTACGATGACGTGATGAACAAGCAGCGCACCGTCATCTACGCGGAGCGCCAGGCGGTGCTCAAGGGCGAAGACATCCACGACGACATCCTTCGCTTCATCGACGACACCGTGTTGAGCTACATCAAGGGCGCCAACAACGGTTCCGACAAGCCGAAGGACTGGGATTGGGAAGGCCTGTTCAAGGCGCTGTCCACCGTGTACCCGATCGCGGTCGAACAGGAAGCCGCCAAGGACGCCGTCGTCAAGCTCAAGGGCGACAAGGCCGTCAAGGCGCTTGAGGAGCTTATCGTCTCCGACGCCAAGGACCAGTACTCCGACATCGAGGAGAAGCTGGGCGAGGACGGCCTGCGCCAGTTGGAACGCCGCGTGGTGCTGGCGGTGCTCGACCGCAAGTGGCGCGAGCACCTGTACGAGATGGACTACCTCAAGGACGGCATCGGCCTGCGTGGCATGGGCCAGCGCGATCCGCTGGTCGAATACCAGCGCGAAGGCTACCAGATGTACAACTCCATGATCGAGGCGATCAAGGAGGAGACCATCCAGCTGCTGTTCCACATCGACATCGACCGTGTGGCCACCACCGAGGACACCACAGCGGAATCCGACGAGGATGAGGCGGTGGATGCCGCCGAGGCCGTGATGGGATTGGACGACGGCGAGGCCGCGGCCACCGACGAGTCCGCTCCTGCGGAACCGGAAACCGATGACGAGGTGGAGAAGACCACCATCGACGAGATCGCCGATGAGCAGAAGGACGAGCCCGGCATCGTCGGCATGCAGCCGATCAGCCACGCCGAAGGCAAGGTCCCGGCCAACAAGCGTCCGAAGAGCGCGGAATTGCACTCCCCATGGGCGGATGGCCGTACCTTCCCGGGAACGCCGAAGAACGCCCAGTGCCCGTGCGGTTCGGGCCGCAAGTACAAGATGTGCCACGGCCAGAACGAGAAGTGACGGCGGGCGGCGTTGACCGTCTGACGCTCGGCTGAATATGCGGTGAGGGGTGGCATCCAAGTACGGAGTCACCCCTCACCGCATATTTTGTTTTGCAGCATGCAATGCCGCATGGATTATTTGCCATCGATTTAGAGATTGCTTTGACGATTGCCAAAGAAGACGCGACGACGGCAAAGGGGAATGTTCGTGATATGGACGGTCATGCACGGGAAAGGCATGAACGGCTACAATTGGCGGCGAAATGACAATATACTGGCGTGCTGGAGCGTCAAGGAGGGGCATCATGGCCGAGATCACATGGAAGTCGATCCTCACGAAGCTGGTTGGGGGCAACCATCTGGACGCCGAGGAATCCGAGTGGTTCGTCGACGACCTGATGAAGGGCAATGCCAATCCCGCCGCCGTGGGAGCCGTGCTCGCCACGCAGCAGCAGCTGGGCCTGACGCCGGATGAGGTCCGTGGCGCGGCCAAGGCGATGGTCTCCCATGCCATTCCGCTGGATATCAGCGGCGAGACCACCGACATCGTCGGCACTGGCGGCGACGGCGCCGCCACCGTGAACCTGTCCTCCATGGGCGCCGTCGTCGCGGCCGCGGCCGGCGTGAAGGTCGTCAAGCACGGCAACCGCGCGGCATCGTCCAAATGCGGCACCGCCGACTGCTTCGAAGCGCTCGGCCTGCCGCTTGACCTGACTCCGGAGCAGGTCGCCACGGTGGGCAACGAGTGCGGCATCGCGTTCGCGTTCGCGCGCACCTTCCACCCGGCGATGCGCTTCGTGGGACCGATTCGCGCCGCGCTTGGCGTGCCATGCGTGTTCAATGTGCTGGGACCGCTGACCAACCCCGCCTCCCCGAAGCACATGGCCGTCGGTTGCGCGAACCGCACGATGAGCCCGATCATGGCCGCCGTGTACGCGGCGAACGGCCAGACCGGTATGGTCTACACCTCGCATGAGGGTCTTGACGAGATGGCTCCCACTGGCCCGGTGTCGGTATGGGAGTTCAAGGACGGCAAGGTCACGGAAACCGAATTCGACCCCACGGTGGAGCTCGGTCTGGCCAAGGTGACGGTCGCCGATCTGAAGGGCGGTGAGCCCGCGTTGAACGCCAAGCTCGCGCGTGACTTCTTCGCCGGTGAGAACGTGCCGTTCCGTACCACCGCGTTGCTTAACGCGGCATCGGCGATCGTCGCCGACGGCCATCTCGTCTCCACCGACGCCACATTGACCGAACGCTTCAAGGAAGCGTACGCGATCGCCGAACGGACGGTGGATTCCGGCAAGGCCACGGCCCTGCTCGACAAGTGGATCGCCACCGCGCAGCGCGTCAAAGAAGCCTGACGCCGGCGCCGACCGCAAAACGGGGACAGCTCCCGGAAAACGATTGAACATCAAGGGTGGCCATCGGCTTCAATGCCGTGCGCCACCCTTATTCGTCCACATCGGAACGATGCGCGTCA